>JBECKX010000023.1:0-40193 GCA_040235515.1 Candidatus Zixiibacteriota bacterium
ACTATAGCTACCTGAACAATGTCTATTTCGACCTCGATAACTTCCCGGCAAGTTTCAACCTGCAGGAGCGGGACAGTATCATCAACCTTGAGGTGTATGGCTTCCTGAATGCGGAACAGAATCCGGAAGTGACGACCTACACCGCGAAGATGTACCTCAATCCCAACGACCCGAGTTTCCATCCCGAAGAGAGCTTCATCGGAACGGTCGCGCTCTACGGTTCGGAATATCAGTCGACCATCGATCGCCAGCTCTACGAGTATCACCCCACGGAATTCTACATTATCATGGATCAGCAGATTCGCAATCGCGCAATCGGTGTCTGGATGCAGGTGATGGATCGGAATACGGGCCAGATCAGGAACATCGGCAGTCGTGGTAGTGAGGGGAATGATACGTTGCTGTTGAAACTGATTATCCCGCCCAACCCGTTGCCCAACTACATCACGTGGGGATACGTCTGGCGCAATGTGTACGATGTGGGGCGCATCGATGATCCTGACGGATTTGAAGTGCAGATTTACCGAGGACAGGCCACGAGTCAGGCCGATCGCGACGAGTCGGAGTTGAATAACCAGGCCGGTGTGAGCTATATCAATCTGCTGGGGCTCGATAAGGACAATGACGGAAAGGTCGACGCCTTCGATATCAGCATCCTTGACCCAGTACGGGGGCACCTCCGTTTCGATCAGAGTCGAAGACCTTTCGATGATCCCAAACTGAACAAGCGAGTACCTGCCCTCTATGACAGCCCCGAGTCGGGCACCACGCGACAGGATAGTTCTCAGTACTACTTGCTGGTCAAATCTGAGACACGTCAAGAGCAGTTCTACCTGGGTCAGTTCGATATCGTTGAGAATTCCGAAACGGTGACTTTGAATGGTCGTCGGCTGGAACGAGATAAGGATTACCAGATCTACTATGAGTCGGGGCAGATTCGTTTCCTCAACCAGGAAGCCCTGAGCGCCAACGCAGACGTAAAAGTTGACTATGAGTACGCCCCGCTGATCACTTCGGAGAAGAAGACGCTACTGGGAGTTCGAGGTGAGTATGAAGTCCACCGCAATCTGAAATTCGGTTCGACGATTCTCTACAAGTCAGAGAAAGAGACCGACAGGAAACCGCGACTGGGCGAAGAGCAATCGAAGTTCTTGAATCTTGATTTCGATGCATCCTACGCTTTCTCGACGATGGCCCCGACGAAGCTGGTGGACGCGCTGCCTTTGATTGAAACGAAGGTGCCGTCGCGTGTGACGATCCAGGGAGAGATGGGCAGGTCATCGCCGAACCCGAACATCAACGGTGAAGCGTATATCGATGATTTCGAGGGTTCGCAGGATCGCTATACGTTAGGTGTAGCGAGAGGCACCTGGTACAAGGCATCCCCGCCACTGCAACTGGATACCGCCGTCGCCAAGCGCGGCAGCCTGATCTGGTACAACCCGTACGACCAGGTGCCGATCACCGATATTTACAATCGCGACCTGCAGGCGGGGGAGAACCGCACCAACATCCTTACTCTGCGGTTTTCGCCGGTCGAATCGGCCAGTACATTCGCGATCGATTCGTATGCCGGAATCATTCGCCCGTTCTCAACCGGCGCCAGCGACCAGACCAAGACGAAGTTCATCGAATTGAGGATGAGGGGCGATCGTGGAGTTGTGCATATCGATCTCGGGGAGATCACGGAGGATGTCAACGGAGACGGCATCAAGAATACCGAGGATACCAAAGTTCCCCCGAACGCAATTCTGGATGAGGGGGAGGATGTCGGTCTTGATGGTATCAGCAACGCGGATGAATTGCGCATGTGCGAAGAGGGTACGGCGCCATCGTGGTGGGACTGCTCGTCCGATGATCCCGCCGGCGACAACTGGTCCTACGACAGCGATGATCGCTACAACTACAACCACATTAACGGTACCGAAGGAAACGGGCAGGATCAAGCCCGACTGAACAAGCCTGATACCGAGGATATAAACGCATCGGGCGGTAATGACTATAACAACAACTACTATTCCTGGGAGATGGACCTGGCCAACAATCCGTACCGGGTGGAGGGTTCCGAGTGGAAGGGATGGTACTCGGTTCGAATCCCGTTCCAGGACAGCACTCAGTACACCGAAATCGGGACTCCGAGTCGTGGCCTGATCAAGTTCATGCGCATCTGGATCGACGGGGTCGCGAATGCCTCCGATACAATCTTCGTTGATTTCGCCGATATCGAGCTTACTCGTAACCTCTGGGAATCACGTCCCGTACTGCCGCAGGATAAACTGCGCGCGGAGGAAGCCAGGTTCGAGGCAACGGTAATCGCCACCGATGCCGACTCGATCTACAACCCGCCGCCGGGTGTTGAGGGCTACTACGACAAGACCACGCAGACGCGTGAGCGCGAACAGTCGCTGCGGCTGAATTTCGAGAACCTCTCACCGTCAGACACTGGCATGTGTGAGAGGGTGCCGTTCAAGCCTCAGGACCTGAGCGGTTACCATAAGCTGGAAATGTTCATCCATGGCGACGCAGATCGAGACAGCCTGCTTTGCTTCCTGCGCTTCGGTGTTGACGCTGAGAACTATTATGAGTACCGCACCATGGTTAAGCAGGGTTGGGAACCCAACTCGATGCTGATCGAATTCGATCGCATCACGCAATTGAAGTTGCAGTTGCAGGCCGCCAGGGATAGTGTGTCGCAGGTAATTCAGGAGCTTTACGACAAGGGCACTCCCGAGGACTCTGCGGCGGCGATGGAGATCGTGCTGCCGTCGTCGTACGAGGAACGACCTTATCGACTATCGGGATCACCGACGATCACGCGAATCAAGTACTACGCGTTGGGTGTAATCAACATGGATCCTGAGACAGCAGACTCGACGATGTCGGGTTCGATCTGGGTCGATGAGTTGCGGACGACAGGGGTGCGTCGTGATCAGGGAACTGCAGCCTTCGTTGCGGGCTCGATGACGTTCGGCGATGTGATGTCCTTCAGCGTAAACTACACCAAGACCGACGAGTTCTTCCGCACCCTGACACAGGCGGATCGCAAAGACCTGGGGTCGGGGTCACAGAATTCCAACTTCAGCTGGAACGCCAGTTTCAACGCGCACAAATTGTTGCCGGAATCGTGGGGGGCTACGTTGCCGATTTCGTATAACTGGTCGCGCAGTGAGGTCTCACCGCGTCTGATAACGGGATCCGATATCGTGGTTCCGACTGAGCAGATCGAAGAGCAAAAATCGGTGTCGACATCGTCAGGACTCTCCACGAGCCTGCGTTTCAACAATCGCTCGAACAATCCGATCTTCAAGTATTTCCTGAACAACCTGCAGAATCTGCAGTTCTCCTATAACAAGTCAATCAGCCGGTCACCAACCGTGCCACGCTCAGAAAGCGAACGTTATACCGCGCGCGGCGGCTACAATCTGAATATGCCGCAACGCGGCGGGCTGAGGATCTTCTCCTGGTTGGGAGGATTGCCCCTGATTCCTGACAGAGTGGTCAACTCGGCTTTCAATCCGCTGCCAAACCGAATTCAGGCAACGGGTGAGGTCAACCGCACGCTCGATGACCAGACCAATAGCTTCGGTGTTAACACCTTCCGCTATCAGCGAACGTTCAAGGGACAGTTCAGCACAGGGATGAATCTGATCTCCGGTTTTGATGTGACCTACCGGATGCAGACCGACAGAGATATCAGCGATCCGAATCTGGTGAAGTTCTCGTTCAATCCCGGTGATTTCAAGCTGGGTCAGGAGCGGCGCTACGATCAGGCGTTTCAAGCGAACTACTCACCGAACGTATTGCCGTTTATCACCGGAACACGGCTCAGCTTCTCATCGTCGCACAGCGAGAATTTCTCCGTCTCCGGGTCGACGATTTCGAATATCAGGCGAATCGGAAACAACCGCGCATTCAGTTCGAATACCAGTTTTAACCTGCAGCGGCTGTTCGGTCAAAACAAGGTGGGACGAGTTACGCGGCCGCCAAGACGAACGCCACCGCGGGGAGCGCAGGGCAACATGAACCTCGATTCGCTGCGGCAGGAAGCGGATTCCACCAAGAACAAGAAACCGGAGGAACCCAAGGAGCCGGGAACGCCGGTCTACATGTATGGACTCAAGTTCCTGCGCCTGTTCACTGACAGGATCGATCCGATTGGTCTGGGGTTCAAGTGGGATGAGCGGGCATCACTCGATGGCTTTGCGGAACGCCCCTCTCTGGCCTACCGCTTCGGGTTCAGTCAGGACCCGGGGGTCAAACCTGTCGGGGCAGCGACCTCCACGCAGATCGATTCACGCTCGAAGACACGATCATTCGATGCCAATTCGGGAGTGCGCCTATTCCTGGGCATTTCTGTATCCACGCGGTGGAACTATGGGATCCAGGAGGCCAGCAATCGGCCCACGCGCGACGAAAGCACAACCTTCCCCGATCTGGGGCTCAAGTTCGGCAAGCTCGATTTCCTCCTCTTCCCGAAACTGTTTGCGCGCAATTTCACGCTCGACTCGAAGTATACCAAGAAGGAGTCTGAAAAGATCAATGTTACCACCGGGTTGACCTCCGATCGTGTGACGACGATCGACTACAACCCGCTGGTGCAGTCGACGATCGAATGGAAGTTCGCCTCGGGTCTGCGTTCGACAGTGAGTTACGGCCGTGGACGCGCCATTCGCGAGAAATTCCGAGCCGGTGAGGGTGAAGGTGGCGATCTCGCATCGAAGAGCGTTGAGTACTCGCAGACATTCACCGTCAGGTCGAGCTACTCGTTCCGTGGCGGTAGCAAGATCTGGTTGCCACTCTTCGGACGGGTCAATATTCAATCGAACCTCAGTCTTGACCTTGACGTGAGCGTGCGCAAGTCGAGATCGGAGAACCACAATCCGAACCAGCCGGTTGGCTTGACCGCCAAACGCTCCGATCTCACGATTCAGCCGCGCGCCAGCTACAACTTCTCACAGAATATTCGCGGCGGACTCAGCGCCCGCTGGGGAGACTCAAGTGATATCTCCGGTACGGGTGATCGACACACGCGCGAACTCGAATTCTGGGTAGAGATTCAGTTCTAGTGGGAGAATGAAGTAACGAGGGGATAGTGGGATGGAAGAACTAAGGGAGATTTTCAGATTCAGTCGAGCAGAGTTGATCGCGTTATCCGTGTTGCTTTCGCTCGCGCTCGTGGGCGGAGGAATTCTGCTGCTCGAGCGGATGCAGGAGCAGATACCGGCCGATGTCGTCTTCGAGCCGATCGAACTGACCCGTAGCAGCTCAGCGGTGATTTCGGCGGGTTCAGAGCGAACTGCGCGGGCTTCGTCCAATCGAGCCGATCCAACCAGCCGGGACGCCACCCTGTCCCGTCACTGGAGAGCTGACCTTAAGATCAACATCAACACTGCGCCCGCCGAAAGCCTGGTGCTGCTGCCGCACGTCGGCAGCGTTATCGGAGCGCGGATCATCGAATATCGCGAAGCGAGGGGCGGATTTGAATCGCCCGATCAACTGATTGCAATCCGCGGGATCGGGCCGAAGTATCTCCAGGATATTCTTCCGTATATTACAGCCGAATAGTCGACAACCTCAGCCGCTCTTTTAGGTTGAATTAGCGCCCCTCATCACTTAGATTTGCGCGATATGAATTGCCCGAAACGACCTGCGTGTTGTTTCAGACAACCTTAGGAAGAGCGCATGATTGAAGAACAACAAAGCATCAGAAACTCAGCCAGTGGCTCCGGAGTAGGTCTTCACACCGGCTGCGAGTCAACCATTACATTCAAACCCGCCGAACCGGGCACCGGTGTCAGATTTGTCCGGACCGATTTGCAGGGTAGCCCCGAAGTCCCCGCGGACATCGACCATGTGGTCGGCCTTGATCGCGGGACGACGATCCAGAAGGGGGAGGCCAAAGTCTACACGGTCGAGCATGTCCTTGCCGCCGTAGCCGGCTTGCAAATAGATAATCTGATTATCGAACTCGACAACATCGAGCCTCCGGTCTTCGACGGATCGTCGAAACCGTTCGTCGACATTTTGAAACAGGGCGGTATCGTCCGGCAATCTCAGCCGAAGGCATATTTCGAGATCGACACTCACCTGGCGTACTCGGAGAAGGACCGCGGCGTCGACATCGTAGTGGTACCGAGCGACGAGTTCCGAATCACATTCATGGTGGACTACAGAAACCCCGCCCTCGGTACTCAGTATACATCGCTGGTAAGTCTGGAGGATGAATTCGAGGAAGAGTTCGCTCCGGCACGAACTTTCTGTTTTCTCTCGGAAGTGGAGATGATGAAGGAGCGGGGGATCATCAAGGGTGGCGGGCTCGACTCCGCGATCGTGATTTGCGATCATGACATCGACAACAACGAACTGCAGAGACTCAAACAGCTCTTCGAATTGGAGGGGGATGTTCGCATCGGCGAGAGCGGTATTCTCAACGACAAGGAGCTGCGCTTCTACAACGAGCCGGTTCGCCACAAGGCGCTCGACCTGATCGGCGACCTGTTTCTGATCGGTGCGCCGATCAAGGGTCATATCCTGGCCGCGCGATCGGGGCACGCGGCGAACGTTGCGCTGGCAAAGAAGATGCGCTCCATGTACAAGAAGAAACAGATCAAGCAAAAATACGCCGGATCGGCATCGGGCGAATACGTGCTTGATATCGGTGCGATCCTCAAGCTGATGCCGCACCGTTACCCCTTCCTGCTGATAGATCGGATAATCGATCTGGTCCCGGACGATTCGGTGACGGCGATCAAGAATGTCACGATCAATGAGCCTTTCTTTCAGGGACATTTTCCCGGCCACCCGATCATGCCGGGTGTACTGATCGTCGAGGCTATGGCGCAGGCCGGCGGCTTCCTGCTGCTCAATACGGTGGAGGAGCCGGAGACCAAGGTGGTCTACTTCATGGGGATTGATAAAGTAAAGTTTCGCAAGCCGGTCCTCCCCGGAGATCAATTGCGCTTCGAATTGAAGATGATCTCCTTCCGTCGATCCACCTGCAAGATGACAGGAGAGGCATACGTGGATGGCAAACTTGTGTGCGAAGCCGAGATGATGGCTGCGGTGGTTGACAGATGAGCGGCGCACTGATACACACGACGGCGATTGTTTCAGACAAAGCGGAGCTCGGCAACGGTGTGATGGTGGGACCCTATGCCATCATCGAGGAGAATGTCGAAATCGATGACGGCTGTGAGATCGGGTCCAACACGCTGATCGCAGCCGGCGCGCGGCTCGGTAAAGGTGTTTCCGTGCACCACGGTGCCGTTGTCGGAACAGTGCCGCAGGACTTGAAATTCGGCGGCGAAGAATCACTGCTCTATGTGGGCGACAAAACCACGATCCGAGAATTCGCCACTCTCAACCGCGGCACCGAGTGGCGCGGATTTACGAAGGTAGGAGCCAATTGCCTGTTGATGGCATACTCGCACGTGGCCCACGATTGTCTCATCGGAGATAACGTGATCATGGCCAACTCGGTGAACCTGGCCGGCCATGTCGAGATCGGGGACTGGGCAATCATTGGTGGGCTTGTACCGGTCCACCAGTTTGTCAAGATTGGAGCACACGCGATGATCGGCGGTGGTTTCCGAGTACCGATGGATGTGTGTCCTTACGCCCTCTGCGCCGGCTACCCGCTGCGGGTTGCAGGATTGAATCGGGTAGGACTGGAACGGCGAGGCTTCAGCAAGGATTCGCTCGAAAAGCTTGAGAAGGCATTTCGCATTCTGTTCCGTTCCAAGCTGAACACGACGCAGGCTCTGGAAAGAATAAAGTCTGAAGTGGAAATGTGTGATGAAGTCAAAGCCCTGGTCGACTTCATCGAAGCATCCGACCGTGGCATCACCAAGTAGATGCTCGCACCTCATTTAATCGTACCGGTATCGTGCCAATGAGCGAGAAGTTAAAGTATGGCGTCGTCGGTTGTGGCCACCTGGGTCGCTTCCACGCCGAAAAGCTGGTTCAGCTACCCCGTGCCGAGCTGGTTGCGGCCTTTGATATTGTACCGGAGAAGACGCAGGCTACCGCGGAGAAGAGCGGCTGCTATGCGTGCCGCAGCATCGAAGAACTCCTTGAGCGTGTCGATGCGGTCAGCATCGTCGTGCCAACCGAATCGCATTATGCCGAGGGGGTGCGTGCGCTTGAAGCGGGCAAGCACGTCCTGATGGAGAAACCGATTACGCGGCGGCATGAGGAAGCCGCAAGACTGGTGGCGCTGGCGAACGAGAAGGGGCTCAAGCTGCAGGTGGGGCACATCGAGCGATTCAACCCGGCGGCGGAGGCTCTACGACTGCTGCCAGAACCACCGAGGTTTATCGAGGGCCACCGGCTGGGGCAGTTTTCCCCGCGTGGACTCGGAGTCGCCGTGATTCTTGAATTGATGATTCATGACATCGACCTGATTTTGTCTCTGGTGCAGTCGGAGGTCAGCGAAGTGCATGCCTCCGCGGTCGCAGTCATCAGCGAGATGCCCGATATTGCCAATGCCCGGATCGAATTTGCGAATGGAACCGTGGCAAACCTGACCGCATCACGGATAAGCGTTCAGAAGATGAGGAAGTTGCGGCTCTTCGCGCGCGATAACTACCTCTCGATCGATCTGAATAAGAAATCTGGCGAACACTTTGTGCTGGCTCAGCTCAATGATGAGAAATCATGGGAGGGCTACTTCAGCGCCCTCCAGCATGAACCGACCGGACGCAAGATCATGTTTCGGCAGTTGAGCTATGCCGACTATGATATGCTCACGAAGGAGATCGGCTCGTTCGTCGATTCGGTACTCGATGACATACCGGTTGCGGTATCCGGCGCAGAGGCAACGGCGGCGTTGAAGCTGGCAAATCAGATCGAGGATATTGCGTTGGAAAACCTCAACAAGATCATGCGGTAGGATCGAGCGATAGCGTGTTGCGGAGAGCTATAACTGCAGGTGACAACTATCAGAACTAGTGGCAAGAAAAATCAGTGACTCGAGTATTCATCTCTGCCGGGGAGGCATCAGGCGATCTGCATGCGTCCTCCTTGATCCGCGAACTGAAAGCCCGCACCGACGGGCTTGAGTTTTTTGGACTTGGGGGTGAACTGATGAGGTCGGAAGGGGCCGAGTTGTGGTATGACCTCAAGGTGCTCGCTGTCACTGGATTCTGGGAAGTCGTTAAGCGCTACTTCGAGTTTCGTCGGGTGTTTTATGACGTACTCGAGAGAATCGATCAGGTCAAGCCGGATGTCGCGATCCTGGTGGACTATCCGGGGTTCAACCTCCGAATCGCGGAGAAGCTGCATCAGCGCGGGATTAAGGTCATATATTTTATCGCGCCGCAAGTGTGGGCCTGGAAAAAGAAGCGTGTCATCAAGATGGAACGAGACGTTGATTTACTGATCTCGGTTTTTCCTTTCGAGGAGCAGTTCTTCGCGAAAACGAAATTACGCTGCAAGTTCGTGGGGCATCCGCTTCTTGACCAGATCGACTCCTCAGAATCCGCCGCGGCCTTCAAGACGACGCACCGCATTGAGAACGATGATAAAATCGTGGCGCTCCTGCCGGGATCACGGCCGAATGAAGTGGAGAGCCACTATGGCACGATGTTGGACGCGGTCGGCCTGCTGCGGGAAACCGTTCCCAATCTCAGAGTGTTCGTGCTGGTGCGTGAAGAGATCGGTGCAGCGGTGTATGATCATATCGAGCAGACTCGTTTCGGCTTAAGAGTGGAACGTATTGGTGATGACCGTTACGGCTTGCTTAAGGCAGCGGATGTGGCGATTGTCAAGTCGGGCACGAGTACGGTCGAGACCGCGCTGTGCGGCGCACCTTTTTGTGTAGTCTACAGAACAGGTTGGATAACATATCAGATCGCCAGGCGCGTAATCAAGCTGAGCCACGTCGGCATGGTGAATATCATCGCCGCAGAGCAGGTCGTTCCCGAGTTTCTTCAGTACGACATGAACCCAACAAAACTCGCAGAGTTCTGCCGACGTATCCTGACTGTGAAAGCTGAACGCGAAGAGATGAAAACGGCGCTCTTGCGAGTCCGGGACAAGCTCGGCGAGCCGGGTGCAGCCGGCCGCGCTGCGGACGCCGTACTGGCTGAGTTGTAACAATGAAATTCGTCTACTACTGCTTCACGTTTGCCTACGGCATTCCGCTATCATTCTATTTCTTCTGGCAAAGCTGGTTTCGCGGCAAAGGAGAGATTGAACGCCTCGGCAGGAACCTCCCGGCGCTCAACGGTGCATCCAACCAGCGACTTGTATGGCTGGTGGCATCCTCGGTCGGTGAAGTGGTGATTGCGCTGCGCCTGGTTTCAGCGCTGCGCGATAGGGGAGTGCGAACCATCCTTTCAGTTACGACGGCTGCCGGTCGAAAGCAAGCGATTGAATCTTCACTCTCGCCGGATGCAGTGTTCTATCATCCGCTCGACCTGCCGCATGTCGTAAGGCGCGTGATATCGTTTTTCAATCCGGATGAGATCGTGCTGGTGGAGACGGAATTGTGGCCTGTGCTGCTGGAGATTGCCGCCGAGTCTGGCATTCCGGTGGTGCAGGCATCGGGTAGTATCTCTCCCCGCTCCTTCCGCCGCTATCGCGCGCTCAAGCCATATTTCGGTCAGGTCCTGGCATCCTCCCGCGCATTGCTGATGCAGACCGAACAGGATGCTCATTTCGCCAGCGAACTCACCGACGGCAGGACGGAGGTTGAAGTGATGGGCTCGCTCAAGGAAGAGTATTCTCCACCTGATCCGGAGAAGCTCAAGATTGCACGGGACAGGCTTGCGGCATGGGATCGTATGGTAGTCTGGGCATGTGGCTCGACACGACCGGGCGAAGAGAAGCTCTTACTTTCTGCCTTTGCGAAGCTGCGTGAGAGTTATCCGAACCTGAGGATGATCCTCGCGCCGCGACACCTGGATCGAGTCGCTGAAGTCAAACAGCTGATAGCGGAATCTCAGTTCAGTTATGCCGTCTGGTCCGAGGCTTCGCAAGTTGCGTTGGAGACGGATCTCCTCTTTGTGGATGAGATTGGATGGCTGAATGCAATCTATCACCTCTCGCAGTTGGCGTTTGTCGGCGGGACGCTTGTGCCGATCGGCGGCCACAACCTGCTCGAGCCGGCGTTTGCCGGGATACCGGTGATCTATGGTCCGCATCACTCCGAACAGCAGGTAGGGCACGAGTTGTTGCAGCAATACAAGCTTGGCTTTGTGACGGAACCTGGCTCACTGAGCGAGACAGTTGCCCAACTGCTCGCTGAACTGGCTATGGACCATGATTTTCACGATCGAGGCACGGCTCTGCGGGAGCGCGGTGGTAAGGTGGTCGCCGACTGCGTCGAGAAGATACTGAGTCTCATTGCTGAACGGGATTGAGAGTGGCTGTGCCAGTCGACAGAATGGATCTCAGGCTCCCTCGGCTTTCACGTTGGCGGCTATTGTTGTTGCCGTTCAGTCTGAGTTACACAATCATCATCGGATTCCGCAACCTGCTCTACGATGCGGGACTACTCAAAGCTAAAGCACTGGCTCGCCCTACAATCGCCGTGGGCAATATTACTACGGGGGGGACAGGCAAGACTCCTCTCGTTCAGGCGCTGGCGAATCATTTCCTGCAATCGAAAAGAACTGCGGCGATTCTGTCGCGCGGCTATAAGTCCGATGCGGAGAGTACCGGCGTGGTGTTCCGGTCCGATTCTTCGAGCAATCCGACGCAGCAGCAGGTTGGCGATGAAATCGCGATGCTGGCGCGAAAGTTACCCGGCGTCTGGTTCGGCGTAGGCGCAGACCGAAGCGCTATGGCAAAGAAAGTTGCGCTGGAGGGCGATCCCGCACTATACCTGCTCGATGACGGATTTCAGCGCAGGGATGTCGCGCGCGACCTGAATATCGTGGTTGTCGATGCTTCCAATCCGTTCGGAAATCGGTACTGTGTTCCGGCGGGAATCCTCAGAGAACCGCTTGCAGAGTTGAGGCGCGCGGATTTGATCGTGCTGACCCGTTGCGAGACGGTTTCGCAGGCGCAGCTGGACCTGATTGAAAGGCAGATTCTTGCGAAGAATGAGGCAGTCCGGATCGTGCGCACGACGACAAGAATCGAGAAATTGCGTCGTTTGCACGGAGAGGGCGAACTGCCCCCGGCTGCTGCAGTTTGGGCGATGGCAGCCCTGGGAAACCCGTATGGCTTTGAATACACGATCGCCAGAGCCGGCTTGAAGCTCAGCGGTACCACGTGGTTTCGCGATCACCATCGCTTCAGGGATGAGGAGGTGCAGGAAGTGGAAAAGCGCGCACGAACAGCGGGCGCAAGCGCCGTTGTGGTTACGGAGAAGGACGCGGTCAAGCTTTCGCCGTCCCACTTTCGTGAAATGCCCTGCTATGTTCTGGAAATAGGAATTGATTTTGGCGATCAGGCAGATATATTCTGGGGCATTATTGACGAGGTAGTGCCGTGTTAAAATTCGACTTTCTGGTAATCGGATCAGGTATCGCCGGATTGTCGTATGCCCTCAAGGTTGCCCGCAAAGGCAGCGTAGCTGTCGTCACCAAGAAACGCAAAAGCGACTCCAATACAAACTATGCGCAGGGGGGGATTGCCGCTGTCATCGGCAGCACCGACAGTTTCGAGAAGCATGTCGAGGATACGCTCAAGACCGGCTGTGGCCTCTCGCGGCGTGAGGTGGTGGAATCGATCGTCAGGGATGGTCCCCGTTGCATCGAGGAGTTGATCAAACTCGGCGTTCATTTTACCGCTGATGATGAGGGAGCAGGGGAGTCGCACCTGCACCTGTCACGAGAGGGCGGACACTCGCATCGCCGCGTCGTCCATTCCGCCGACTACACGGGGCGAGAGATCGAGCGCTCGCTTCTCCGTGCGGTCAATTTGAACAAGAATATAACGATGTTCGAAAACCGAATCGCGGTTGACCTGCTGACGGTGGAGGAAGGCGGAAAGAGGCGGTGCGTGGGCGCGGTGTGCCTCGATAGCCTTCGCTATGAAGCCGAGCCGTGCTATGCCGGTACTACGATGCTGGCCACCGGCGGCGCCGGACTTGTATATAAGCACACTTCGAATCCTCCGATCGCGACCGGTGATGGCGTAGCAATGGCCTACCGCGCCGGGGCGTCGGTTTCCAACATGGAGTTCATCCAGTTCCACCCGACGACGCTCTATGCCTCAGAGGGGCGGGCGATCCTGCTGACCGAGGCTATCCGCGGCGAAGGCGGTCGGCTGGTTACGATGGCGGGCGAGTCGTTCATGCATAAGTACCACGAGGCTGCGGAGCTGGCTCCGCGGGATATCGTGGCACGCGCGATCGACACCGAATTGAAGGCCTCTGGTGACCCTTACGTCTTTCTGGATATCACCCACCTGCCCGCAGAACTGATTCAGAAGCGTTTCCCGAATGTGTACCAGAGTTGCCTCAAGTACAACATCGATATCACAGTGGATCGCATCCCGGTGGTTCCTGCGGCGCACTATATGTGTGGCGGGGTTTGCACCGATCTTAAGGGCGCAACTGATATCGACGCACTCTATGCCTGTGGAGAGGTGGCGATGACCGGTATGCACGGCGCCAACCGATTGGCGTCAAATTCACTGCTGGAAGCTGTATCGGCAGCACACTTCGCCGCTGAGGTTGCTGAAGTGCGTAATGTTGACCGGTATATCGGCAGGGCCGTTCCCGGCCAGCCGGTCAATGGAGTGGCTGACCGGCTCAAGCGTCGCGAGCGAGTCTTGCTGCAGCATGACCGCAATGAACTGTTGAACCTGATGTGGGACTACGTCGGCGTGGTGCGTTCCGATTACCGCTTGAAGCGCGCCCAGGCACGCATCAAGACATTGAAGAATGATATCGAGGACTACTTTACACGCAACCCCTGGAATTATGAGATAACCGAACTGCGCAACCTTGCCACCTGTGCTGACTTGATCATTGAATTCGCGCTGGAGCGTAAGGAGTCGCGGGGACTTCACTACAATCTTGACTATCCCGCTACCGACGATGAGAACTGGAAACGCGAACTGGTCAGGCGACAAGGAGAATGGGTATGACGCACAAGGGCAATGAATTAATCCTCATCCTCGATTTCGGTTCACAATACACGCAGTTGATTGCCCGCCGCGTGCGCGAGATGCATGTCTATTGCGAAATCCATCCTTGCACGATCGACTATGAGCGAATCGCAGACCAGAATATCAAGGGTATCGTGTTGTCGGGCGGACCATCATCCGTGCTTGATCCAAACGCCCCCGACTTTGACAGGCGCTTCCTCGACCTCAATGTGCCGATTCTCGGCATCTGCTACGGTATGCAGTTGCTGGCAAAGGTGTACAACGGCAAGCTGGTGCGAAGTCAATCGCGCGAGTATGGCAGGGCGGTGGCGAAGTTCGAGAGTGAATCGAAGATATTTGCCGGCGTCGCGGCTTCCTCAACCGTCTGGATGAGCCACGGTGACACGATTGAGGCTCTTCCGGGTGGTTTCGATACGACCGCGTCAACCGACGATGTCGCGATAGCCGCAATGGAGAATGCCGAGAGCAACATCTATTCGTTACAGTTTCATCCGGAAGTGGCGCATACCGAAGAGGGCAAGAAGATCCTCAACAATTTCGTTTTTGATATCTGTGGCTGCAAGGGCGACTGGACGATGAGTTCCTTCATCGCTCGGACGATCGATGAAATCCGTGCCAGGGTTGCGAACAACAAAGTGATCCTCGGCATCTCCGGTGGAGTCGATTCGGCGGTCGCAGGCTTGCTGTTGAAGCAGGCGATCGGCGACAACCTGGCAGCGGTTTTTGTCGATAATGGTCTTCTCAGGCAGAACGAGGAGAATGAAGTACTGGAAGCGCTGGAGCACCTCAAGCTGCACGTAGAGCGCGTGGATGCGGGCGAACAGTTCCTGCGTGAACTGGAGGGGGTTGTTGATCCGGAGCGGAAGCGGAAGATCATCGGGCGAGTTTTCATTGAGATATTTGAAAGCGAAGCCAAGAAGATTGGCGACATCAAGTTCCTGGCGCAGGGGACGCTTTATCCCGATGTGATCGAGTCGGTGTCGTTCCGCGGACCCTCTGTCACGATCAAGTCACACCACAATGTTGGCGGTCTACCGGAGCGGATGAACCTGGCACTGGTGGAACCGCTGCGGGAGCTGTTCAAAGATGAGGTTCGCGTCATCGGCGAGGAATTGGGGATGCCGCATCATATCCTCTGGCGCCACCCGTTCCCCGGTCCGGGATTGGCGGTCAGGGTGCTGGGCGAGATTACGCCGGAGCGGCTGGAGATTCTGAGGCAGGTAGACACGATCTTCATCGATCTGTTGAGAAAACGCGATCTCTACGACAAAATCTGGCAGGCGTTTTCGGTACTCCTGCCGGTCAAGAGTGTCGGGGTGATGGGTGATGAGCGTACCTACGACAATGTTGTCGCGCTGCGAGCCGTGACATCGGTGGATGGTATGACGGCAGACTGGGCCAAGATCCCGCATGAGGTTTTGGGGGAAGCCTCCAACTTGATCATCAACAAGGTGAAGGGTGTTAACCGGGTGGCGTACGATATCAGTTCCAAGCCGCCTGCGACGATTGAGTGGGAGTAAGAGCTGGGGTGGCTATAAAATCTCGCTTTGAAAATGCCGCTAAAATCTATATTTATATCGCTATTGCGGCCTTTGTGGCTCGACGGCAGGCGAGGACGACTGCCGTCCACAACAACTGAATATCAATATCCCAGGACTGGTGAGCGGTGGCCGTCCTCGTCCACCGCCTTGTTTCCGGAGGAACAATGGATTACCGCATAGAATCTGATACAATGGGAGAAGTCAAAGTCCCGGCTGACAAGTACTACGGCGCGCAAACCGGCCGCTCACTCATGAATTTCAAAATCGGCTACGAACGGATGCCGCGAGAATTGATCCGGGCGCTGGGAATCCTCAAGAAAGCTGCTGCGCTGACCAATAAGGAACTGGGCACTCTGTCGGCGGAGAAAGCTGATCTGATCGTAAAGGCCGCGGATGAGGTTATCGCGGGTAAGCTCGATGACAATTTCCCGCTGGTGGTCTGGCAGACCGGTTCCGGCACGCAGACCAATATGAATACCAATGAAGTTATCGCCAACCGGGCGATCGAGATGGCCGGCGGGGAGATCGGGTCGAAGAAGCCGATTCATCCCAACGACGATGTCAATAAGGCGCAGTCCTCGAATGACACATTCCCGACAGGGATGCATATCGCGGCGGCTGAGGAAATTAACCGCCGCCTGATCCCGATGGTAAAGAAGCTGCGCGATACGCTCAAGCAGAAATCGCAGGAATTTGAGAAGATCATCAAGATCGGCCGCACACACCTGATGGATGCCGTGCCGCTCACGCTCGGTCAGGAATTCTCCGGCTACGTGCAACAGCTCGACAACGGCCTGGTGCGCATCGGCAACTGCCTGCCACGCTTGTATGAACTGGCGCTCGGAGGTACGGCGGTGGGTACCGGCTTGAATACTCATCCGCAGTTTGCTGAGAAAGCCGCAAAAAAGATAGCCTCGATCACTGGTTTACCGTTCGTCTCTGCACCCAACAAATTCGAGGCGTTGGCGGCACATGATGCGATCGTCGAGGCCTCCGGTGTAATGAAGACACTCGCCTGTTCGCTAATGAAAATAGCCAACGATGTGCGCTGGCTGGCCTCGGGGCCGCGCAGTGGTCTGGGTGAGTTAGAGATACCCGCCAACGAGCCGGGGTCTTCGATTATGCCGGGCAAGGTGAATCCTACGCAGTCGGAGGCAATGACGATGGTGTGCGCACAGGTGATCGGTAATGACACCACGATCAATGTTGGCGGCTGTTCCGGCAATTTCGAGCTGAATGTCTTCAAGCCGGTAATGATCTACAACCTGCTGCAGTCGATTCGGCTGCTGGCGGATGCCTGCGAAAGCTTCAATGATCATTGCGCCGTGGGGATCAAAGCGAACACTTCACGCATCGATGAACTGATGAAGAAGTCGTTGATGCTGGTAACGGCGCTTAATCCGCATATCGGCTATGACAACGCTGCCAAGATCGCCAAGAAAGCGCACGCCGACGGCTCGACTTTGAAGGAAGCCGCGGTTGCGTTGGGCATCCTGGATGAGAAGCAGTTCGACGAGTATGTTAAACCTGCGGATATGGTGCACCCGAAGGGGTAGGGGGGCACCAATGCTGATGCCCGTAGACCAAAGATAGCACGGTCAGGAGACCTATCCTGACCATATTGAACGCCCTCACCCCCGGCCCTCTCCCGCAGCCGGGCGAGGGGAGAGAAGAACCGAAATGATTGTAGGGGCGAATGGCATTCGCCCTTACACATTCGTGGACGAAGGATTCTGTAGTTATGGTGGTACGAGATTTTACCCGCCCGATCTCGTAGTGCTTTTTTGAGATGATTTCTTGGATTTTGTAACCTGCGTGTCAGGTCACGCCACCTCACGCCATGCGTTCGGTGCTAAGACCTGACACAACCTCGATGGCTTAGTCGTGGCTTGTGAGGGCGAGTACCACTCGCCCCTACGATTGGAGTCAAGTTCCGAGAGAGCTTGACTTACCGCTTAATCCATACCGGCGCCAGATCCAACTCCTCATTGAATGTCATTCGCCGTCTGCCGCTGCCATCGGTGCGCATGACGTAAATTTCATAATTGTCGGAGTTGGGTTCAACCTCGGCGTCAAACGCAACCCACTGTCCATTGGGTGACCAGGAGGGCCACGTCTCATCGATATCGGGCGTGTTGGTGATATTCCTGACGTTGCCACCGTCGGCATCCATCAGGTAGATATCCCATTGGTCATCATGAAAGGAGGCCCACATAATCTGTCTCCCATTCGGTGACCAGCGTGGTGGGATTTCCCCACCATAGCCATGATACATGTCGTTGTCAGGATCATTGGTCAACTGACGCGCATCGCTGCCATCGAGATTCATCCGCCAGATTTCCCATGCGCCGGTGCGGTCTGACCGCAACACGAGCGTCTTGCCATCCGGGGACCAATCGGGGTCGGAGTCCTGCCAGTCACCGCCAGTCAGCTTCGCCAGTTCGTTCCCGTCCCGGTCGATCAGGAACAGCTCCCGCTTCCCATCCTTGCGTGAACAAACGACCAGCGAATCGCGGGAGGGTGAAACCCCGAGCCAGGAATCATACACAGGAAACTGCGTAATCTGTTCCATCGTGGAATCGTAGGGATTGATTCGGTAGAGGTAGTAGTCACCCATCGGGAGATCATCGGCGCGGCTCGAGACGGCATAGATAACATCGTCAGCGGCATAAGCGAATTCAGTCGCATCATCGTGGGTGAGTCGCACCGGCGGTGTGCTGTCGAAGTCAACGTAGTAGACTTCATAGTTACCGTCTCGGGTGCTGCTGAAACCAAGCCAGTATGCTTCCCGCATCCCGCCCGAACTTGCGGTTCCCTCACCCGCAGAACTCGCTTCGGCTTTCGACTCGGCATCCCGCTGCGCACCGCAGCCTGAGAGCAGCAGCGCGGCCGCCATCAGTGCAAACAACATCAACATCCGTGTATTCATCATTTCCTCCATTTCACCTTACCAGGAACCATCACCGCAATATATACACTCTTTCCCCTGGCTCTAGTATCCTTTACCCAAATTCGTGATATCTTGCGGGAGTGTCTGCAATCGACTTTTTGTTGACATTACGCTCTACAGCGGTGACCTTCTCTGCAAGGAGTGCAAGGGAGATTATGAAGAAAGCTTACTTTACATTTGCGGCAGTCATGTTGGTTGCGGTGATTGCCTTTGTGGTTGCCCGCAGTTTCCTGAATGCTGAAGAGGAAAAGGCGCAGCGGCAACAGACCCGGGAGATGGTGTCGGCGGAACTCGCCAAGTACAAAGTTACCGTTGACTCACGTCTTGATGAAGCGGAGAAAGGCTTCCTGGCGAAGCTCGACAGCCTTAGCTCCGGCTACGAGGAGCCGGGGGATCTGGGGATTGATCTCGATTCGCTGGGTAATCCGCGTGGAGACTCGACAGCCATCGATTCCGTTCCAGCTGACTCCGCGACCGCATCCCGGAAGACAACGCCTGATACCTCTGCCACCCTAGCCGACAGCGCGAAAATCGCTCAGGCCGCGGCAGGCGATACTGCGGATACGGCGGATTCGGCGACTCCAACTGAACAGGATAATGAGATTTATATCCGCTATCTGAAAAAACGGTGGGTATTACCGACCGACTTGACGAAATATGAACTAGCGGTCGCGAAGCAGGAGATCATGGCGGAGGTCGGCAATGACTACGACATGACCGCAGATGAGGTCTTGAGCGTCATCGACAAAGTCTATGAGTATCGACAGGCGCTTAAGAAAAAGGATAACTAGAGAGCGCAGGTAAGAAGAAGTGGCAAAAGATATCAGGACAATCGGAATTCTGACCGGGGGAGGAGATTGCCCCGGCTTGAATGCTGTCATCAGGGCTGCGGTGCTTTCGGCGAGTCGCGAGCATGGCTGGATCCTGGTTGGATTTCAGGATGGCTACGAGGGACTGATCAACCAGCGCTATATCAACCTGACGCCTCAGGCTGTGCGTGGGATCCTGCCACGCGGCGGGACGATCCTCTGGACCTCAAACAAGGGCAATCCGTTCGAATGGCGGGTCAAGGAAGGGGATGGCTTCAAGGAAGTCGACATGTCTGAAAAAGTAATGGAGACCATCGACCAGCTCGGCATCGAAGCGCTCATGGTGATCGGTGGTGACGGCACGATGGCGGTCTCCAAGCAGTTTCAGGAGCGCTACGGGTTGAATGTGGTCGGCGTTCCGAAGACGATCGACAACGACCTCAAGGCGACGGAAGTCACCTTCGGATTCGCTACCGCTGTTGTCACAGCCACTGAGGCGATCGACAAACTGCATTCCACGGCAGAGAGCCATCACCGCTGTATGGTGCTCGAGGTCATGGGGCGCTACACCGGCTGGATTGCGCTCGAATCGGGTGTGGCCGGAGGCGCGGATGTTATCCTGATTCCTGAGATTCCGTACGACATGGAAAAAGTGTATGACAAGATTCAGCATCGTCGCAGCCGTGGATCGAACTTCTCGATCATAGTCGTCGCCGAAGGCGCCAAACCGCTGGATGGAGACGTCACCCTGCAAAATCCTGAGGAGAAGGGTACGATCCATGAGAAGCTCGGCGGCATCAGCTTCAAGGTTGCCGACATGATCGAACGCGAAACCGGCATGGTATCACGCGCAACGGTGCTGGGGCATCTTCAGCGCGGTGGCACGCCTTGCTCCTTCGACCGCTACCTGGCGACACGCTTCGGGAAAAAGGCGGTTGATCTGCTGGCGCAGAAGAAGTATGGACATATGGTGTGCTATCGTGGAGGCAAGATAGAGAGTACTCAGATCGCGGACGCGATCGGTGGCTTCAAGCATGTTGATCCCAATGGTGAAGCGGTTCGTACAGCCGAGGCGCTGGGGATCAGTTTTGGTCGTTAACTTCGGCGCTAGCTATTGATGCAGATGCGGATCTGTCGGTTGCAGTTTTACCCATTAATCACGGTACCACGGCGCTTCGCTTGATACCGCTGCCCCAAAGACCTCTTTTACAGAAACGGTCTCAATCCCCCGGACCAGAACAAACGCTCCGTGCTGCTGCACGCACCGAGTGGTGCACGCTCCGACTGCTATAGCGATTAGCCTGCGTTAGCGATTAGCCAGCGTTTTGTGTCCCCGGACGCATAGCTCGTATCATGCCGTAGTCGTCATTGAGTATTTTGTTGGTGACCTTGACGAATTTCTCCGGCGAGAGTGATTGCAGACGGTACGATACCCAATACTGCTTGCGCGGCTTCGGTGGCAAGTCGCTGGGGTGTGGTAACTTCTTGGGCATAGCTGCTCCTATGCTGCTATTGAGATGTGGTGTGTAGGGTTCCGAGGCCCAGCCTAAAATTAGCAGGGTGCTCCAAAAGTTGCTCTTCTTCAATATAGAAATATTGTGTTCGAAAAGTTGCAAAATCTGGCAAAACTCCCGGCTGTCTGCAACTTGCGCCAGATGCTGCAAAATATCGTGCTCGCCTAGTTGTGACGCGGACAGGGTCGCTTTTGTTTGCTTTTGGATTATTAGTTTTTTGTACTGAATTGGTCATTTTTGCCGTCTCAGCCGGAGCGGCTGGAAGCGTAGAACCTTTGAGCCGACGGCTCGGAAGCTGCTAAATGGCTTTTGGCTTGACAGGCACAATCGTCATTCATATTATGAATAGCTATAGTCGGCGATTGGGCCCATAGCTCAGTTGGTTAGAGCAACTGACTCATAATCAGTGGGTCGCAGGTTCGAGCCCTGCTGGGCCCATATGATTGACAACAGGTTAGCAGCCGCCGCAGAGCTGAGATCTTTGATTTGAGCGGGCAATTAGCTCAGTTGGTTAGAGCGTTCGGTTCACATCCGAGAGGTCACTGGTTCAAATCCAGTATTGCCCACCATATAGGAAATATTTGAGGTACACTGGTGACGCCGGTACTGAAACTGATACAAGACGCTACAACCGAACATCGAAGAAAGAAAAGTACGAGATGCACTGAGAAGATCAGTGCGTTTTTTTTTACTGTTTCGGCCCGCAGCCTCTATCCCCGGAGGGCGCATTAGATGCATGAAGATTTACGACTACTGAAGGAACTGCAAGACATTGACTACTGGATCGGTGAACTGGAGCGATCCAAGGAATTCCTGCCCGGAATGATGAGGGACCTCGAGAATGAGATCGAGAGGGTCTCGAATGATTTCAAGCTGAAGAAGGAAAGACTGACGCAAGCCCAGGTCGAGTTGAAAGAACTCGAATTGCGGGTCAATGAGAACAAAGAGCATATCAAGAAATTCCAGGATCAGATGCTCACGATCAAGACCAACAAAGAATATGATGCACTGGTCGCGCAGATCGAGTCGGCCAAAGTACAGGTGACCGCCGACGAAGAACAGTCGCTGGAATTGATGAATGAAATCGAGGAGCTGAAGGCGGAAGTCCAGGACCTCGAGAGCCGCCAGGATGATATTACGGCCAACTACAAGGAACGCCTCGAAGCCCTCCAGAAGCAGCTTGACTCGGTGCAGGGGAAAGTCGACGAGAAAGAGGCGCATCGCGACCACTTGAAGGCAAAAGTGCCGAAGCAGGCGATGTCGATCTACGAGCGCGTCCGCCGGGGTAAGGGCGCCGATGTCGTAGTCAGGCTCAAACGCGGCGCTTGCGGTGGCTGCTACAAATCACAACCGCCGCAGAAGATTCAGATGATCAAGAAGGGCGAAACGATTCAAACCTGTGCATCATGCGGTCGGATATTGATCTGGGAAGGAGATGATTAGCCGATGGCTGGTCTGCTTGAGAATAAAGTGCTCGAGAATCCTGGCCTGACGTTCGATGACGTCCTGATTGTGCCTGCCAGGTCGGAGGTGCATCCGCGCGATGTCGATGTCTCCAGCTTCCTGACGCGCAACATCAGGCTGAATATACCGATCATTTCTGCGGCCATGGATACCGTCACTGAGTCTGATCTGGCGATCTCACTCGCCCGCGAGGGTGGAATCGGGATTATCCACAAGAATATGTCGATTCAGTCGCAGGCGGCGGAGGTTGACAAAGTGAAGCGATCCGAGGCCGGCATGATCGTCAATCCGATCACGCTCAGCCGCGACAAGACCGTGGCTGACGCGCTCCAGTTGATGCGACGCTACTCGATCTCCGGTATCCCGGTCGTTGAAGGCGAGAGGCTGGTCGGAATCCTGACTAATCGCGACTTGCGGTTCCATCCCAAGCCTGACACCCCGGTCGCCGATGTGATGACCCACAAAGACCTGGTCACCGTTCCGGAGGGGACTACACCGGAAGAGGCGGTAGAGAAGCTTCACCAGCACCGTATCGAGAAGCTTCCGATCGTTGATAAGAATATGAACTTGAAGGGGATGATTACCTTCAAGGATATCATGAAGAAACTCCGCTACCCCAGCGCCTGCAAGGATGCCGGGGGACGGCTCAGGGTCGGCGCAGCGCTCGGAGTTGGAAAAGATATGATCCCGCGCGCCGAGGCGATGATTGAAGTGGGCGTGGATGTCCTCTGCCTCGACAGCTCGCACGGTCACTCGCTGGGTGTGTTGAGCGCGGCCAGGGAGCTAAAGAAACGATTTGCGAACACCGAGTTGATCGCAGGCAATATCGCGACCACAGAAGGCGCCAGAGCGCTGATCGACGTCGGTGTCGACGCCGTCAAGGTGGGAATAGGCCCCGGGGCCATCTGCACCACGCGTGTGATCACCGGCGGCGGCGTACCACAGGTTACTGCAATCATGTCCGCCGTGGAGGCGGCTGCGGAGGCAAACATCCCGGTGATCGCGGATGGTGGAATTCGCTATTCCGGTGACATCTGCAAGGCCCTGGCGGCGGGTGCCCACTCGGTAATGGTAGGCTCGCTGTTGGCCGGCACGGATGAGTCTCCGGGCGAAACCGTGCTATTGGAGGGGCGCAGCTTCAAGGTTTACCGCGGCATGGGTTCGATTGGCGCGATGAAAGATGGCGCCAAAGATCGCTACTTCCAGGAAGATACTGCTGATGTCAGCAAGCTGGTGCCGGAAGGGATCGAGGGCCGTGTTCCGTATAAGGGAAAGCTCTCAGATATGATATTCCAGCTTGTCGGCGGGCTTCGCTCCGGTATGGGGCTGAGCGGGTCGAAGGATGTGGAAGCCTTGCGTTTGAACGCAAAGTTTATTAAGGTGAGTTCAGCCGGATTTCGGGAAGGGCATCCGCATGATGTTACGATCAGCAAGGAAGCCCCGAATTACCGGATGATGTATTAGACCGTCTTATTTGTCAGTACGGACCAAAGGGTCACGTGCTCACGACAGATCTCTCCGGGCTGGTGGGCGTATTGAAATCGACTGCTCACCTGGGCCTGGGACGATCTGCTTATTTATTTGAGATAATAATTGCTGGTTTTGTTCTGAAGCAGGCGACGCAGTCGCGCCCTGATGCTGTCAGGGCGAGGAAAGTCCGAGCTTCGCTGAGCAGGATACCTCCTAACCGGAGGGCGGAGTGATCCGACGGAAAGTGCAACAGAAAGTATACCGCCTCGGTAACCCGGGGTAAGGGTGAAACGGTGGTGTAAGAGACCACCAGCGGAGAGGGAAACCTTTCCGGATCGGCAAACCCTATCCGAAGCAAGACCGAATAGGAGAGGAGAGGTGCTCAGACTCGCTACTACTCTCGGGTAGGTCGCTGGAGGGTTCGTGAAAACGGACTCGCAGATAAATGACTGCAGGCTATTAGCTTAACAGAACTCGGCTTATGTCCTGCTTCAGGCAAATTTCTTAGGACGAGGATATTTTGATTTCCAAAAATCGAGTCAAAATGCAGTGGGTCGTCGCGCCCTCGCCTGACTTCCATTTGGTTGACGATCTCACCAAAAAACTCGATCTCCCACCGCTGATCATCAGGATTCTGGTCAGTCGCGGATTGACTGATCCCGATGAGATCACGCGCTTCATCAGCCCGAACATGTCAGATCTTATCGATCCGTTCGAGATCCCCGGCCTTGAACAGGGCGTCGAGCGGTTGCTGCAGGCGCTACGCGACAACGAGACGATTATGATCTACGGCGACTACGATGTCGACGGTATTACCGCTTCTTCGCTGATGTTCCTGATCCTCAACAAGCTGGGCGCGAATGTCCATTACTACCTCCCGAACCGATTGGTAGAGGGCTATGGGCTGTCGGAGGATGGTATCCTGGAAGCGGAGCGGAAGCAGGCATCGGTCATCATCTCAGTTGATACCGGAATCACCGCCAACGCGGAAGTCGAGTATGCCAAGGAAAAATGTATCGATTGCATCATCACCGATCACCATGAGCCGGGAGAGGTGACGCCGAATGCGGCAGCGGTCGTAAACCCGAAACTCTCGACCGAGGGTCCCGGGCGAGAACTGGCCGGCGTCGGTGTGGCGTTCAAATTCGCGCAGGGGCTCTATCGCAAGCTGGGACAGGATGAATCAGAATTGAATGAACATCTTGATCTGGTAGCCCTGGGGACTTCTGCGGACGTTGTTCCCCTGGTTCACGAAAACCGCATTCTTACCCACTTCGGGATCGATCAGATAATGCGATCCTCGAAACCGGGCTTGAAATCTCTTGTATTCGAATGCGACCTGATGGGCAAGGAGATTACGACCAGCCAGATCGTGTTCATCATCGCGCCACGCATCAACGCCGTGGGGAGGCTCGGGGGAGCTGAGAAGGCGATCAAGCTGATGACTACCAAGGACCCGCAGACTGCCAGTTCGATTGCAAAGTTTCTTGAGGTGGAGAATCGCCGCCGGAAGACCATCGATGAAAACACGCTTGAGGAAGCCCTCCAGCAGATCGAGGAGTCGATCGACCTTGAGAACGACAAAGCAATCGTGCTCAACTCAGAGGGTTGGCATCAGGGCGTAATAGGGATCGTGGCATCGCGCCTCGTTGAGCGTTACTACCTGCCGACCGTGCTGATAGCCGTCGATAATGGCGAAGGCAAGGGTTCGGGCCGCTCGATTCCCGGATTTCACCTATACGACGCACTCAAACAGTGCGAAGACCTGCTGCTTCGTTTCGGTGGGCACAAGTATGCTGCCGGTATGTCGATCGCTCCGGATAAGATTGATGAGTTCAAGCGTCGCTTTAAACGTGTCGCGGCAGAAAACCTCAAGCCGGAGGACCTGGTTCGCAAGCTTCATATCGATGCCGAGCTTGATCTGGATGAGGTGGATTTTGAGCTGGTAGAGATGCTCGAACGTTTCGCCCCCTTCGGCCCGGAGAACATGAAACCGGTTTTTGTTACCCGTAAACTGCACATCGTTGGACGACCCTATGTCGTAGGGCGGGGACACCTGCGCATGAAGGTCCGATCCGGTCGGAAGGTATTCGACGTGATCGGTTTCGGCTTCGGTGACTTTGCGGAGCCGCTTTCCATGCATGGTGTTGATTTTGATATGGCCTATGTTGTAGAGAAGAATCACTACCAGGGTGTCACCAAGATCCAGCTTCGCGTCAAAGATATCAGCTGGGGCTAGTCCGCGCATGACCATCCTCGAGCAGTTCAGGCAGGGTGACCGCCGTGCACTCTCCCGCATCATAACTCATGTAGAAAACCGTCGTTCAAATTACCGCGAATTGCTCGCTGAGGTTTCGCGGCAGGAGCGGAAGGCTTACCGCATCGGAATCACCGGTCCACCCGGTGCCGGCAAATCGACGCTGGTGGATGCGATAATCACCCGCTATGCCCGGCAGGACTTGAAAATCGGGGTCATCGCCGTTGATCCCTCCTCACCGTTCACCGGTGGGGCGCTGCTGGGTGACAGGGTACGAATGCAGCACCTGGCAAATATGGAGAATGTTTTTGTCCGCAGTATGGCCTCCCGTGGGCAGACCGGCGGAATCGCCGCTGCGACCCGCGATGTGGTCCGGGTGCTGGATGCCTTCGGAATGGACCTGATCCTGATCGAGACCGTGGGAATCGGTCAGATCGAACTCGACATCGTCGAGGCGTGCGATACGGTGGTCGTGATCCTGGTGCCTGAGTCGGGCGATATGATTCAGACAATGAAAGCTGGACTGATGGAGATCGCTGATGTATTTTGTGTCAATAAGATTGATCGGGCCGGTGGCGAGCGCCTGCTCGGCATTCTGAACACGATGATACATGAGCGGCTCGGAGAAGATGACGAAGAAATCCAAGCCGTTGGTACAAACGGGGTAACGGGTGATGGTGTAGACTTATTGTTGGACAAAATCGCCCAGCACCGCCGTATCATTACGGACAATGGCGAATTTGAAGCTCGCCGCAAGCGGCAACTGAAGAGCGAGATCATTTTTACGGTCAGGGACCGGGTCGCGCGCGATCTAGACAAGCTGCTGGATTTCGACGCCGAGTTCGAGTCGATGAGCGAGAGGCTGTTGACGGGCGAGACTGATCCGTACAGCGTCGCGGATGAAATTTATGAACACTATTTCCGAGGGAGACTGGTAAATGGCTGACGTCAGCGAGAAAGCTAAGCAGGCTAAGGATACTCCCGAACATAAGTTCGAACAGCAACTCAAACAAGCCTACGATGAATGGAAGGCAAAGGCCGAAGCCAAGACCGACAACAGCAAGAAGTATGTCACGGTCTCTTCCGCGCCGGTTAAGCCCTTATATACGCCTGAGGACACCAAGAATCTGGATTTCTTCAGGGATCTGAATTTCCCGGGCGAATTCCCCTACACGCGCGGCATCCATCCATCGATGTATCGAGGCAAACCCTGGACACAGCGGCAGTTCTCCGGAATGGGAACTCCCGAAGAGACCAACAGACGTTACAAGTATCTGCTGGAGCAGGGACAGCATGGCCTCTCGGTTGCATTTGATCTGCCGACCCTGATGGGCTACGATTCCGACCATGAATTCTCATTAGGTGAGGTTGGCAAATGTGGTGTCGCGGTCGATTCGTTGCTCGACATGGAGAAAATCTTCGACGGGATCGATCTGTCGAAAATCTCAACTTCGATGACTATCAACGCCCCGGCTTCCGTTCTGCTGGCGATGTATATCGTGGTGGCTGAGAAGCAGGGTGTCAAGATGGAGAATCTGCGCGGGACGCTTCAGAATGATATCCTCAAGGAATATATCGCCCAGAAGGAATGGATCTATCCGCCGGAACCGGCAGTCAAGCTGATCGTGGATACGATCGAGTTCGGCACAAAGCATATGCCACAATGGAATACAATTTCGATTTCCGGCTACCATATTCGCGAAGCGGGGGCGACCGCGGTGCAGGAGCTGGCGTTCACCCTTGCGGATGGTTTTACTTACATCGAAAAGTCGATCGAGCGGGGCCTTGACGTTGATGACTTCGCGCCCCGGCTCTCATTCTTCTTTAATGCCCACATGGATTTCTTCGAAGAGATCGCCAAGTACCGGGCAGCGCGCAGGATTTACGCAAAGCGGATGCGCTACAAATATAAAGCCAAGAACCCGCGCTCCTGGATGTGTCGCTTCCATACGCAGACGGCGGGCTGTTCTCTCAACGCTCAGCAGCCGGAGTTGAACCTGATCCGCACGGCCTACGAGGCGATGTCTGCGGCGCTCGGTGGAACCCAGTCGCTACATACCAATTCGATGGATGAGACACTCGCCCTGCCGTCCGACAAGGCGGCATTGCTCGCACTGCGCACGCAGCAGGTGCTGGCGCATGAGACGGGAGTCGTCAACACGATCGACCCGCTGGCGGGATCGTATTTTGTCGAGGCGATGACTGACCGGATGGAAGAGGAGGCGGAAGCCTACTTCGAGGAGATTGACCGACGGGGCGGAGTATTGCAGTGTATCGAAGAGGGTTATCTGCAGAAGGAACTCGCCAAGTCGGCATACGTCTATCAGCAGGAGATCGACCGGAAGGAGAGAATCATCGTCGGGGTGAATAAGTATGTCCACCAGGATGAGAAGATTGAGATCCCGATTCTGAAGATTACCGAAGAGGTCGAGCAGATTCAGCGCAAATCGATCGCGAAAGCGAAATCAATGCGCAACCAGGCTGAGGTCGATGCCAGGCTTGAGGACCTGCGCAACGCCTGCCGCAATGATGAGAACACGATGCCGTACATCATCGAATGTGTACGCCAATATGCGACGGTCGGTGAGATCAGTCAGGCTATGAAGGATGTTTACGGCGATTACACCGAACCGCCGATTGTGTAGAAGAGGATTATCAATTTGCGGGGACTCAGCAGGCTGAGCCCGAATGCACGCGGGCGCAGCACGTCGCCCTCCGGCAGAATAACATTGAACAGGATTGCAGCATGAGTGATACCGACAAAATCAGAATTCTACTCGCCAAGGCGGGGCTTGATGGTCACGACAGAGGCGTGAAAGTCATTGCCGCCGCGTTCAGGGACGCAGGCTTTGAAGTGATCTACACCGGACTGCGTCAAACCCCGGCGATGATTGTGGAAGCGGCGTTGCAGGAGGATGTCGATGCTATCGGCGTCTCGCTGCTCTCCGGAGCGCACATGACGCTTTTTCCCGCGATCCACAAATTGATGCAGGAGAAGAACTGCGGTGATATGATTCTCTTCGGTGGCGGCATCATGGATGACGAGGATATTCGCCAACTGGAAAGCCAGGGTGTGAACAAGCTGTTTGGACCCGGTACCTCGACGCAGGAGATCATCGCCTACGTTAAGACTGCGGTTGCGGAGAAGCGGAAAAAGGAAAAGATCATGTAATGTTGGTCGTCGGCCGCGTTCCGTGCCGGTTTATCCGAATCGGAGCAAGACAGACCGCGATCGTGGATATTCGGTCGTCAGTTCTATCCGCTTGCAAGCGATGCGGCTCCGGGTTGGAACTCAGGACCATTCAAGTATTTGCGGGCAGTTAATTCATAAGGTCAGAAGGGCTGTTCGCGCTGGCTGAGACTCCGGTCTCAGCCTCTTTTTTTGCGCGAAACTCGAAATCGGCCGACCGCAGATCGATGCCCAAATCATCGCCCGAAAGCTCAATAAATCGGTTGATTTTTCCAAGGTCACGCGATTAATTGCGAGCTTTATGGGATGATTTAAAGTTTCCAGGAGACTCTATGAGATACAACGTTTCTGAAAAACAGCAACCGATCCGCGACAAACTCAAAGAGATCGGTCCAAAGCTTGAGCCGCTGGGCAAGCAGTGGGATGAGAAGGGTGACGTGTTCGCCCGTGACATGTTCAATATCCTGGCCAAAGAAGGATTCTGCGGCTTTGTGATGCCGAAGGAACTCGGCGGCGGCGGGCATTCCTCGCTCGAATATGCGACCCTGATCGAAGAGATCGCTTACTGGGATGCTCCCTCATCGCTGTTGGCGGCGGTAGGGCAGCTTGCCTGTGATCCGATTATCAAGCATGCCTCTGAGGAACAGAAGAAGAAATGGATACCGGACGCTGCGGTTGGCAAGACCGTGCCGGCATTCGCGTTGACTGAGCCGAACGCCGGCTCAGACGCAGCCAATCAATCGACGACCGCCACAGTCGAAGGCGACAATTTCGTCATCAATGGCGAGAAGATCTTCATTATGCACGGCGATGTGTGCGATTTTGCGGTGACGTTTTGTAAGATCGTCGGCGATGGTGACCGTGACAAAGTCTCGGCGATTATCGTTCCGGGCGATACGCCGGGCCTCAAGAAGGCAGCTCTTCAGAAGAAGATGGGTATGCGCTATGCCACCACCGGCAGGCTCTGGTATGAGAACGTGAAAGTGCCAACCTCGAACCTCCTCGGTGAGCCGGGTAAAGGATTCCGTTACGCCATGCAGACGCTGGATGGCGCCCGAATCGGTATCGCCGCGCAGTCGACCGGTATCGCACAGCGGGCACTTGATGAAGCGATCAAGTATTCGAAGCAGCGAATCGCATTTGGCGCCCCGATTGCCAAGCTGCAGGCGATTCAATGGATGATCGCCGACATGGCGACTCAGGTTGAAGCCGCAAGATTGCTTACTTACAAGGCCGCGCAGCTACAGGATGCCGGAGAGAAATTCGGCAAGGAAGCCGCCCAGGCCAAGCTGTTCGCTTCCGAAGCGGCAAACTTCTGTGTCCAGAAGACGATGCAGATTCATGGCGGCTATGGCTACATCGGCGAATTCTCGACGATTGAGAAGCTCTACCGTGACCAGCGCGTCACCGAGATTTACGAGGGTACCTCCGAGGTACAGCGCCTCGTAATTGCAAATAACTACCTGCGTGGGTAGGAGCAGCCACCGCGGGATACCGCCGGCGGCAGCTTGAAGCGGTAAAACACTGGTAAGACACTAAAGAGCTGCCATTGCGTGAATTCATTGCGAAGGTTGCCCGCGACGAAGATCGTGCGGTCGTATTGCAGCTTTCAACTGCGGTTCTTCAAACTGCATTTGAAGTGTGATCCAGCCACATGACTTCGTCGCGTCCGCAATGGCCGACTTGATCAGGGGGAACTTGCAAAAATCTCGATAATTTCCGTATTCAGCTACAGGAACGCAAGATGCTGCGCCCCTGCGAGGAACCAAATGCTCCACCTGGGTAGTTTCAAAATCCACTGCATAGTCGAGAACCGGTTTCATCTCGATGCCGGCGTTATGTTCGGCGTTGTCCCGAAAAAAATCTGGGGGAAATATGTCGACACCGACGACGACAATCTGATCCCGTTCGATACAAATGTCTTTCTGGTTCAAACGGGCGAGCACAACATCCTGATCGATTCGGGGCTCGGCGATTTCATGGAAGAGAAGCAGCGTAAGCTGTATGGCTGCGAGCAACCATCCCGGCTGCTCGCTGGTCTGAGTAGCCTGAACCTGGCGCCTGATGATATCGATATCATACTGCTCTCGCACCTCCACTGGGATCATGTGGGAGGTACCATTAAAGCTGATGCGATGGGCAATCCGACAGTAGTCTTTGAACGCGCAACTCACTATATTCAGGCAGACGAGTGGGAGGATGCAAACAATCCCGACGAGCGCACCTCGGGTGTCTATTTTCCCCAACGGCTCAAGGCGATCGAGCAGGCCGGCTTACTCGAGTTGGTGAAACATGATCGGGAGATCGTTCCGGGCGTCAGGGTCGTTACGATCGGTGGTCATACGCGCGGACAGATGGGGATCGAAATCGAGAGTGCCGGGCAGAAATTGATTTATTACGCCGATGCGTTTCCGAGCTGTCATCACCTGCGCGTACCCTATGTGCCCGCAACTGATCTTTTCCCGCTCGACACACAGAGGCTGAAGCGCAAGATCGTGCCACAGGCCGCGGAAGAGGGTTGGCTGATCGCGATGGATCATGACCTCGAGCACAAAGTTGCACGCATCAAGAGCGATGGTTTGAAGTACCGTTGCGAAAAAGTTGAGATTTGAACTGAGGGACAGTGACGATGTCGATCGAAGAGAAACTTAATATTCTCCGTAAGAAACAGGAAGAAGCGAAGCAGGGCGGCGGGCCAAAGAAGATTGAAGCGCAGCACAAGAAGGGCAAGCTCACCGCGCGGGAGCGACTCGATCTACTGCTCGATCCCGGTTCTTTCGAGGAATTCGACATGTTCGTTTCGCATCGCTCTACCGACTTCGGCCTGGACAAAATGAAGATCCCCGGAGATGGGGTGGTGACCGGCTGCGGCTTGATCGATAACCGCATAGTATTCGTCTTCAGCCAGGACTTTACCGTCTTCGGCGGTTCTCTCTCCGAGGCGCACGCCGAGAAGATCTGCAAGATCATGAATATGGCGATGAAGGTCGGCGCTCCGGTGATCGGCCTGAATGATTCAGGCGGTGCGCGCATCCAGGAGGGAGTAGTTTCTCTCGGGGGATATGCCGATATCTTTCTGCTGAATACCCTCGCCTCTGGAGTTGTACCGCAGATTTCAGCGGTGCTGGGTCCGTGCGCGGGAGGAGCGGTTTACTCGCCGGCTATCACGGACTTCATTTTCATGGTACGCAAGTCCTCCTACATGTTCGTGACCGGCCCGAACGTAGTGAAGACCGTGACGCATGAAGATGTCACGATGGAGGAGTTGGGCGGCGCGGACACACACGCATCGAAGTCGGGGGTAGCGCACTTCGCATACGATTCGGAGGCGGAGGTTATCCTGAACATTCGCAAGCTCGTGTCATTCATTCCGCAGAACAACCTCGACGAAGCTCCGCTGCTCGAAACGAACGACCCCGCGGACCGGACGGAACAAAAACTGAACCACCTCGTACCCGACAACCCGAACAAACCGTATGACATCATCGAGGCGATCAGGCTGATCGTTGACAACGGTGAGTACTTCGAAGTGCACGCCGACTACGCGATGAACATCACCGTTGGCTTTGCCCGTCTCGGCGGGAGGTCGGTCGGGATTATCGGCAACCAACCGGCGCACCTGGCGGGAGTGCTGGACGTTGACTCCTCACTCAAGGGTGCGCGCTTCATTCGTTTCTGTGACGCCTTCAATATCCCGTTGGTGACGTTCGAGGATGTACCCGGCTTCCTCCCCGGAATCGCACAGGAGCATGGCGGGATTATTAAACATGGCGCGAAGCTGCTTTACGCTTACTGTGAAGCTACTGTACCGAAGATCACGGTGATTACCCGCAAAGCGTATGGTGGCGCCTACGACGTGATGAACTCCAAGCACGTGCGCGGCGACATGAACTACGCCTGGCCCACTGCGGAGATTGCGGTAATGGGGCCGAAGGGCGCCGTGGAGATAATTTTCCGCAAGGAGATCGAGGCCGCGGATGATCCGCAGAAGATGCTCGATGAGAAGATTGCCGAGTATACCGAGATGTTTGCGAATCCATATAAAGCTGCCGAGCGCGGGTACATCGATGACATAATCGAGCCGGCACAAACTCGACCACGGCTGATACGTGCGCTGGGCATGCTGACTACCAAGCGTGATTCCAACCCGGCCAAGAAGCATGGGAATATACCGCTGTAAGGGTTGCCGGCCTTCACAGGGCTATCAAATCGCCCTTATTCCCCCAATTCACAATTTCTTGCGCAGCGACCACAATTTGTTATCATCGCCACGTATAAATTGAGTTCTTGAAAGGAGTTATCGATGACACGGAAATTGTCCAGAGATCATCTGTTCGTACGTGGTTTTGTGATGAGCGCGCTGCTCGCGCTCTCGTTGTTCCTGCTTGCTTCATGTTCCTCTTCCTCCGATGAGGGTTCAACTGAGGAATCAACCGGTCAATCATCGGGCAGTAACCAGATGGAAGCCGTCCACTCGATGGGGACACACGGCAACCATGCCATCGCCGGTATCAGCTGGTCGATTCCGGACGGCTGGGTCACCGCCGGGGAGCGCCCGATGCGAGTGGAGACTTACTTCATCGATACAGTTGACACCAAGGCTGAATGCGCTGTCTACTACTTCGGCCCGGAACAGGGTGGGGCGGTGAGCGCCAATATCAACCGCTGGATCAACCAGATGGAGATGGCTGACGGTTCGAGCGCCGAGGATGCCGCCATGCGTGGCACCATCGAGTCTGACTGTTGCGAAATTTCGACCGTCGAGGTCGCCGGCACCTACAACTTTTCCGCCGGTCCGATGATGAAGACTCAGGAACAGCGCCCAGACTATCTGCTGCTCGGCGCCGTGGTGAACGCGCCGGAAGGAAGCGTGTTCTTCAAGTTGACCGGCCCGAAAGCTGAGTCGCAGCGCTTCAAGATGCAGTTTGAGCAGATGCTCAAATCGATTAAGAAGTCTTAGCGACATATCATGGGCATCCGCCGCTTGCATTGAGCGGAGCGGTGCCGGACAATGTGACGAAACCTGGAAACTTGCGGTGCGCGGTGGCAATCAAGCGACCGCGCACCGCTTCTTGTTTGTAACGAACCGAAGTTAACCGGTGAAGGAAGTTGTGTCGGAAGATATCCGCAAGACGGTACGTATCGTGCTCATCAACCACCGGATGGAAGTCCTCCTGGTGCGGTACGTCAACACCGAGCCGCTTGATCCTGCCAGGCCGGAACTGCTCAAGTACTGGGTTCCCCCCGGTGGTGGTATCGAGGCGGGCGAGTCGGCCGAGCGTGCGCTCGAACGCGAATTGCGCGAGGAGTTGACGATCGAGGAATTCGAAATCGATCGCGTCATCTGGACGCGCCAGCTCGACCTGATGCTGAATGGGAAGCTGCGACATATCGATGAAACCTACTACGTCGGTTCCTACAATGGCAAAGCTATGTTGAGCGTTGATGCCTTGCGCGAAGGCATAGTCGATGTGAGGTGGTGGGGGATAACCAAGCTCCGCACAACTACGGAGAAGATGCTACCGCCCGGACTGCCTGACCTGTTAGCGCCGATCCTCGATCGAAAACTACCCCCCAAACCGATTGAGATAGAGTGAATCCGGGCGCAACGCCTTTGGAGTGCTGCTACGGTTGGATGATGGCTGAGAGCTATCTCAGCCCGGCGATCTTTTCCGTAAGCGCCTCGTAAGTCTTAGGATCATTGGCCGGGTAGTCAGCTTTCTCATAATTGCCCTGCGCGGCCAGATAGTATTCCAGCGCCTTGGAATGATTGTCTCCATTAAGCGCGATATCCCCCAGTTCTTCCTGTGCAGCTCCCGTGGCGGCGGGATTGCCGATCCGCTCGGCCCACGCCAGACAGGGGCGCAGCCAGCTTTCTGCCTGCTCATACTTGCCTGCAAGTTTGAGCGCATGACCGAGCGCCCAATCCGCCCAATACTTGTTCATCTCATTGCCGAATCGCCAATGATACACGCGAGCGTTCGTGAAGGCTTCGACTGCGTCATCAAAGCGTTTCATTTCAATATAGGACCAGCCGAGGTTATTCCAGATCGGGCCCAGCGAGCGTTCCTGGTTGCCCTCCTCTGCGGCCGCGATGCCTTTGAGCGCCCACTCCTCCTGGCGCTCCCGCGGCGCAACGATCGCCGCCATGAGCGCTGCATCGATCTTGTGTTTGGCAAGTTTGTTGGCGGTTGCGAACTCGTACATTTCTGAGAAGATCGGCACCGCCGCCTCTGAGCGCCCATTGCGCCATTCCCAGCGCCCTTTGACGCCAAGATAGCGGGCCCAGCCGGAAGGGTAATCGGCGGAAGCAATCTCCGTTGTTTTGTCGAGCCACGCTTTCGCGGAATCGAATCTGTCCTGAGTCAGGTTGCAGCGCGCACGCTGCGCTGTCGCCTCGATCTCAACCGATAGGTTGCCGGCATCATGCGCACTCAGTCGAGCCTGCTCGTAGAGTTCTTCCGCTTTTGCATAGTCATAGGAGTTGAAAGCATTGTCCGCCTGTGTCAGCAGAAACTCAGGTGTTTCAGGAACGTCGGCCATCAGTTGGCTCCCCGGGTTAAAGAGTGCGATTGCGGCGGCTGCGAAGGCCACAAACGCCGCGCCGAGTCTTGCGAATTGTCTGAATGCTATCTGCAACATTGCCTCCGTTATTGTGGAGTTGCGTGGTCTTAAACTTAGCGCGGAATCGATCTCAGTGCAAGAATAAGATTGCCACACCCGCGACTGTAACGATAGTGCCCAGAAATGCCCGCAGGCTTGGTCGTTCAGCGTGAATCAGCATCACCAGGGGGATCACCCAGAGTGGAGTGGTGGACATCAGTGTTGCGGCAATTCCGATTTCAGTATAGCGGATGGATAGCAGCGACATCCATACTCCAAACACCGGGCCTACCGTAGCGGCTGCGAGCATTGCCATGAGTGCCTTGCGATCGGCAATCGCCGTGCGAACGCGGTGGACCCGGCCGGTAAAGATGACGACGAGCCACACCATCACCGCAGCGCTTACCATCCTGATCATCGTGCCGCTGAGTGAACTGATGTTCTCTCCCAGTCCGATCTTGGCTGTAACCAACCCGGCCGCCTGACCGCAGGCGCCGATCGCGGCCAGTAGGTAACCCCACAGCTTCGAGCCCTCCCGAGCGCCAAATGTCTGCGCGTTTCGCTCCAGGGTTACCCAGGCCAGGCCGCAGAGCGTGATGCCAATGCCGACGAGGTCGAGCCAGCCGAGGCTTTCACCCAGCCACACCCAGGAGATAACGACGGCAAATATCGGCGTAGAGGCGGCGAGGAGTGACCCGATGCGGGGCCCCAGGATTACGAGCGACTGGAAATAGCACCAGTCGCCGATCACGAGTCCGAGCAGCGCACTGATGACCAGATACAATACCTGATCAGTTGTAGCGGAGGGAGGAATCAGTTCGCCTTGCAGCAGCAGGCAGAGGACAACCAGTATTGTGGCCGCTATCGGTATCCGGATAACATTGACGGAAAACGCACCCACCCGCCTGCCTGCAAAGCTGAAGAGCAGACTGCCGAATGCCCAGCAGATAGCGGTAACTAATGCAAATGTCTCTCCCAGGAACGGCATCCTGATCCTCTCCGTCGACTAAAAAGCGCAATCTAAGGATTTTCACTGCTGCCCTGCAACAGCGGGGGAGGCAAAATTATCTCAAATAATCCGCGGGTGGAGAATGCGTATTAATAGCAGACATCACGGATCAACGTTCTCGGAAATCAGAATAGCAGACTCAAACCCGCGCTTCATGGAAGCGAAGGAACCGTATTCGGTAAGGAGGGGAGTAATGGATGCACGTACGATTCTGGAAGAGAAGGGCAGGAAGGTCGTTACCGTCTCTCCGACGGCCACAATCCGGGAAGCTATGTCACGATTGATCAAGAACGCCATCGGTTCTCTGGTTGTCGTGGATGACCGGCACAACATTGAGGGAATAATCACCGAGCGTGATATTTTCCGCCTGACGTTTGAAAATGATGGCAAGGTGATGGAGATCCCGGTTGGGACTGTGATGACGCGCGATCTGATCATCGCGGTACCGGAAGATCCGATCGACTATTTGCGCGATCTGATCACAACGAATCGTATCCGGCACCTGCCGGTCGTGGAGAACAACAAACTGGTGGGCTTGATTTCCATCGGTGATGTGTTGCGGGTCGAGACCAGGCAACGCGCCGTTGAGAATCGTTACCTGAAAGAGTATATCGCCGGCGGATATCCCGGCTAGAAGCGCGACGTCGGAGCTGCAATTCAACTCGACGATGCAACTTTACGATTCAACCTCGACGATGCAACTCCGCGACGAAACCGAAAAAGCTCTGGCATCACGCCACTAAATTTGCGACAATTGCGATTAAACCAATCGTAACTTTGAACAAGCAACCAGTGTTACTTTGATTTCATGAAGTTTAATCGCGAGAAGTTCATCCTTTGGGGCCTGCTGATCGGAATGGTCCTCGGGGGTGTGGTGGGCATCTATGCGGGGGATGCCGCCGCCTCATTCGGCTTTCTCGGCACGCTATTCCTCAATGCGCTCAAGCTGATTATTGTGCCGTTGATCGTTGCCTCGATGATCAGCGGCGTCACGTCACTCGGCGACGTTCGCAAGCTTGGCAAGCTGGGTGCAACGGCAGTTGTCTACTACCTTGTCACCACCGCGATCGCGGTCACGATCGGAATCATCGTCGTCAACATAATCCAACCGGGAGTGGGGGGAGCGATCGATTCCACCGCCCTGGCTCCTGAAGCCGCCGAATACTCGATCCTGGATGTCATCCTCGGGATGTTCCCGCCGAACATCATCGATGCCGCGGCGCGCACGGATGTTATGCCGCTGATAGTCTTCTCCCTCGTGTTCGGCGCTGTGCTGACAACACTGGGGAAACGTGCTGCGCCGGTAATTCACCTCTTTGATGTGGTGAACGAGGTGATCTTGAAGATAGTCGGCTACATCATGCTCTTCGCGCCGTTCGGTGTCTTCGGATTGATTGCGGGCAAACTGGGGGATGTCGGCTGGGACGCTTTCCAGGTGGAATTGCTCAAGACCGCCGAGTATTCGGTGACTGTGCTTGCCGGGCTGGCGCTTCATGGTGTGATCGCGTTGCCGTTGCTGCTCTATTTCCTGGCGCGCAGAGTACCATTGAGATATCTGGGCAACACAGCCGAAGCGATCGTGACGGCGTTTTCGACGGCATCTTCAAGCGCAACCCTTCCCGTAACAATGGAGGCAGTGGAGAAGAATGCCCGCATCTCAAACAAGGTGGGAGGATTCGTGCTGCCGCTGGGTGCGACGATTAACATGGATGGCACAGCCCTCTACGAGGCAGTCGCCGCAATCTTCATCGCACAGCTCTATGGCGTCGATCTCACGATCGGTACTCAAGTCGTGATCTTTCTGACTGCAATCCTGGCCTCGGTTGGGGCTGCGGGTATTCCGCAGGCAGGGCTGGTGACGATGGTCATGGTGCTCAATGCCGCCGGTCTGCCGACTGAGGGCATTGGCAGTATCCTGGCGGTTGACTGGTTCCTTGACCGCTTCCGCACCGCGACCAACGTCTGGGGAGATGTAATCGCCTGTGCCGTGATCGAGAAACGGCTGGGCGCCGAAGCGCTCGACGCGCTTCCCTCGGCGATTGCCGCCAACCCGCCCGAATAGGGCTTGTCACGCCACCGCATTTCAACTATTCTCTTCTAACTAAAAAGCGTAATTACGGTGATCGGCTGATCTGCACCGGGAAAGTGGATTTGAGGCGCATGTCGGTCGATACCATTAAGATACGCCCGTATATTGCCGGTATTCATGGAGGGCCATGGCGGGCGAGCACGTTGATGGAGGCGCGATGAAGTCAGTTGCCGAGCAGATGAGTATCATCCGGGAGAACACAGTCGAGATACTGCCGGACGGAGAACTTGAGAAAAAGCTCGAAAGATCAATCAAGGAAAACAAGCCACTCGTGATAAAGCAGGGCTTCGATCCGACAGCCCCCGACATCCATCTTGGTCACACGGTCGGATTGAGAAAGCTGAAGCAATTCTGCGATCTCGGCCATCAGGTCGTCGTGATCATCGGGGACTACACGGCGCAGGTCGGCGACCCATCGGGGCGTTCGGCTACACGCCCGCAATTGACCAAGGAGCAGGTGGAAGCAAACGCGCAAACCTATCTTGAGCAGTTCTTCAAAGTGCTACCTGAAGACCAGGTGCAGGTGCGTCGCAACGGTGAATGGTTCGAAAAGATGCCGTTTTCAGATATACTGCGCCTCTGCGGCAAGATGACGCTGGCCCGGATGCTGGAACGAGAGGATTTCACCAAGCGCTGGAAAGAGGAAGCTCCAATTTCGATTCATGAGCTGCTTTATCCGCTGATGCAGGCCTATGACTCAGTAGCGATCAAGGCGGATGTCGAATTGGGCGCTACCGAGCAGAAGTTCAACCTGCTCACAGGGCGGCAAATCCAGGAGGCGTATGGGGTTGAACCGCAGATTGCTCTGACTCTGCCCGTGCTGGAGGGCACCGACGGTATCCAGCGAATGAGCAAATCGATCGGTAACTACGTCGGTATTTCGGAACCGCCGAAAGAGATCTTCGGCAAGATTATGTCGATTCCGGACCGGCTGATTGTGCCATACTTCAAGCTGGTGAGTGATCTCGACTCTGTCAAAATAGGTGAAATCGAGAGCGCAATCGAATCAGGCACGAACCCGATGGAGTATAAGAAGGAACTAGGTCGAGTTATCGTGCGTATGTACTATGACGAAGCCGCTGCCCGCGAAGCCCAGCGTGAGTTCGAACAGGTATTCGCCAGGGGCGGCTTGCCCGATGAAATTCCTGAAGTCGAGTTCTGCTGGAATGAGTCGGAAGTCTGGTTGCCGAAAATGATGGCTGAAATCAACGCCGCTTCGGGAACCGGAGAGGC
>JBECKX010000025.1:0-37846 GCA_040235515.1 Candidatus Zixiibacteriota bacterium
GTATCTGACGGGTAGCGGTCCCAGCGACGATCCCAATCGTGGTCATAGTAGCTATAGTAGCCCCAGTGGTAGTCACGATACCAGTGGGTCCAGCAGTAGTCGTAGACCCAGATCGGGCGCGGATAGACGAAGAAGGGGTCCCAGCGGCTGATCACGATCCAGTCGTTGTAAACGATTGACGTACCCCAGTAGACTGTCACGCGGTGACGGCCAAGGTAGGCATGCGGCACGTAAAGAGGTGCGTAGCCGTAGAAGACACCATCGACGTAGACTTCGCAGCCGTTCGGGTAGTCGATGTAGACCTGGCCACAGTCGCCATAGCAGTCTGACTTCTCAGGTTCATAGTAGCTGCTGGGGGCGACATAGAACGACACCTGGTCGTAGGCGGAGTTTTGCGGGAAGAACTTGAAGTTTACGCTTGCGATGAACTCCTGGTTGTCACCGTCGAATTCGACGCCGAGGCGTTCCTTGTCGTAGACATTGACCGGTCCGCGCCACTCCGGCACCGGGAAGTAGTTGCGAGAAGCAATCACCTGCAGGTACTCGTCACCCGGAGGGCCTTCCAGCGTATAGGTATAATCTGCATTGGGGTTGGGGATCATATAGACCTCCCCGCCCTCGACGTAGTTGTTGTCGCCCGGTTCTTCCGGAAAGATCAGGTTGATATTGCCACGGGTGTCGAGATCGTAGACTACAACGTAGGCATCGTGTGATGCACGGAAGTAGATGTAGATGTCGTCACCTTCGTAATAGTTCGAGCCATCATCTCTATCGGTCCAGATGTCGACTTCGAGATCGTCGTATGCGCGACGCATCGTCGATTGTGCCAGGGCACTCTGGATGCCGATCGCAGTCAGCATCAGTGCCAGCACGCCGCTAAGAATCGTTGTGCGCTTCATTATCGCTCACCGTCCCTTCTGCTAATTCGCTCTACGGATTTTCACCGTACGAGAAGGTATAGGGGAAGTTATTTTCGGATCATCTGCGCTCCGCTTCGGAACGCGCTTTAATTCAGGGTTGCCGTAATCTTCTTGATAGGCCCACTGGAAAGATACTCTCAATTGAGAGCTGTTAAGGTCCGTCACCCGAACGGTGGCATAGTAGCCATCGGCAGTGCCCGTTTGACTGTTGATATCACCCATGCGGATGATGTAGCTGTGGTCCTCGATCAACTCGAGCCAGCCCACCTCTGACCAACCGCCGCCGACTTCACCCCAGCCAACTGCCGTGATGTCGCCGGTGGTGCCATAATCCTGGATATAGACATTGTAGCCATCTCCATTGCCGGCCCAGATGAAGAACGCGCCGATCTGGCTGTCCCACTCGAAGAAGATGTCGGAGCGGTTGTCATCCCAATCCCGGAGCTGACGACTCGAGAAATCCCAGCCAAGTCGATTGAGGTCCTGGCCATTGAGATTCGCTGTTCCGCTACCCTGAGGACGAGGGGTATCGAAGACATCGGCGATTGAGAGTTCAGACTCGCCGTAATCGTTGTAGGCGTTGACGGCGTAGAAATAGGTTTCTGAGTTTTCTACATCATAGTCATCGTATTCCAGAAACCACTGGTCATCGAAGTCGCTGAAGCGGAAGCGTTCGCTGGCATCGACGGTAGCCATCAGTTCGTAGACTTCCCGGTTACCATCGTAGCCTGCAAAATAATAAACGCCGTAGCCCTTGGTGATTCCACCATCATTGTTCTCCGGCCAGATGATCGAGACGACGCCATCGCCGGTGACAGAATAGACGCCGGTCGGGATGGCTGGAACCCGCCTGGCATCCACTATCGTAGTGTTGTCATCATCACAGCCGTAGATAAGGGCTGCGCTGAGGATTGCCACGATCGGTAAGATCAGCTTCTTTGACTGCTTCATTATCTTCATTTTGATATCTCCTCTTCAGACCGTGTGTTGAACGGTTATCACGCCCAATGTAATAACAATTGCCGTGCCGAAACTTCGGGAGTGGCAAGTAAGGTGCTAATTTACATATAGTTAGACAGAAGCGCGAGGGGAAAACTCGCGGGGAATGGGAGCGAAATCGCACAATAATTGTGCGATCGAAGTGATTGGTGCGACCGGAGTTGTGCGAGGGGGGTGGGGCTGGGTGGAGAAAACCTCGGCTAGTCCGGTCCCTCCAGTTGACCATCAATCATGTTAAGAGGACTTGTCGCGAGCAACTCTTGCCTCTGTCCACCAGTCTGGCTGCTCAGGTTCTTTGTTGGGAATCGAGCTGCCGAGAAACTCAACTTCTTCGACTTGAATTCGAAAATACCAGAAATGTTCATAGCCACAGCCCCTAATGCAATCGCCCATAGCTTCCCGCACACCCGGAAAAAGGTTCTGACCTGGAAGACTATAGCTACTGGTGTGGCGCTTTAACTGTTCGCTGTATCATATTGATCTAATACTACTTACCAATCCAGGTCGGCAATTGGCACGGCATTTGACTTACCACAAAGTGGATGAAACTTTGCAGTAACAAATCCGAACTGTTTGAGCTGGAGATATCTCCAAATCAGAGTGAGCGGCGGGTCACACCCCGAGTCGGCAAGCCTCATCGGGCCAAGACCCGCCGCAACAAGCTTGGAGCGCTGCGATATACCAGCAAGAGATATGCTGGTATGCGATACAGTGGTATGCGGTTCACTAGCATCAGCACTCCCTCGGTGTTTCGTCGGTTCTTGTTTCGAGGAAGTATACCGACTCGAAATGTGAACCGACGTGGACCACTTCTGCCAGCTCTACAATTCTCCGCACTCGTCCTGACTCTATGCCTGTTGCTCCCCTGCTCCGCTCAGCTCTGGGCGGAGGACTTCCGGGTCAATGATGACTACACCGGAGCGTACCAGGGTTACAGCCATATCGCGACTGACCTTGATGGCAACTTCGTGGTGAGTTGGTACGACAAACGTGCCGGGCAGAATGATATCTTCGTGCAATTTTTCGACCATGTCGGCAACCGGCTCGGCAGCAATCAAATCGTCAACGATGATGCCGCCGGCGCGGAGCAGCTCAAGCCTTCCCTGATGCGGAGCCAGTCGGGTGAGACCTATGTTGCGTGGCAGGATTACCGGATCACGGGATATCCGTTCAATGGTGATATCTACCTGCAGAAGTTTGACGCCACAAATAATCCGAGCGATGTCAATCAGCGAGTCAACTCAGATTTTGGTACCGGCACACAGGCGTGGCAGGATATAGCGGTCGCCGACAACGGGATGTTTGTCGTGGTGTGGGAGGATAATCGCAATGGCGGCTATGATGTCTATTTCCAACGCTACAACTCAGACGGATCGAAGGCGGGCAACAATATCAGGATCAACGACGACACCGGCAATGCGTACCAGCACAACCCCAAAGTCGCGATTGCGGCGGATGGACGATTTATCGTGACCTGGTATGACAATCGGTCCGGCAGCGACAATATTATGGCGCAACGCTACAGCGCGACGGGCGCTCCCCAGGGGATCAACTTCCTGGTCAATTCGATCGTGACGGGCAACAAGTGTGTCTTCCCTGACATTGCCTGTGATGCCAACGGTAATTTCACGATTGTCTGGATCGACTATCGCAACGGCAGTTATCCCGACAATCCGGATCTTTACGGCAGGCGCTACAGTGCAAGTGGTACCGCGCTTGGAGCTGAGTTCAAGATCAACAGCGACGGTGGTCAGAAGGCGCAGGCAGAGGTGACGATCGGCATGGACTACGCCGGGAACTTCATCACCGCCTGGCGCGATGACCGTGATGGCGACTTTGATATCTATGCGCAGTACTACAATCAATCCGGCGTCAAGGTTGGGGGGAACTACAAGGTGAACAGTGATGATGGTTCAGCCACGCAGTCGTTCCCGAATGTAACGATGGATGGAATCAACATTTACTATACCTGGACCGATGACCGCAACGGCAATTTCGATGTTTATGCAACGATCACAGGGTATGGTGAACCTGCGCTGGTGCTGACACCGAACACTCTCACCTTCTACGGTGAAGCCGGTAGTGATCCCCCGCTCCCGCAGAAGGTGCAGGTGCGGAATATCGGCTATGGAATATTGTCCTGGAATGCGAGCGAGACGGCAAACTGGCTCACGGTTTCGCCGGCGAGCGGCGCGGCACCGGATAGTTTTGAGGTAAGCGCGAGCCCTGCCGGTCTGAGTGGCGGAGAGTACACGGCTTATGTCATAGTCAGTGATAACACCGGCACCGCCTCTGATTCGATAGAGGTTAGTTTCGAGGTGATTCAACCGCTCTCCAGCTTCTGCGGAGACGCACAGCAGCTTGGTGTCGTTGCACGCATTGACGGGCAATCCACTACTGCTTCGATTGCCATCGACAACTGTGGGGATGCGGCGCTAAACTGGAGCGTGATGAGTGCCCCGGAGTGGCTGAGTGTGGACTCAGGCACGGGAACGGATGGAGACTCGCTCAGCGTGAGTCTGGCCGCTGTTCAGGCTGAGGGAGGATATCTCGATACGCTCTGGCTCGCGGCGGCGAACTGCGACAATTCGCCCCACCCGATTGAAGTAGCCGCGTTGGTACATCCATTCGACTCATTGTGGTTGGAACCTGCGAACCTGTTGCGGGGAGCTTCCACGGAGATTCCACTTCACCTGACAAACTATATCCCTACCCGACAGATTGATCTTTCGTTCAGCTGCCAGCCGGGCATGTTGTCGCTTGATTCACTGGAAATCGTTTCGTCGCAGGGAGAATTCTCGTTCTATTACAACTCGCCGTTGAGCGATACGTTGAATGCACAGATCGATGCAACCACCGCGACAATCTTGTCGGGAGATGATGTATTGGCGTTGCTGCATGTCACCGCGCTCGATTCGGCATTCGAGGGCGAGCACACAGTAATGCTCGACGCCACGATTGAGGACACCCTTGGCTTCGTCACTTCCCTCTCCGGAAGTGCGGGGACTGTAGAGGTGTCATCCCAGACTGATGTTCGACCGGTCACGGCGGCGGGCTTACCCACTCAACCGTTTCTCCAACAGAATTATCCCAACCCCTTCAATCTCAGCACTGAGATTGTCTACGGAATCGAGCGCGGGAGTTATGTCTCGCTGGATGTCTACAACCTGCTGGGGATGCGCGTGAAAAACCTGCAGCACGGGTATCAGGGCATCGGCACCTACCGGGCGAGCTGGGATGGCAGCGACGATCGCGGCTCCGAGGTGGCTTCCGGTATCTATTTCATTCGCATGACCAGCGAGAGCGACTCCTTTGTGGTGAAGGCAATTCTGCTGAAGTAGAACGCCCTGCCCGAGCGATCGAAAGATCGCGCATTTCCCATTTCACATATCGCATGACGGGACGTATATTCTCCGGTCATGGCAAAGCGCGTCACAGTAATCACGATCATATTATTGGTTGCTATCGCAGCGACACTTGAGGCTTATGAGCCGCAGGTGAAGACGCTCGATGGCGGTGCGGTAACGACCTTCATCCAGAACGATGCTACGTTCGGGTTTGACCCGACATTCAGCAGAGTAGCCGGCGTGGGTATGTATTATCCGGGTGATAGCTATCGCTGGGTGCTCTCCGGTGGCGGTATCTGGGTTGGCGGTTTCCGGGATGGTGAGTGGCGGGTATCGGCATCCGGGCTGCGCAGCGACTTTGTGCCGGGACCCTATCCAGATCCGGGTGAATCCTCAGACACACTCTATCCGATTTTCAAGATCAACCAGGGGGATGATGCCGGTATTGATGATTACCTGCACTGGCCCATAGCGCATGGTGCACCGGTTAATATTGCAGGACAACCGCTGATTAAGGGAGCGCAGGCGCTATACACAGTGTTCAACGATGCCGACACGGCGGGTCATGTGCTCACCGGGTTCACCGGAACGTTACCACTCGGCATCGAGGTTCGCGCCTACTACTACACTTACGATGAACTATACCAGGTCTACGACACGACGCTGGCGCAGGTAATGTTTGTCGACTATGAAGTTATCAACATGACGGATGAGCCGATCGATTCCTGCATCATCACGGTTTATGCAGATCCCGACATCGGATTCAGTGAGAACGATCGGGTCGGGTCGATCGACACGCTGCAATCGGTGTATGCCTACAACGAGACCAACGTTGACTCCGACTACGGGACCTACCCTCCGGTGGTTGGACTGACCCTGTTGCGCAACCGCGCGCTCTCGGGCAATTTCTACTGGTATTGTCCGCGCAGCAGCGTGCCGTGCGAAGATATTGATACGGTGACAAAGGTGGTGAATGTGATGAAGGGATTGCGGCCGCTGGGCTCGCCGTACTTCGATCCGAATACGTCACTCGTGACCCGGTTCCCCTACGGTGGCGATCCGGTGGACAGCGTCGGCTGGCTGGTGGAGTCGTCGGAGGATTATCGAATGCTGGTAAGCACGATCCCGCGGACACTTGAACCACATGCGAGCTTTTATGCCACGGCAGCGGTGACAGTGGTACAGGGAGATGACGTGAAGGATGGGATCGTCAAGACTCGGGAGTTGCTGGCCAGGCTGCGTGAGTTCACCGATGCCGGAGGGCTGCGACCAGAATTGAAGGTGGCTGGTGGTGAAGCGGTCAGGATCAGGGGACGAGGTCCGGCAGCGGATGACTGGGGCGGTAGATTCCTCGGGGGTGGCGTTGACCGCGCGGAACGCTACTTCGGATTGCCGGAGAGCGGAGCGAAGGAACTGGACGATGTCACGATCAGCTTCACGAAGAGGGATCAATACAAGGCATTACGCTACCATCGCAGCGGAGATCAGTTCATCTATTCCGGCGGGATGCTTGATGTGCCATTCGAGGCACGACGTGGAGAATCCGGTGAGGCTCTGAGAGTGGTTGTCCTCGATAGTGCAGCGACAACCGGAAGTTACCGCGATGGCTACGGCAGACTGCTGCCGCTGGTGATCATTGACGAGAGCAGTGCCGCAAGCCCCCCTGCTGCTGGAGAAGCTATCGTACAATTGGGGCAGAAGCTGCTGTATGTGGTGGACTTAAACGAGGAAGCGAACTACCTGGCCGGGACGACAATCGAGTTGAAGGGTGACGTGATCGGAAGCGATTTTTCGAACGCCGCGGGTGATGGCAGTGCGCAGGTCGGACTGGAGTCAGCGGCAGCTGACGCTTTTGCTGAATTGGCGATTGAGTTGGGCAACCCCACCCCCTTCTGGCAGGAGATTCATCTGGCGACAACGAATCGGGACGTCGCGGATGTTATTCCCGCCATGGTGCAATTGCCCCCGAACAGCGAAGCGAGATGTTTTGTGCGCTCGACGGGGGTGGTGGATCAAGCGGTTGTCGCGCAGTTGCTAATCGAGTCCACTTCCCTCGTGGTGGACACCCTCATACTGAATGTGGAGCTTAATCCACCGAGCAAGCTGATTGCAGGGGACGCGGACGACGACGGCGTCGTTACGCTTGATGACCTGCTCCAGATGGTAGCGATACTTTACAAGAACGCCCCTATCCAGGTGCCAATTAACAAGTTAGATGCCGACTGCAACGGGGCTTTCAACCTCACAGATCTGGTGCTGTTCATAAATTACCTCTATCGTGACCTGGAAATCACTTGTCAGCATTAGATTCGGCGATAAATTGTTTGTGTGAAACTCAGCACAATACTGGTGGCCATGCTGGTGTTACTGGGCGCAATGACGCTTGCCCCGGTTGCGCTGGCTGATTCAAGCCGCTCTGATACCACCGCATCTCATTACAGCCAACCTGGTGCGCTGCATGCAAGCGTGATTCCCGAGGGAACCTACCGCCGGAATCTGCTGATTGGGAATGCCGCATTTGGCACTGCGACCTATTTTTATATGGCGAATACCTGGGGCGCGCCGACCGGCAAGTTCCACTTCAAGAATGAGTTCCACGACAATATTGCACTAACGGATGAAGTGAGTCATTTCTTCGCCGGCTACAAACTGACGCAGGGATTTTCGTGGCTGTTCAAGTCGCTGGGAATGGATGAGCAAGTTGCGCCGAAGTACTCCGCGCTGCAAGCAGCGATGCTGCTGACACTGGTTGAGGTACCGCTTGACGCATTCAACCCGACGCAGGGCTTCGGGGCAACAGACCTGGTGGCGGATTATGGCGGCATCGGGCTCGCACTTCTGAAGGATAAATACCCGAACAATTTTGATATGAAATTCTCGGTAAAGCACCCACCGTGGCGGTTCGAGAATAAGTTCCTGGCCTCAGATGTCGAGGAGTTCGACAATTTCATCTGGTGGGCGACTTACAAGCCTAAGTACGCCTGGGTGGGAGTCGGATACAGCGCCAATCATGAACGCATTGAGGTAGAGCCGGAGTTCTATGTCGGGATCGGCACCACAGCCTATGACTTGCTTCATGTCGTAGCCCCGGGCTTTGCTGACGAGGTGAAATTCCTCGATACCTACTTCATCAACTTCCATCGCCGGTTGTGAGTTTCGACCAGTAGTCCGCTTGATCGCCAACTTGCATTGGTATCAGATCGCACCAGGGGGGGTAGTTTCTGCAGGAAGTGATTGCGTTGTCACCACAGGCTTGCTGATATTGCATTCATGGTAGAATCTCCATCACCAAAACCGGGCTGGCCCGCGCATCGAGTCGTCATGCATGTCGACATGGATGCCTTCTTCGCTGCTGTCGAGCAACGCAACAATCCGAGTTTGAAGGGTAAGCCGGTGATTGTGGGTGGGTCAGCGGAGGGACGCGGTGTGGTCTCGACGGCTTCTTACGAGGCGCGGCGCTTTGGTGTGCATTCCGCGATGCCGGCCCGCGAGGCGGTGCGTCGTTGTCCTGACGGGATATTTCTAAGGGGAGACTTTAAATCGTACCATCATGCATCGGCGCAGGTGAAACAGAGCCTGGGGACGCTCACTCCCAACGTTGAGATGATCTCGATTGACGAGGCGTTTATCGAAGCCACCGGTACCGAACGTCTCTATGAATCGCCTGAGGCATTGGCGGAGAGAATCAAGCAGGAGATTCGCGAGCATGTGGGGATAACTTGTTCTGTCGGTGTCAGCATGAACAAGTTGATCGCCAAGCTGGGGAGTGCGCTCAACAAGCCGGATGGGTTAACCGTGCTCTGGCCGCAAGATCTGGAGGCGCAGGTTTTTCCGTTGACGGTGAATCATCTCTGGGGGGTTGGTCCGGTGACGCATGCTCACTTGTTGCGACATGGAATCAAGACGATCGGCGATCTGGCGACGCTCCCCGAGGCGCATGTGAAGCAGATTCTGGGTGAGTTCGGCAAGACGCTGGCGGCGCGCGCGCGTGGTGAGGATGAGCGCGACGTGCTGCATTATGACGATGATCATCTGGAGAAATCGATTTCGCACGAAACGACCCTGGGGATTGACAGCTATGATCCGCTTTATGTCGAACATCTGCTGGCTTACCTCTCGGAGAAGGTATTCATTCGGCTCTATCGCGGCGGCTGGTTGGCGCGCACTATTGGAATCAAGGTTCGTTATGCCAATTTCAAGACGATCACGAGGGATCACACTCTTCCAGAGGCGTGTTGTGAATTCCGGCAGATAATCGACACGGCGCGATCGCTGCTGCCTGCCGATGAGATCAGGCGACGCGGTCTCCGGCTTGTCGGCGTTCGCGCGAGCAACCTGGTCCAGGGCAAGGATAAGAGACAGCTCGATCTCTTCGGCGCAGAACGGGAGCGGGTCGAGCAGTTGAATCAGACTCTCTTCGAGTTGCGCGAGCGGTTCGGGGATGACGTCATCAAGCACGCATCCGCCCTGCGTGAACGCGATGACGATTGAAGCGTCACTGACCGAGAGTCAGTCATTGACAAAAAAGTCAAATTTATTGACTTCTCACCGAAATTCCTGATATTCCACATGCAAGCCGGCCGATCTATCTATCGGCGGACAACCTGGTGGTCGAAAGTCCCGGGGAAAGTGAGTGTGGTATGTTTGACTGGCCGTTTTCAAAACTTGCGAGTGCGCTCGAGACCTCAGTAATTCGCGAACTTCTCAAAATTTCCAATACGAAGGGGATGATCAACTTCGCGGGTGGTTTGCCCGCCGGTGAGTTGTTCCCTACCGACCAGATCAGTGAGTGCATCGGCGCGGTGATGACGAATCATCCGCGCGAGGCGCTGCAATATTCGATCACGCAGGGTGCGATCGAGTTACGGGAACTGATTGCGGAGCGGGTGTCGAAGCAGGGTTTACCGGTAACCGCCGAGAATATTCTGATCACTACCGGATCACAGCAGGGATTGGATCTGATAGGTCGCGCGTTTCTTGATCCGGGCGACTATGTTCTGACCGAGTTGCCGACCTACCTTGGCGCATTGCAGGCATTTAATTTCTACCAGGTACGTTACTGTCCGGTAAAGATGGACAACGATGGAATCATCATCGAACAGATCGAGCAGACGCTGGAGAAGTATTCGCCCAAGTTTATCTACAGCGTTCCGAATTTTCAGAACCCGTCGGGAATTACGCTTTCGTACCAGCGCCGCAAGGCATTGATGAACCTGGTATTCAAGCATCGGATACCGTTGATCGACGACAACCCGTATGGTGAATTGCGCTATTCAGGGGAAGCGGTGCCGTCGCTGCGCGGAATCGGTGGTGATGCCGTCATTCAGCTTGGCACATTCTCCAAGTTGATCTCCCCCGGCCTGAGAGTTGGCTGGGTATGCGCTCCGGTTTCGGCGATCAAGGTGATCGAGAAGGCGAAACAGGCGGTAGACCTGCACTCGACGACATTCACGCAGTTTGTGGCGGCTGAGTTTCTGCGCCGAGGCTACCTCGACCCGCACATTGAAAATGTGAAGAAGGTGTACGCCCGCAAACGGGATACGATGGTCTCGGCGATGAAGGAGTACTTCCCGGCTTCAGTAAAGTGGCCCTATCCTGATGGTGGTCTTTTCCTGTGGGCGCAGTTACCTGAAAATGTCTCGGCGACGATGGTGTTTCAGAGTGCGATTGACAAGGGCGTGGCGTTTGTGCCGGGGCGGGCGTTTCATCCTGATAAGTCAGGTGACAATACGCTGCGACTGAACTTCGCCAGCCCGACATTCGAGAACCTGGTCGAAGGGGTCAAACGCCTGGGCAGTGTCTTAGCGAAGTATTGCTGAGTTACAAAATCAGCTTGAATGACTATGCGAGCGGGTATTGAACACACCCGCTCTTTTTTTGTTGTGCCTGCGGTCTTCTGTCAGAATGCGATCTTTGGTCGTTCAAACCGCTTGCTCTAGTTAGAGAATTTCACCAATAGTGAGTGGCAAAGGCGTTGCGACGGCATGACTGAGCGGAGAGCAGGATGAAACAGATTCCAATCGAAAAGTACCATGCGCTGGGAAATGATTTCATTGTCATCGATCTGGCGAAATCACGTGTGGCAGAGGGTCAGAAGCCGGCTGTCGCACGCCGGGTCTGCGACCGACACGAGGGTGCAGGCGCCGATGGGGTGGTGTTTTTCTCCATGAATCGGGGCCGCTATACGATGCGGATATTCAATGCGGATGGGAGCGAGGCGGAGCTGTCGGGTAACGGCCTGCGAATTCTGGCGCATTACCTGATCCGGTCCGGGGTGACGCGGAAGCGAGAGTTTACGGTTTACTCAAGCGTCGGCAGCAACAGCGTTATCATTCGGCAGCGGAAGGGGTTGGTGCTTGAGTCGAGCGTTTATCTCCCGGCGCCAAAGTTTGCGACCGCGGCAGTGCCGATGAAAGTGAAACAGGAATTCTTCATAAATGCCCCGTTTGCCTGCGATGCGGGTGAGCTGATCGCGACCGCCGTAAATGTCGGTAACCCGCACCTGGTGGTTTTCGTAGATAATTTCGAGTTCGAGTGGCGCGAGTTCGGCAAGGTCGCCGAGGTAGCGCGGGAGTTTCCTGAGCAAGTCAATGTGGAGTTTGCGCGAATTGTGTCCCGCAAGAAGGTGGAACATAAGATTTGGGAACGAGGTGCGGGCGAAACTTCGGCGTCCGGAAGTGGAGCGGCAGCGGTGGCTGCAGCCGGTGTCATGATCGGTTTGCTGGATCATGAGGTGATGCTCCATGAACCAGCGGGAGTACTTAAAGCGTCGATTACTTCACTCAGTGACCCGATCATGATCACCGGGCCTTCAAGATTCATCTACAGCGGTAGTTTCACGTTCGATAAGAATGCGTAAAATCCTCAGAGATTATTTAACCGACCTCAAACTGATCCGGCGGAATATTGTCCTGTTCCTGGTGGGCGGGTTGCTGATGGGATTGTTGATTTCATCGATGCAACTGTTGCTCAACCTCTACCTGAAAGAGATCGGGTATGGCGAGGCGTTCATCGGCCGGGTTTTGTCTGCCATGGCAATCGGCGGCGTTGTAGCCTCGCTACCGACGGCGTACCTGGTGGCGCGGTTTCGGATCAAGCCAATTCTGATTTCAGCGGCGGTGGTTGCGACTCTGGCGTTTTGCCTGATAGCGACGACACACATTGCGCTGCTGCTGATGGCGGCGACGTTTGTCGTGGGAATGATGAACTCGGTGCGGCAGGTGGCATCGGCGCCATTCATCATGCGTAACTCCACCGAGACGGAACGCACGCTGATTTTCAGCCTGAATTTCTCGACGTGGATGGTCGCGGGGATTATCGGATCGTACGGTGGTGGCTACCTGCGCGACTACCTGTTCCGACTGATTGGAGATGGTACCGCGGCGTATCAATACACTCTGCTGATTTCGGCGGGGTTCGGGTTGCTGGCAATCGTGCCGTTTCTGATGATTCACGCCAAGGCGCCCAATCCGGAGGACGCGAAGAAGGTATTCTCGTTGCAGGCGCTCAAAGTCAAGGGACCGCTTTTTTTCAAGCTGACCCTCCCCTACCTGCTGCTTGGAGCAGGCGCGGGGTTGATTATTCCATTTCTAAACCTTTACTTCCGTAACCGCTTCGAACTCGCACCGACGCAAATCGGTTTTTATTTCTCGATCATGCAGGTTGCGATGCTGGGTGCCGTGTTGCTGGTTCCGATCCTTCGCCGGCAATTCGGATTCATTCGGACGGTGGTGCTGACCGAGCTGGCATCGGTGCCCTTCATGTTCATTCTTTGCTATACCGACAACCTGATGTTCGCCGTGTGGGCGTTCGTGATCCGTGGTGCGCTGATGAATATGGGGCAGCCGGTGGGCACGACGTTCATGATGGAAGCGGTGAATGAGGAGGATCACGGTCTGATCAACTCACTCTCCTCGATCGCGTGGGCGGCGTCGTGGGCGATTTCGACTCAGGTCGGCGGGATAATCATTGAGCACTCCGGATTCGTGCAGGTATTCCTGATTGCGATCGGACTGTACCTGGCGTCGGCGGCGACCTACTACTACTTTTTCTCCGGCACCGAGATCGCGGAGGAAGCCCGCGTACGGATCGATGTTTCGCGAATGCGTTAAAATCGCAATTTCCGATTGTAACTAAACGTCAAATGATATTACTTGTCAGCCTTGTTTCTACAGGCTTTGCGAGTGGTGCAGGTTATCCGCCACACGCCGATTTTTATCACCGAATGAGATTATGAGTAGCGTAGACCTAAAGACCCAGATAGCAGAAACCCTTGCCCCGGAAGTTGGGATTCCGGTCGCGGAGTTCGTTGAGTTGTTTGAAATCCCGCGGCAGGAGGGGCACGGCGATCTGGCACTCCCCTGCTTTCGATTTGCCAAGCAGTTGCGAAAGGCACCTCCGGTCATTGCAAAGGAGCTGGCGGAAAAGCTCAACTCCGCCGGACTACCGCAGGCCGTAAAGGAGGTCGAGCCGATGGGGGGATATCTCAACATTACGCTCGATGCCTCCACAGCTCTTGCGGGGATTCTGCAACGCGTGCTGGCAGAGGGAGCCGATTTTGCGGCCAGTGGTGTCGGTGCCGGGAAACGGGTAATCGTCGAGTTTTCATCGGTTAATATCGCCAAGCCGTTCGGGATCGGTCATCTGCGGACTACGATCCTCGGCGCTGCGCTGGCGCGGATTTACGCCAAGCTTGGCTATGAAGTGATCCGCATCAATCATCTCGGGGATTGGGGCACGCAATTTGGAAATCTGATCGCGGCTTACCGGCTGTGGAGCGACGAATATGAGTTCAATGACAACCCGATTCAGGACCTCTACCGCCTCTACGTGAGGTTCCACGAGGCGGCCAAGCAGGATGAATCGCTGAACGAGAAGGGTCGAGAAGAATTCCGCAAGCTGGAGCAAGGGGATGAAGAGAACGTGAAGCTGTGGGAACGATTCATCGAATACAGCATGATCGACTTTCGCAGGGTTTACAACACTCTGCACGTCGAATTCGACTACTACACGGGTGAGTCGTTCTACCGCGACAAGCTGGATCAGGTTACGGCAAAGCTCGAAGAGAAGGGCTTGCTGAAACAGAGCGAGGGTGCAACCATCGTTGATCTGAGTGAGTATGATATGCCCCCCTGCCTGATCAAGAAGTCGGATGAATCATCGCTGTATGCCACGCGCGATCTGGCCGCCCTGCTCTACCGTAAGGAGCATTTCAACTTCGACCGAATCTTGTACGTCGTTGGCTCCGCTCAGAAGCTGCATTTCCAGCAGTTCTTCAAAGTTGCGGAATTGATGGGCAACGATTGGGTGAAGGATGCCGAGCATGTCGAGTTCGGGTGGGTCAAGTTCGGTGACAAGGCGATGTCGACGCGGTCGGGCACGCTGATCTTTTTTGAGGAAGTGTTTCAGGAGGCGAAGAGTATCGCGGCGGATATCATCAGGCAGGAGAATCCGGATGTGGAGGAGATCGATGCCACGGCCCGAGAGATCGCGGTGGCAGCGATAGCGTTCACTCAGTTGAAGGTACGGCGGACGAAGGATGTGAATTTCATCTGGGAAGAAGCCCTGTCATTTAAGGGAGAGACCGGTCCGTATTTGCAGTATACACATGCGCGGCTCTCTTCATTGATGCAGAAATATGGCAAGCCGCTCCCTGATCCTGAAGCTGACTTCTCGTTGTTCGGCGAGGAGGAGAAGCAGGTCGTGAGGTGGTTTGAATTATACCCCGACAAGTTGAAGGCCGCCGCCGAGAGTTACGAGACGCTGATCCTGGCGGAGTACCTGATCAGCCTGGCTTCAGCGTTCAACAGCTACTGGCAGCGAGTGCGGATCATTACGGATGATGAGGAACTGACACGCGCACGGATGCAGATGGCGTATGCCGTGCGAGTGATCATAGCGGATGGTTTGCGGATTCTGGGAATTGAACCTTTGGAGCGTATGTGATGAGACTTACCCGCCCGAAACAGCTTAATCTCACGATCGAACCGGTGGCGGATTACAACAGCACCCTGCTGGCGCTATCGGCGGCGTTGCTGCGCAACGAGATGACCAGAGTCCATCCGGTGGAGCCGACGCCGATGCTGGAACGAGCGATTTTCGCGCTGAGTTCCGGCGGAGCTACGATCGAGATCTCAGGTCGCACGCTGAAAGTGAAGCCGTTCGAATCGACTCCCTTCAAGTATGAGAAGCCGATCGCGGACTATGAATTATTTAAGAACCTGCTGGTACTCGCGGCCACGCGTGCAGGCAGCAGGATTGGCTTGATCGATGATATCGACACGACGGCGCAGATGTTGATACTGGCTCTACGGAGAATGGGGGCGGAGCTGGAGTTTGAGGGTGGGGATCATCCGCACGTCGAGGTCAAGCGGGCAATCGACCGCCCGATCAAGTATCACCTCAAGCGAGACAGCGCGAAGAATGTACCGCAGTTGATTCTGGCTATGTCTGCGCTGGAGGGGCAATCAACGCTGCACGACTTATTCGAGTCATCGCGGTATGACTACATCTTCAAACAGTTTCTAACCGGCTTCGCACGCGAATCGACGGCAGAGCCGGAACCGGAAGATGAACTCGAGCGCAGATTAAAGAAAAAGAGCAAGCCGGAGGTGCGTGAATACCTGACGATTGTCAAGGTATCGAACGCGCAGGTGGCGGGAGAACTGGAGATAAGACTTCAGCCGGACGCGGACCTGGTTTCGTACCTGACTGCTGCCCTGCTGGCCCACGGTAAAGGAAAGTTGACACTCCGGAGCCTGTCGACGGAGGATATCACCGGTACTCCACTTGCGCAGCTCAAGCGGATGGGGGCGCAGATTGAAGCAACGACAATCGAGGGAGAACCGGCGTTGGTGGTCAGCGACGCAAAGGTGAAGGGGCGGTCGGTGAAGCATGAGCAGTTGCACGATCACCCGGATGCGGTGGGAGCGTTGGCGCTGGCTGGAACGCGCTCAGAGGGGACTTCGGTGATCCGTTCTTCGCCCTTCAACACGGAGCGCGAGGAGTTACGCCGCAAGAATTTGTGTGAGCTGATTCGCAGTTATGGAATCAAGATTGCCGAGATCGAGGATGGAATGGTGGTTGAGGGACAACGGGAGTTTTCCGAATCATCGATTGTAACCAACCACGACCCCGTATGTGCGCTTGCGGCCCTGGCTGCCGGAATCAGCCTGGCACCTTCAGTTGAGATCGATTCTCTTGATCCCCTCTCGGAACGTTGGGGCAAGTCGCTTCAAGACCTCATTACGCCGCTTCTGCAGCAAGAGTAGCGGCGTCAGCCTGCTATCCAGATGACAAAAGAACTGATCAATATCACGGAGGGGTCTATCACGCGCCAGATATTCAGGTTGGCGTGGCCCGCCGTGGGTGCGATGTTTTTGCGCACGGCCAACTCAATCGCAGACGCGATGTGGGTCGGGCGGCTCGGTGCATCCGAGATGGCTTCGGTGATCAGTTCGATGTTCGTGCTGTGGATTCTCTTCAGTGTATTTGAAATCGTGTGGACCGGTGCAGTCGCGGTGATCTCGCGATTTTATGGCGCCCGGCAGACCGACAAAGTGGCGCACGCGGCACGACAGGCAGTTCTGCTGGCTGTGGTTGGCTCGATCGCGGTGGGAGTCGGAGGTTTTTTCGGTTCCGGCACGACGTTCGACATCATGGAGACTGCGGCAGATGTGAAGGGGTTCGGAACCGTCTACCTGCAGATTGCCTTTGCGGCGACGTTTTTCATCGTGGTGGACGAGTTGCTTGCGTCGATCTTCCGTGCGACGGGAGACACAAGAACGCCGTTGATTATCAGTTCGATCGGTATCATCCTCAACATTTGCCTCGACCCGGTGTTGATATTCGGCTGGGGACCATTTCCGGCGATGGGGGTTGCCGGTGCCGCGATTGCGACTGTGGTTTCTTACATCGTCGGCTTTTTCCTCTACCTGTTTGCGATCAGGCGCGGAAAGTTGACGTTTGATTTCAATTTCACGAAGAAGCTCCGACCTGATTTTACAATGCTGCTGCAGATGGTGCGGATCGGGTTGCCGCTCGCTACAGCCGGTGTCGTTTTCTCCGTTGTCTACATGTTCATGAACCGCATTACCACCAGTTTCGGTACGGAAGCTGTGGCGGCTCTGGGGATCGGCAACCGGTTGGAATCGGTCTCGTTCCTGATCTGCTTTGGATTCTCACTGGCAGTGTCAACGCTGGTGGGTCAGAATCTGGGTGCACGAAAACCGGACCGAGCGGCGAAGTCCACCTGGTACACTCTCGGCTATGCTGCATCTTTCACGGCGATTATCTCGGTGATATTCGCGACGATCCCGCGCCTGATCTCACGGGCATTCATTGATGATCCGGCAGTGGCGGATATTGCGGTCGACTACCTGATGATCCTGGCGATCTCGCAGACATTCATGGCGGCTGAAATCGTGCTTGAAGGCGCGTTTTCAGGTGCCGGTGATACAATGCCGGCGATGATAGTCTCGATTGCCGGATCGATTGCCCGTTACCCACTGGCCTACTATATTGCGTTCAATCTCGACGTGGGGGTTAATGGCGTGTGGTGGGCGATCACGCTTACTACCGTAGTTAAGGGAATGATCCTGATGTATTGGTTCAGCCGCGGCAAGTGGAAGCTGAAAGAGGTGCATGGATAACCGTTGAAGAAGGTTGGACTTGTAACGGATGATGTCTGCCTGCTGCACACTCATCCCGGACACCCTGAGCACGCCGGGCGTCTGCAGGCGGTGCTGAATATGATCAGCGAGAGCGGGCTGGAGGAGGAGCTGGTCTCGCTGGAGGCGCGAGAGGCCACACGGGAGGAGCTCGAACGCAATCATCACCCGAAGTATGTTGAGAATATCGTCTCACTCAAGCTGACAACGACTCGCCTGGTTGATGCGGACACTTACGTAACACCGGATAGTCCGCGTGCCGCGCTGGTCGCCTACGGCGCCGGATTGACAGCAGTCGAACGGGTATTGAGCGGTGAGCTGGAACGAGCATTTGTCGCGGTCCGGCCGCCGGGTCATCACGCCGAATATGGCAAAGCGATGGGGTTCTGCATTTTCAACAACATCGCCGGTGCGGCGCATCACGCAAAGGCTGTCGGTGGCGTGGAGCGTGTGGCGATTATCGATTTTGACGTGCATCACGGCAACGGCACACAATGGGCGTTCTACCAGGATCCAACCGTTCACTTCACAAGCTGGCATCAATATCCTTTCTATCCGGGCACGGGTGCAGCCAATCAACGCGGGAAAGGCGATGGCGAGGGTTTTACGCTTAATATTCCCCTTGAAGCGACCACCACCGGCGAGGAAGCGCTGCGGAGGCTGGAACCGGCCTGGTCGAAGGCGATGGAGGCATTCAAACCTGAATTGATCCTGATATCGGCCGGGTTTGACGCGCACAAGGATGATCCACTGGCAGCGATCGAGCTGGAGGATCGAGATTTTTACCAGGTTACGAAGTTGATCACTGAGATTGCGGATCGGTTCTGTAGTGGCAGGATTGTCAGTTTTCTGGAAGGTGGTTATGATCTTGCAGCGCTGGCGCGCTCTTGCAGGTTGCATTTAGAGGCGCTGTTGCAGTAATTGTGTGAGAATTGATGGAGGACTGCCGATTAGTTGGCGGAAGGAAGATGCAGCGATGAGTGATAAGTATTGCCGGTTCAGGCATCAGAACGAAACGCATTGGGGCTTGCTGGAGGATGATCAGATTACGCTGATCGAAGGGCGCGTGCCGGGCGAGTTTGAGTTGATCAATGAGCGGGTGCTGCTTGAATCGGTTGACTTACTGGAGCCGGTTGAGCCGAGCAAGATCGTGTGCGTCGGTCTCAACTACGCAGAGCATGTGAAGGAGAGCCAGTCGGCGGACGAGGTTCCGAGCGAACCGGTGATGTTCATGAAGCCCCCTACTGCCCTGTTGGCGCCGGGTGGAAACATCATACGACCCAGGCAGGCAGAGCGAGTCGACTATGAAGCTGAGATTGGTGTTGTGCTTAGCAAGGGTCTGCATCAGGCTTCAGCAGATGAGGTCGCAGACGCCATCTTCGGAGTGACCTGCGTCAATGATGTTACGGCACGCGATCTGCAGAAGAAAGATACCCAATGGACGCGCGGGAAGGGATTTGACACGTTTTGCCCGGTAGGCCCCTACCTCGCAACCGGGCTTGACTACCTGAGCCTGAGGGTCGAGTCGCGGTTGAATGGTGAGGTGCGGCAGTCATCGGATGCCAGCTTTATGATCTTCCCGATTCCGGAGTTGATCAGCTTCATGAGCCACGTGATGACGCTCAATGCCGGTGACCTGATAGTAACCGGAACGCCGAAGGGTATCGGTCCAATGGTTGCGGGTGATGTAATCGAGATCGAGGTCGAGGGAGTTGGGGTATTGAAGAATGGGGTTGTGGATGAGGGGTGATGGGAAAGAAATGCCCTAACCTCACGGGACTCAACCTGCTGCTATCAGCGGTGAAGCTTCTCCCTTATCTTCTACCGAGCACTTGAGCCCACCCGTTGGGTGGGGTACCACGCTTCACGACCGGGACTCGAAGTCCGGCGAAAATGTCTGACCTCCGACTGTCAAGCCCCATGAGGGCTTGACCTGCGACTCAGCTCCCGCAAGTTGGCTCTACGCCTTTGTCTCCAGCGCTTTTTCGTAAAGCTCCAGGTATTTCTTTGCGGATTTCTTCCAGGAGAAGTCCTGCTTCATGCCGCGTTTCATCATCGCGCGCCAGCTACGAGTTTTGGCGTAGAGTTCGAGAGCATTCTCGATCGCCTTCATCAGTGCCTTGCCGGAGTATTCATCGAACAGGAATCCGGTGGCGCGGCGCTTGTTGCCGTTGCCGTCGTAATTGATGATGGTATCCGCGAGGCCGCCGGTCTTGTGCGCGACAGGAATCGTGCCGTAGCGCAAGCTGTAGAGTTGATTGAGGCCACACGGTTCGAAGCGGGAGGGCATCAGGAAGATGTCAGAGCCGGCTTCGATCAGATGTGCCAGGCGTTCATCGAAGGTGAAATGTGATTTGACGCGGTCGGGATATTGCTGCTCGAGCTTCTTGAAGAGTTCTTGATATTTGTCATCCCCGGTGCCAAGCTGAATCAGGGTAAGATCGTGTTTAAAGAGCTCCTCGGCAATCTCCTCGACCAGATCGAAGCCTTTCTGGTCGGTTAGGCGCCCGATGATACCGATGAGCGGCTTGTCGGCGCGTTTGGGGGAGAGTCCACAATAGCGCAGGAGTTCCTTCTTGTTCTCGATTTTCTCTTCGAGGTTGTTGGCATCGTAGGTCTGCTTGATCATGCTGTCAGATTCCGGTGACCAGGTGTCGTAGTCGACGCCATTGACGACTCCGAACAACGCATTGCGCTTCTCGCGCAGAACGCCCTCCAGGCCGAAGCCGAACTCGTCGGAGGACTGGATCTCCTGGGCATAGGTCTCGCTCACGGTGTTCACGATATCAGAATAGACCACACCCGCTTTGAGGTAGTTGAGTTTCCCCCAGAATTCGAACGGCGAGGTCGGGTAGAGGAACTGCTTGTTGATCCCGAGTTTCTCGAACGATTCCTGCGGGAATAACCCCTGGTAAGCGACGTTGTGTATCGTGAGTACGGTTTTCGTCTCTTTGAAGAAGGGATGGTCGCGTTCAGCCGTGCGAAGATAGGCTGGTATCAGCGCGGATTGCCAATCGTTGACATGCAGGATATCGGGACGGAAGCCGAGTTTTTCGAGCGCCAGGAGTACGGCGCGCGCAAAGAAGGCGAAACGAATATCGTTGTCGGGATAATCTTTACCGGTTTTGGGATCGACGTACATGCCCTCGCGGTCGAACAGCTCGTCGCATTCGACGAAGTAGGTTTTGAGAGTCTGTTTCTTATCCTGCTTTTGCAGCAGTGAGAAACGGTACTCGCGACCGCCGAGCCAGAGAGTGAGATTGGAGAGTTCCGGCACCCTGCTGAGGACCCAGCGTTCCGACGAGATGGAGCCGTACTTCGGTGAGAAAAGGGCAACGTTGGCGCGGCGACCGGCCAGTTGTTGCGGCAGTGAGCCGGCGACATCAGCCAATCCACCGGTTTTCGAGTAAGGAGCGATTTCGCTCGCTACGTAAGCGATATTCAACTTCTGCTTCATAGATATATAACCCCTCAGTCCATTGATATTGAGTTAAGCTTGAGAACGAATTCCACACTAATTCCAGACTAGTCTCGAACTAGATTTGCGTTAACTGACCGTCAACTCCCTCAGATACTGGGCGGCATCTTCCGGTGCGACCGGATTGATGTAGAAGCCGGTTCCCCACTCAAAGCCTGCGACTTTGGTGAGCTTGGGGATGACTTCAATGTGCCAGTGGAAGTAGTCTCTGGCCTTGTTGTCCAAAGCATCCGTATGAAGTACGTAGTTGTAGGGTGGATCTGCCAAAGCAACTCGAAGTTTTGCGAGGATTGTTTTCACCATCTGCGCGAGGTACTCGGTTTGCGAGTTGGTGATATCGAGGTAGCTGCTAAAGTGGGATTTCGGCAGAATCCAGGTCTCAAATGGAAATCGGGGTGCAAAAGGTTCCAGTGCGATGAACTGGTCGTTCTCGGAAACGACGCGGTTGCTCCATTCGGTTTCTTGCCTGATGATGTCGCAGAAGATACAGCGTTCTTTGAATTCGTAGTATTTTCTTCCACCGTCAATCTCGGCCTGTACCCGTACCGGCACTACCGGAGTCGCGATGATCTGCGAGTGGGCGTGTTCCAGCGATGCGCCTGCGGCTTCGCCATGATTCTTGAAAGCAATGATATATTTGAATCGAAAATCTTTGCGGAGATCCTGCATCCGAGCGCGATAGGCGAGGAAAACCTCTTTGATGCGCGTCAGGTCCATGTCGACCAAGTCCTCGGCATGATTGTTGGTCTCAATCACGACTTCGTGGGCACCGATTCCATTCATCCGGTCAAACATCCCTTCCCCTTCGCGATTGAGGTCGCCCTCGATCTTGAGCGCCGGGTACTTGTTGGAAATCACTCTCAGATTCCAGCCGGGGGCATTCTGGGAGGAACCATCCGGTCGGATTGCCATGATTTCTGGAGGGGTGAGAGACTCGTTGCCGGGGCAAAATGGGCAACTCTTCGGCTGTTCGGTTTTGACCATCGGGACGAAATCACTCGGACGTTTTCCCCGGTCCGTGGAGATGATGACCCAGCGCCCGACGATCGGGTCTTTTCTTAGCTCAGGCATTTGCTTGACCTCAGAGTTAACCGTGCTACAAATCAGAGAACATAAGAAGCGATGCCGGTGAGGGCAAAGCAATTCTCAGGACTCTCCGGTGTCAGTCCTATCTGATTGATAGATCGGCAGATAAGCGGATTAGTTTGACTAGAGGCTGGCGCGCTGCCTGGCAGACTCGTCGAATATGGCCCGAAACAGCTCCCTGGTAGGGTCGGCCAATTCGCGACCACGGCGGCTCATGACGACTTCAGCGGTCTCGAGTGCCTTGGTCACATCGTAGTCCACAAACCCCTCGGTGCTGCCCCAGACGAACGATGGAAGTGATTTTTTCATCACCATACCACCGCCGAAGATATTGGAGGCGAAGCCGACGACCATGCCGGTATTCAGGAGAGTGCCGATTCCAGTCTTGGTGTGGTCGCCGATAAAGCTCCCGACCTTGTTGAGACCGGTGTCGACCATGCCGTTCGGAAATTCGACTTTGATGTTGCCGTAGTTGTTCTTCAGGTCAGAGTTGGTAGTCAGCGCACCGAGATTCACCCACTCGCCGATGTAGGCGTGGCCGATGAAGCCCTCGTGGTATTTGTTGGAGTAGGCCTGGAAGATTGATTCCTCGACCTCCCCCCCTACCCTGCAGTGCGGGCCAAATGAGCAGCCCTCGCGGATTTTGCCGCCGACGAGCTGACAATAGTCGCCGATATAGGCTGGACCTTCGATCCTCGTATGCGGAGCGACGAAGGCATTCTTTCCGATGAAGACCGGGCCGCCGCGAGCGTCGACCACGACCTGGGCGTCAATCTGAGAATCGCGATCGATGTAGATATCGTCGGCGTTGTAGAGCACAGCCGCGTCGTCGATGTCTGAGACGTGATGCATATCGCTGAAGTTGAGCTCCGGCGAGAGGAGTTCGAAGTCTACCGCAATCTGCGCGCCATTTTCGTGAACCAGGTCCCAGAGATAGTTGACTTGCTTCAACTCCGCGTCGATCCGTGGCAACTGGCGGGCGGCGTCGGCGACCAGGCGTGCGACCTCATCGGCAGATCCGCTCTTGAGAGACTTCCCCACCGCTGCGACAAGTTCATGGGCTTTACTCACTCTTACAAGAGCCACATTACCGCCAACGAAGAGTGCCAGATTGCTTGATTCGCCGGCCAGTTTGTGAGCGATCTCGCTATTCGGCAGAAAGCAGGGATCGATGAAGCTGAAGTTATCTGCCACGCTGGAATCGAGATGATTCGTCGTGACCCCGCAATTGACGGCGACGTGTCTGGCGATCGAATTGCGAGTCAGGTAGATCGTATCGGTGACGCCCAGCCGCGTCTGCCACTTCGCGCCGAGAGTCAGGATTCCACAGCGGAGTTCCGCAGTCGTGTGCGAGAGGCTGAGCGGGTAGAAGTTGGAGATACTCTCCTTTTCATAGAAAACGAGGCAGCTACTCATACTTTTATTCTCGTAATTTTGGGTGTCTAAGTTTAGGGACAAGGAGTCGGGCGCCGGGCTCAATCCTTGAAAAGGTCATCCCACGCCTCTTTGGTGCGTTCTTTTTGGGTGGCGGTGCGATGGCGATTGCGGGCTGCGGCTTTGAGGCTGAAGGGCAGGCTTTCGTCCGGCACTTTCGATTCCGCCTCCTCCACTACCGGCGGACGCGGCTCGAAATACTCGCAGAAATTCGCCTTCTCCTTATAGCGCACCCATTCGGCCTGCGGCTCGGTGCAGTGGTGATTCGCGCTCTTGTCGTAGAATCGGCAATTGTAGCAGCATTTGATCGGGTTATCGCACTTGGGGCAGCTATCGTCTCGCGTCGGGCGGCCGGAAACTGCGATCTCGGTGCCACATGACCAGCAACGTATGATTTTCTCTTCAGGCATAATCTCTACCGCTTCGGTGTTGAAGTCGACCGAGCATTTGATCTGGTATTGCGCTTTCGGGTCTCATGAGCGATGGATTGGAAATCGACTCCCTACAGGAATACGGAGAGCAGGTTTCAATCGCATCAAAAAAGCATTCGAACCAGAATATGCAGTATAGATTTCGCGTCAACCAAAAAAAGGTCTCGGCGCAGGTTGTGTTGAATGCTTTGCGGTACACAGGTGGTCACCGGGACGGCATCCCGGCATTGGTAAGCGGGCAAAAACCGTTTGCAGTTGGCTGCATTCTCTCTTAAAATACGGAATTATATCATACAGGAGTGTCGCTTGTTCGAGCGAATTCTCGCCGAGAGGGGCGGCTGGTTTTCGCGACAACTGAGTGAGATTGATTAAGGAAGATTGAGGCATACGATTTGAAAATACTTGTTGTCGGATCTGGTGGTCGTGAGCACGCTCTCTGCTGGAAATTGAGCAAGAGCCCGTTGGTAACACAGCTCTACTGCGCGCCGGGAAACGCGGGGATTTACAAGGAAGCAGAGCTTGTCAACATCAAGGCGGATGATATCGATGCCCTGCTGCAGTTCGCCAAGGAGAAGCAGATCGATTTGACCGTGGTCGGACCGGAGTTGCCATTGTCGCTCGGTATCGTCGACCGTTTCGAAGCGGAGGGATTGAAGATATTCGGTCCCAGCAAGGCTGCGGCGGAGATCGAGTCATCGAAGGCGTACGCGAAACAGTTCATGCGGCGGTACCACATACCGACGGCTTCCTTCGTTATTTTTGAAGATATGAAGGAGGCGATTCGGTTCGTGCACGGAGCGGGGATGCCGATTGTGATTAAGGCTGACGGCCTGGCTGCCGGTAAAGGTGTTGTCGTGGCAGACTCGGCAGAGGAAGCGGAACGAGCGATCCGCAACATGATGCAGAAGCGACAATTCGGCGAAGCGGGCGCGAAGGTTGTGATTGAGAATTTCCTCGTAGGCGAGGAAGCCTCGGTGTTCGCTTTCACGGATGGCAAGAATGTTCTTACGACGATTCCGTCACAGGATCACAAGCGCGCCGGGGATGGCGACACGGGCCCGAACACGGGTGGTATGGGGGCGTATGCGCCGGTGCCGTTCATTTCTGAGCAGATGTTGAAAGATATCGAGGATCTGGTTCTGGAACCGGCGGTGCGTGGGATGGCCGAGGAGGGCCGACCGTTCAAGGGTGTGCTGTACGCCGGTTTGATGGTCACGGAAAAAGGACCGAAGGTGATCGAGTTCAACTGCCGGTTCGGAGATCCGGAAACTCAAGCGGTGCTGCCACTTCTGAAGAGCGACCTGGCGCAAATATTCAAGTCGGTTGTCGACGGGAAACTCGATCAGGAAATGCTCGAGTGGGAATATAAGTACGCCGCGTGTGTAATACTAGCGTCCGGAGGATATCCGGGAGAGTATGAGAAGGGCAAGGAGATCCAGGGTTTGCGCGACATCAAGGAAACGGATGCGTTGGTTTTCCATGCCGGAACGAAGTACGAGAATCGCAAGTTTCTCACGAATGGCGGGCGCGTACTCGGAGTCGTTGGCACGGATGAACAGATTGATGAAGCGGTTTCGAATGCGTATGAAGCGGTTGACAAGATCACGTACGAGGGTCGGCAGTTCCGCACCGATATCGGGCTGCGGGCGGGACACAAGAAGTTCAAGTTCTCATATTGATCGCGTTGTTGATCGGTAGCTGATGAGGAATGGCGTGTCGTTGCAGGCGCCACACTGCTTGCTGTAGCACTTCCGAAGCAGAAAGAGAACGGAACCTGATCTGACACAATTTGTACTAAGAACGGTCCGGCGGAGTGGTTACGACGCCGCATCGACAGAGGTGAAACAGAAATTTCGAGTAACTGGAAATTCAATAGAGGAGTGGAAGTAATATGAAAAGCTTCAAGGTCATAGTCCCGATTCTTTGCTTGCTGTTGTTTAGTTTTGCCGCGGCACAGGAGGACGGTCCGTCGAATGATGCCAAGGAGAAGTACAACGCGGGCATCACTGCCGCGAAGGCCGGCAACAACGCGGAGGCGGCGAAGAACTTCATGGCTGCCGTGGATCTTTATCCGAAGTATGCGGATGCCTGGATCGAGCTGGGAAAGGTCCAGTACAAGCAGGATAAGTATACGGAATCGGAGAAGAGCCTGATGAAGGGTGCAGAGATCGACGGAACTCGGTCTGATGCATATTTCACCCTTGGTCTGGCCAGGCTTGAACTGAAGAAGTACAAGCTGGCAGAGGAGGCGCTGCTCAAGTCGCTGGAGCTCGACAAGGGTAATACCGAGTCACAGAAGGCGCTGGGGTTAGTTTATTTCGAGCAGGACAATTGGCCGAAGGCGATTGAATATTATGGCGAGTATGTAAAATTCTCATCGAACGACGCAGGTAGCTTCGTGAATCTGGCGCGTGCCTACAAGGAGTCGGGCCAGCTTGACAAGTCCGAGACGGCGTACCGCCAGGCGATAAAGGCCGATCCGAAGATGGCCGAAGCGCACTTCAACCTCGCCAACCTGCTCCGTGACCAGAGTAAGTTCAATGCCGCGATTGGTGAATATAAGGCAGCCATCGAGGCAGACAAAAAAATGACGGCGGCTTACTACAACCTTGCTGTATCGTATCAGAGCGCGGAGAATTTCGCCGATGCGCTTCAGGCGTACAAGGATTTTGTCAGAGTCGCCGGCAACGAGCGCAAGTATTCAAACCAGGTGAAGAAGGCAAAAACTTTGATCCCGCAGATCGAGGAATACCTGCAGAACGCAGAGTATTAGGCCGCGAGCCACGGTTCGAAAGGTGGGGCATGATCACAGTGACGAGAGTGTGATCTATTGAATTGACTGATAATACGCCGGCCTCGCGAGAGGCCGGCTTTGCTTAGGAAAACGATAGGATTCTCCAGATGAAGTGTGCTAAAACGATCGCCGATCTGATCGGCAACACCCCGTTGGTGGAGTTGCCACCTGAATTTACCGGGCTGAAAGGTAACGTGCTGGCCAAGATCGAATCGGCGAACCCGGGCGGCTCGATCAAGGACCGAATGGTTGATTACGTGCTCCGCGAAGAAGAACGACGCGGCGAGATTAAGCCGGGTGATACTATCTGTGACGCCACATCGGGAAACACAGGCGTGGCGCTGGCGATGATTGCAGCTTGCCGCGGCTACAAGGCGGTAATCGTCACGCCAACGACAACCTCCGACGAGAAAGTGAATCTGGTGAAGTCTTACGGTGCAGAGGTGATAATCACACCGGGGAATATCGCGCCTGACGATCCGAGAAGCTGTTATTCGGTGGTGGAGCGACTTTGCGCGGAGAAGGGTTACCATTCGCTCAATCAATATCACAACCAGCTCAATCCGCTGGCACACTACTACAGCACCGGACCGGAGATCTGGGAGCAGACGGATGGGAGGGTCACTCACGTTGTTGCCGGCATCGGTACCGGCGGAACGATTTCGGGGATCGGACGCTTCCTGAAGGAGAAGAATCCCAACACCTGCATCGTCGGCGTTGAACCGCTCGGTTCGTGGTTCCAGTCGATTCAGGCGGGTACGGCGCAACCGACAGCACTTCCCCACCTGGTCGAGGGTATCGGCACAGAGAAGTTCGTGGACGCGTTCCAGCCGCAGTATATCGACAGGGTCTACCAGGTCGGCGACCCGGAATCATTCACGCTGGCCCGTGCCCTGAGCGGACGGCTCGGCATTTCGGTGGGCGGTTCTACGGGCTCGATCTACGCCGGTGTACGTCGATTGGCGGAGGAACTCACGGAGGATTCAGTTGTAGTCTTTATAGTTCCTGACGGGGGTATAAGGTATATCAGCAAGATGTTCTGTGAAGAGTGGATGCGCGCTCACGAGATGCCACTTGAGGAAGAACTGGAGGTCAGCTATGAGCACGGCAAGTAGGCAGCAAAGATCTGTGAATGGTACCGGATGGTTGGCATGCGTCGGATTGGCACTCCTGCTCGTTCTGGCTCAAGCCTTGCCGCTGCTGGCGGAGGATTCTGCAGCCAGGATTGAAGTGCCGGATGACTACTATTATTTCGGATATATGCCGCGCGATGTGGTGGTTTCTCACACTTACTGGATCAAAAATAGCGGCGGGGACACGCTGAGAATCGTCAAGGTGAAGCCTACTTGTGGTTGCACGGCAGTTCCGCTGGTGACCGATGCGATCGCTCCCGGAGACTCGGCCGAATTGAAGATTACGTTCGATTCAAAACTGATGACCGGAAAGGTAGTGAAAGAGGTGGATATCTTCACCAACGACCCGGTTGATCCGATCAAATCGGTGAAGTTTTTCGCAGTTGTGAATCAGACCTACCCTAATCTGGTGGTTGAACCGGGTACGTTGCGTTTTTCGAAATTCGGTTCGAAAGATGGCAGGATTGTGAAGGAGATGAAGATCAAGAATGCGTTTGCTGATGATGTAGAGATATCCTTCACGGAATTCCCGAATAAGTATTTCAAGATTGACAAGAAGAGCGCCAAGATCGGGGCTGGTGACGAGGTCGTATTCACGCTTGAGCAGGTCGAAGTGCCCACTGTGGAGGCCGATTATCTCACATCTCTGACCCTGGAATGTGACGGTCCGGAGACTGAAAGAATAACTATACCTATTGTGTGTTATTTCACGCGGGGAGAATAGGTTAGAAAGACAAGATTTTTATACTTTCCTTTTATGATTTTAATGTTTTTAGCTTGACACTTTGGCAGCTAATTCTATATTTCGCGCTTGAGGGCGTTCCTCTGTTGTCCTAGGGTAGTTTCCTAGCCCCCTCTACCCTATCCAGAGTGGACCCCTCTTTTTTTATGCCTGGTTCGCGCTGACTTTTCTTTCGCACTAACCCTTGATATTGCCGATCGGAACCAGCTTGGCGACTTTACGAGAGATACCGATCGAGTCGACCGCGCCGATGACATCATCGATTTGCTTATAGGCAAATCCCGCCTCCTCAGCCAGCCCGCGCATCGAGGCAGCCCTCACGACAATCCCCTGCTCCTTCATCTGTTTGAGGAGGTCCTCTCCACGCACACTCTTCTTGGCTTTGATCCGCGACATGGTACGACCGGAACCATGGAGGGTCGAGCCGTAGGTTTCCTCCATTGCCAGTTGAGTGCCGACTAAGAGGTAGGAGCCGGTTTGCATCGAGCCGCCTACAAACACCGGTTGGCCGATATCGCGATAGCTGGATGGCAAATCGGGGGCATGCGGTCCGAATGAGCGGGTCGCACCTTTGCGGTGAACGATGACTTCCTGTTCCCTGCCATCGATCTTGTAACGCTCTACTTTCGCGATATTGTGTGCGACATCGTAGACCGTTTGCAGGCCGAGTTCAGCCTCCGACTTTCCAAACACTTCGACGAAGGCACGTCTGACGTTATGGACGATGAACTGCCGATTGGCGAAGGCGTTGTTGGCAGCGCACGCCATCGCGCGGAAATAGGCTTGCCCCTCCTGCGACTTGAATGGCGCACAGGCCAGCTCACGGTCGTTGACTTCTATGCCATACTTCTTGTGCGCTTTGGTGAATACCTGCAGGTATTCGGTAGCGGTCTGGTGACCGCAACCGCGCGAACCGCAGTGAATCAATACGACGATCTGATTGGGAAGGTTGATTCCGAGGCGTTCGGCGATACGCTGATCGAAGACGTTTTCCGGGCGTACGACTTCAACCTCAAGATAGTGGTTGCCGGAACCGAGCGTACCGAGTTGATCGCGGCCGCGCTGAACGACTTTATCGGAGATAGTGTCAGGATCGGCCCACTCGATGCAGCCACGCGCTTCGAGGCGATCGATATCAGCTTCCGACGCATAACCGTTTTTCAGGCACCAGCCAGCGCCCTGCTCGAGTACCTTGTTGAATTCCGGCTTCGAGAGGGTGAGCGGGCCTTTGACTCCGACGCCTGCGGGAACATAGTTAAACAACCGGTCAAGCAACTGCGGCAGTTTCGGGCGGATTTCATCCTCCACCAGGTTGGTGCGAATCAGACGCATGCCGCAATTGATGTCGAAGCCGATGCCGCCGGGTGATATAACGCCATCATCGGTGGAGAAAGCTGCTACACCGCCGATCGGGAATCCGTAACCCCAGTGACCATCCGGCATACAGAGGGCATGTCCGACAATGCCGGGGAGACAGGCGACGTTGGTGACCTGCTCGTAGACGCCTTGATCGAGCGACTTGATCAGCTTGTCGGATGAGTAGAGGCGAGCCGGAACCCGCATCCCCTTCTTGGCAGAAGTCGGGATCTCCCAGACGCCATCTTTAATCCTATGCTTTTCCATGATCTCCCTGATACGAGATTTGCTCACAAAATTCGCTTACAAATCCAATACGATGGTCGCGGTCAGGCCCTCATCCGACTCCTCAATAGCGAGGCGATGATAGGTAACTGCTTTGACATCGCAACTGGTGTGACCTGTTAGCTCGGTGATCGGGCAGCCGTGCAGAGTTGCAGTCAATTCCAGCGGCCGGCTTGCAGCAATAGTTACTTCAGTACGGCTATAGAGTTCGGCGTGGAGATCTTTGAGGTAGACCAGTTCCGCGAGCCAGTTGTAGAGGAGTTCTTCGCGATCGTCGCCTTTAACGCTTACCTGCCGCCGGGTTAGTGGTTTGATCTGTTTGATGTCAGCCATGGTGGCGAAGAGTCCAAGCGCGGCGTTCTCCAGCAGTTCGCTCAATGAGTCCCCGTAGGCATGGTAGGCGGCATCGGCAGTGGCGATGTCGTCGATGAACTCAAACTGTCTTTTTCCCGCCACCTGGTTTCTTTCGCCGATCGAGCCAGAATCCAAAGACGATGCCGATGCCGAGGACAAGCAGCAGGAGTATCGACAACGGGAGATAGATGCTGAAGAAGGTAAATCTAATCGACACGCTGTAGCTGTTCTGGACAAGCAGAATTGTGGTAATCACGATCAGGACTACTACCAGTATCTGTTTTGGTGTGAACATGTTCCTCCAATGAGTCAGGGGCTCATCAGTGATTGGCCCGCCGGCTTTTGGCGCCCGCCAACTGAACTCTCCGTTTGTGCTACGAAGATAATGGTACAAAAAAAGGTGCCGTATTGCTACGACACCTTTGTTCTAACCAGAAATCGAGGTCTACGCTTTTTCGATACAGTCAACGGGACAGATTGCCACGCAGCGGGACTCGCCGCCAACGCTTTCGCATTCGTCACATTTGTTTGGATCGATGACGTAGATGTCACCTTCTTCTATCGCCTCGTTCGGGCACTCCGGCAGGCAGAGTCCACAAGCGGTGCATTCGTCGGTGATCTTCATTGCCATTTCAAATACCTCCAGCGACAGCGTGATGTCGATGCGCTTTCGTAACTCATTCCTTCGAAACTAATCACTGTCAAGCACAAGTGGGAGCGCCGGGTGGATTCCGAAGCTCTACCGGAACTCTTAGTGTCGCATCATCGACAAATATATAAGCGTTCAATATCACCGCAAGCAAAAACGGTAAAAATGTCCTAATTTATCTTCTTTTTTTATCGGCAGTTGACAAACGCACCCTGAGCCAATAGAAGAGCAATACTGTCGCGACTGCAACCGCAAGGGTGATAATGACATACCCCTTCTGGTCAAGTGCGCCCTTCTGGAGAAACGCGGCGGTCCAGTTCTGTAGCGTTTTGATCCCAACCGGAATCAGATAAAACCAGAAGGATGCCCGGACGGAGATGAAGAGACCGAACAATGCACCTGAAGCGGCGCTGATGCCGATCAGTCCGAATTTCTGCAGCATCAGATCACCGGAGAGGATAGAACCATCGGCGGCGAAAGCGGTCAGGTTGACTGATTGCATGAAACCAAATCCCGCACCACAGGCGGCACCGATGGCAATATAGATGGCAGGATTTTTCCTGTACGGCGCAAAGTGCACCCCTGCGACCGGCAGCAGGATGGCAAGCTGCTCGATGATAGCGAAGACCAGGGCAGAACCAAGCAGCGTCATGTAAGTGTTGGAGGATGGGCTGCTCGGGTTGAGGGCAAAGCTGAAATAGAGTTGCTGGAGCGGCTCCAGGATGACGATCGCCAGCCAATAGAGGAGCGCTCCACCGACAAAGACCAAGAGTGAGTCGGCCCTGAGTTGCCTGCGCCAGCCGAAGAGTACAGCCCAGGCAGCGGCAAAGAGCAACAAGAGTGAGTACCCCCCTGCTCTGCTGCTGACGGTGGCAAAGAAGGAGGGGCGCTCAACCTTCGCCTGCACGCCGGAGGCGAGTCTCTGGACTATGGTGTTCTGTTTGGGGTCGACTGCACGGATCAGTTTACCGTCGTGCGCGATGTAAAGCACCTGGCTGAGCTCGATAAGTTCGAGCACCCTGACGGCGACATTCTCACCTTCAAATTTGACCACCTGGTTTTCCCGCGCGACGACCTGGACTGGAACCATCTGGCTAATCTGCGGGATCACCACGCGGGCAACCAGCGAGTCTCCGGGGGCAAGGTCCATCATATTCATGGCGAGTTCCCATTCGAGAGCGAAGTTGTTGTCGAAGAGAGCGGGCCACGATTCGAGCGGCAGATTGAATGGTTGTCGGACGCCAAAGCGAGTCGTTACACCGGAGTAGCCATCGCGGGCAAAAGTGCCGTAGTGGGAGACATTAGCGTTCATGATGCTGAGATCATACTCGTAATGGCGGGGCAGACCGGTATCGTAGTAACAAGCCTTGCTTTTGAGTTCGGTGTCGAGGGTCTTTCCCTGGCGCTGGAATACGGCGTGGGTTTCCATATTGAAGACATAGAGGGATTCCTCCGTTGCCGCTATCCACTGAGTGCCGGCACAGATAGCCTGCTGCGTGCCGATGACTTTGCCATCGCGCATGATACTGAATCTAACCGTATCGCCGGGGGCATAGATTTGATGGGGGCGTAGTGTGGCCCCGGCGCTACCGCAGAGCGCGAGGGTGACAATGAATATGAAAAGGCTCGATAGTCTCTGGAACATCTTGAATCGTCCGGGAACAATCCGTTCAGGTGTTAGCACCAGTGTCGGCAATTGGCTGGCGAATATAAGCTGAAGAGAGAGTTCTCCCAACCAAAAAAGCTAGCTGCGCGATTCCTCCTCCGCGACCACCTCGTAGCGCTTCTTACCGGTGATTCGCACGACGATGATGGAGACTTCGTAGAGGACATAGAGAGGTGTCGCGAGCAGCATCATGGTAATCGCATCGGGGGTCGGGGTGATCAGCGCGGCGACGATCAGGATGATTACGATGGCAAAGCGCCTCCCCTTCGAGAGGGCGTGGGCGGTCACGAGGCCGAGCCGTCCGAGGAAAAAAGCGACAATGGGCAATTGAAACACCGCTCCGAAGGCGATACAGAGCCAGAATACGAAGGAAAAATAATCTGAGACATCGATCAGCGGTTTGACACTTTCGGTGCCGAACTCTGTCAGAATCTTGATCGCATTGGGAAGAACCATTAGGAAACAGAAGGCTGCTCCGCCAAAGAAGAAGAGTGTGCCGAGCACCGTGACCGGCAGGAGGAAGTTGACCTCCCGCTTGTAGAGTCCCGGAATGACGAACATCCAGAACTGGTAGAGGAACACCGGAATCGCCAGGATCAGCCCTGCAAAAAGGGCGACCTTGACTCGAATCATAAACGCCCCGGCCGGCTGGCGAAAATAGACTGTACCCACCGGTTCTACCAGATAGTCGACCAGAGTATCTGAGAAAAAGTATGCTACGATCCCGAGGCCGATGATGGTAAGGATGACCTTGATGAGACGCCAGCGTAGTTCTTCGACATGAGCCAGGAACGGCATATCGCCCGAATTGGGAGAGTTGTCGCTATCGTCGTAGGGTGACATTGGAGTGGATTATTCCAGCAGGTTTTTCAGTTCGTCCACGAACTCGGTTTTGTCGCGGAACTTGCGGTAGACCGACGCGAAGCGGACGTAGGCGATTTCATCGAGTTCGCGCAGACGCTCCATCACCAATTCGCCGATGTCTTTGGAGGAGACCTCCGACTTGGAGAGTTTGAAGAGTTCGGCCTCGACATCCTCGACAAGTGCCATCAGTTGTTTGGTGGAGACGGGTCGTTTAGCCAATGCGATCTCGACACCCTTCATCAGCTTGGAACGATCGTAGGGTTCACGTCTGTCGTCGTGTTTGATTACCTGAAGCGCAACGCGTTCGATGTACTCGTAGGTAGTGAAGCGTTCGTTGCAGGCCTGGCACTGGCGTCGGCGGCGGACGGCGTTACCATCCTGCACGAGTCGCGAGTCGATGACCTTATCTGAATCTTCACCACAAAATGGGCATCGCAATTCTGCAAGCTCCTATTCAATAGCTACTGCGACGGGAGTACCGAGCGGCTGACTGAATTGCGCGGCGGCACTTCCCTGGTTGATGAACAATTCCACCGTATCGAAACCGGAGATGATCGCCGAGAGCCCATTCGCGGCGGAGTAGCTTTCGGCAAATCGCGTGGTCACGGAATTGCCCACGGTGACTCTTAGCTTATCAATTTCAGCCCCCTTCGGCAAATCATCTTTGGTGATGTTGGTGATCATATTGCCGAATTTGTCGACGTACATTACTTCGCCGATAACGTGCGACTCATGCTTGAGCAGATTGGGAATCGGCAGCACCTGGTAAGTGCCGAGCGGGTTGCCGAGTTCTTCGAGCCTGCGGCCGCAGGCGAGCTGAGCCGCCGCGGGTGCCATGATGTCGCGGCCATGAAACGTCTTTCCGGGATTGGCGGGAAGCAGCTCGGAGTGTTCAATGGCGACAAGCCGACGATCTTCGCAACCACGCAGGACAAAGCTGAGCACGCCGTTGTCGGGCGCGACGAAGCTATAACCACCGGCGGAAGCTGCCAGTATCCGCCGATCGCTGCCGACACCGGGATCAATGACCACGATGAATACGGTTCCCACCGGGTAGTGCTTTATGGATCGTTCAAGGATGAAGGCCGCGGTGCGGATATCGAACGAGGCGATTTGATGGGTTACATCGATGATGGTGAGATCGGGCACGGCTTTCAGCAGTGCGCCTTTCATCATCCCAACAAACGAATCAGTCTCCCCGAAATCGGTGAGCAAGGCTACGGTTTTCATGGTACGGCTCGTTTCGGTCAACTCGGTTCGCTGGATTCAGCGAGCAGCCAGTTGAGATACTCAGATGAGCCGCCAACGACATCAATCGCTACGAACTCAGGTAAGTCGTAACCCGAGAGTTCGCGAATGCGCCGCCCGATGGCTGATTGGCGCGATGCGGCTGCCTTGATAATCAACAACCATTCGCGTTCGGTAACAACCTTCCCTTCCCAGCGGTAGGTCGAGTTGACAGGCGCGACGACATTCACGCAGGCGGCCAGGCGTTCTTCCACCAGGGTTGAAGCGATTGTCTGAGCGGTCTGCTCACTCCCGCAGGTTGTCATGAAGATCTTCGGCTGAGGTGTCATACGGCTTCCCTAACGAGTGCCCTGGTTGAAGTCGCGCCCCAGTTTTTCGCGAACAGATGCGAGTTTGCGCTCCATCCGGCTCTTATCGCCTTCGCGGTCATCGATCGCAACACGCGTATAGACGCGGGGAGCTGATTCGCGCAGTTTGTCATGGCACTCCTTGATCAGTCCCATACATTCTTCCCAGGAGCCTTCGATCAGGGTACCCATTGCATGGGTTTCGTATTTCAGTCCAGACCTGTCGATGATATCGATGATCTTCGCAACCTCAGCAGAGATTGAGTCACCGCCCCCCATCGGGACCATAGAGAATTCGACGAGCATGAGTCAGGCCTCCTCTCCAGGATTGGGCGTTGCGCTAGATGACAGGCACTTCGGGAGCGTTTTCGTCGATCAACTCGTTGTAAAGCGGAAAACGGTCGCACAGCGCGTCGACCTCGTTCTTCACTTCAGCGAGAACTTCCGCATTATCTATGTTATTGACGACACGATCGATGAACCCGGCAACCTGTCTGACGTCGGCTTCCTTCATACCACGCGTCGTCACCGCGGGAGTACCGATTCTGATTCCAGAGGTAACGAGTGGTGGTTGAGGATCGAATGGAACGGTATTCTTGTTGGTGGTGATACCGGCCTGGTCGAGAGCTTCCTCTACCTGTTTACCGGTCATTCCCCGTTCAACGAATGAGAGAAGTATGAGGTGGGTATCGGTGCCGCCCGAGACGACGTGGAATCCTCGCTGCTTGAATACCTCGGCCATCGCGGCGGCGTTGGCAACGATCTGCTTCTGATACGTCTTGAACTCGGGCTGCATGGCCTCTTTGAGTGCTACGGCCTTGGCCGCGATGATGTGCATCAGCGGCCCGCCCTGGATGCCGGGCATTACCATCTTGTCGAGGTCTTTGCGGTATTTCTTCTTGCAAAGCACCATACCACCACGGGGACCGCGCAGGGTCTTGTGGGTGGTGGTTGTCACAAAGTCGGCATAGGGTACCGGCGAGGGATGCAACCCTGCGGCGACCAGTCCGGCGAAATGAGCCATATCAACCATGAAGATGGCGTCCACCTCGTCTGCGATCTCCCTGAATTTTGCGAAGTCGAGCGTACGCGGATATGCAGAAGCCCCGGCGATGATCATTTTGGGCCTGGTTTCTATAGCTTGCCTGCGGAGGGCGTCGTAGTCAACCGTTTCAGTATCCTTATTGACTTCGTATCCGACGACATTGAAGAGGAATCCTGAGAAATTGAGGGGATGACCGTGGGTCAGATGCCCGCCGTGAGAGAGGCTCATACCGAGGATCGTATCGCCCGGCTTGAGCACGGTGAAGTAGACCGCCATGTTTGCCTGCGAGCCGGAGTGAGGCTGCACGTTGGCATGTTCGGCGCCGAAGAGTTCCTTGGCGCGATTGCGGGCGAGGCTTTCGGCGACATCGACGAACTCGCAACCACCGTAGTAGCGGCGATTCGGGTAGCCTTCGGCATACTTATTGGTCATGACCCCGCCGGCGGCTTCAAGGATCGCCGGCGAGACAAAGTTTTCCGAAGCGATCAGTTCGATTTTCTTGTTCTGGCGGCGGGTTTCTCCCTGCATGGCGGCGTAGATTTCGGGATCAACCTGTTTCAGGTATGATTGCAGCTCAGACATCTTACAACTCCTCAATGCGGTCAATTTGCTACCGAATCGGGCCGAATCGTGCGACATTGCCCGAATAGTCTACATATATACCGTATGAAGAAAGCAGACAAAACAGGATTTTTCCGCAATTGTCCGCCGCTGCGCTCCCTTTAGTTGTCGCTTGCCACGCTCTTGCTGAACTTATCTATCACGTATCCCCAGGCGCGGTCAAAATAGGCGTAGACCTCATCGAAGCCGGGATCGGTACCCCAGCCGATGTGGTGGAGCGTAACGCGCGTCTGACCGGCGTCCGCATCCTCGAACATAATGACCACTCTGGTCTTGATATAGCGATAGATTCCGAGTTGCGGGGGAGCATTCCATTCGAAGGAGAGCATCCGCTCAGGCAGAAATGAAAGAATGAAGCAGTTTTCGCTCCCGCGGTTGC
>JBECKX010000050.1:0-21863 GCA_040235515.1 Candidatus Zixiibacteriota bacterium
ATCTCGCGGACGATTTGTTCGACCGGCCGACCGCCGGGGTAGCGTTCGCTGATATCCACCGGCGCCGGGCAATCACAATATGCGGAGATCACCCGGAAGAACTCGATTTCACGATCGATTCCGATCGTGTTGAACACTTTGCGTGTGACGGAATTGTAGAAGGTTTCCGCCAGGTCGGTGTCGTACCGGCCAACCTGGCACCTGGGGAAAGCGGTCCTGACTCTTCTCCAGAACTGACGGTCGTGGAGGCGCGCACCCAGTTCGCGCTCTAATTGTACTGCGATATGGTCCAGGACCTCCTCATAGAGGTCCATTCGCTCCAACGTATCGCTGCGAATCCCACTCCAGTCGCGCTGCTCGAAACGCCCGCGCACGCGACGGGTGATTTCGCGGAATCGACTCTGGAAATCATCGAAAACCGATCTGATCAACTGCGCCGTTGCTAGCGCCAACCTGTCCAGATCGGAGGTGGTAGCTTCTACCATACCGCCAACCAGCCAGTCCGGACTGCCCTATCTTTGACAATCCACTCTATTATTATGGTGACGATTCGGCGAATGCGCAAGGCGATTCGCCATAAAATCAGTTGGAAACAGTCCAGAAGAGGTACGGTATGTGTAATTCTCTCGGGGGCATAGCGAAGAGTGGTCGGCGCCGGGCGTTCTCGATTAAGAGTGCAGGGAGATGTGTGGGGTGGAGACCGTTCAGGCTATTTTGCTGATAGCACAAGATCCTAGCGGCAGGAAGCAGCAGAAGCTGGTCATGCCGGCTAGCAGTACCGCCGCTGCAACTGAGAAGCTAGGCCGGTGTCATTTTCCCAATCAGGCGCAAACCGTCGCCGATCAGTTTCTTCAATTCGCCTTCTGAATCAGCGCGCTCTTGCAGGAAGGACTCAATCTCCGCCGCAACCGCATCATGGCCACCCTCGCTCCGAAGCAGCTCCAGGATTTCTAGTGGCAGCAGCCATTGCTCGGGAAAATCTCTTTGCAACACTCGCCAGATATCAGGCAGTCCCTCAAAACCACTCTCTCGCTCGCGGATCGTGCGCACCGTCTGGAACAGCTTTTGAAGCTGCAACTCGCGATCACTGTACTTCACCTTAATCGTGCGTTCCTTCGGTACCAGTGATGGCTGCTGATAGGCGTCCTTATCCGCCGCGCCTGCAAACACCGAGACGATCTTCGACCCGACCGCCATATCATACTTGCCCCACTCCGGCTTGAAGAGCAGGTCATCCCGATACGTAACCGTGCAATCAGTAAAGGTGATTAGCTGTATCTTGCCATCCTTGCAGAGGATATCATCCACGACACCAACAACCTTGACACCACTTTCGAACAGCAGCTCGGTTTTCTTACCCTTGATCACCCCGTGATGCTCCAGCTCACCACCGCTGCAGCTCTCGAGCGGCACCGGACTATGTTTGAGTTTGCCCACCGGCGAGCCATAGCCATCCTTATGATAGTCGATGCCGTGACCGGGCAGCTCAGTGAATGCGTAGGCCAGATTCGTCGGGCCGGTCGTCTGGATGTAAGCCACTTCGCCGCGTTCATCGGTGATCATGTCGGTGAAGATCCCGGACACCTGTAATCCGGAAGTGAACTCGCACGTACTCACCGCCTGGCAGTCGATCGCCTTCTTCACACTCTCCACTCCACCCCGCTTCCAGGCCATCATCTCCGAAAACTCCGCGAGCACCTTATTGAGATGCTCGAAATCCGGCGTCACGAACAACTGCGGCTGCTGCGTGGTGATATCGAAGGCGTAATTCATGGCGTCGATCGTATAGGGGATCTTCTTCACCTCAGGCTTGAGGCAACTGGCTGATTCGCCGATCGACGAGAGGAGCCCTGCTCCGTAAATTTTCGGTTGGTCGAGAGTCCCGATCAGCCCATACTCGACCGTCCACCAGTGGAGGCGCGAGAGCAGCGCCATCTCTGACGGCTCCCCGAGATTCTTCTGCTTGAACTCGACATCCGCTTCCGCGCGCTTAATCTCATCCGCAGGCGTGTCCGGAGCCTCCTTGAGAATCGAGAGGTGTCTGATCGCCTGATACAATTCCCAGTCCTTCCGCGAAGACATCGCGCGCGCACCGACCTCACCGAAGCGGCGCAGGTAGTCCGCATATTCCTCATCCGCGATGATCGGTGCATGACCGGCTGCTTCATGAATGATGTCCGGCGCGGGAGTATACTCGATATGCTTCAACTGCCTGATATCCGCAGCGATCACCAACACTTTGTGTGCTTGATACTCCATGAAAGCGGCCGGCGGAATGAAGCCATCCACACAGACGGCGGCCCAGCCGATGCGCTGCAGGATCTCATTCATCTCGTGGATACTCGGAATCTTCTCAACACCGATTCCGGTCTTTTCAAGCCCCTCGAAGTAAACCAGGTGGGCATGCTCGCGCAGAAAATCATAGTTCTGTCGCATCACGTAACGCCAGACCGCATGGTTGATCGGGGTGTACTCGTCGTAGTTCTGATCTATGATATACTGCTTGAGGTGCAGCGGCAGATTTCTGATGTTGTCATTATCTGGCAGGTCCATAAGTGCCGCAAACTGCTCCGCGCTGGTTGCTGCTGCGGTCTTTTCATTAGCCTGAGCTTGCTTGGTGGCCATCGCCAGCCCTCCGGAAATCGTTTCGGTTCACACCCCCTCCGCGGATTTCATACGCATGAATCAGCATCCATGCTATACAGATTTTACGATCAAAACAAGCGAAATGTCCCGGACGTCAGCAGTCCGGCTACAACTTCATATTCTCAAACTGCCTGAGCGCCTCAGGGTTAGCGAGCGCATCACGGTTGGTGACCTCCCTGCCCGCTACCGCATTCTTAACCGCCAGTTCCACCTTCTTACCGCTGATCGTGCGCGGGATAGCATCCACTGCCAAAATTCGCGATGGCACATGACGCGGGCTTTGTTTGCTCCTGATCTCGCTTTTGATCTTCTGCTTTAACTCGTCGGTCAGAGTGCAACCGGGCTTGAGGACCACGAACAGCACGATTTCAACCTCACCGTCCACCTCATGGTCTATCACCAGGCTGTCAGCGATCTCATCGAGTGCTTCAACCGGCGCGTAAATCTCGGCGGTGCCGATCCTCACTCCGGCTCGATTAAGTGTGGCGTCCGAACGACCATAGACAATCACTCCACCATGATCATTCACCTTGATGAAGTCCCCATGCCGCCACACGCCCGGATAATGTTCGTAGTATGCCGCCCTGTATTTGGCTCCATCCGGATCATCCCAGAACATCACCGGCCGCGACGGAAATGGCGCTGTGCAGACAAGTTCGCCGACTTCGTTGACCACGGGCTTACCGGCATCGTTGTAAACCTCAACCTTCATCCCCAGTCCCCGCGTCTGGATTTCTCCACGGTAGACCGGCAACACGGGACTGCCCAGCATGAAACACGAGACTATGTCGGTTCCTCCCGATATTGAGGAGAGCTGAAGATCAGCCTTTACGTTCTTGTAAACCCAATCGAAGGTTGCTTCCGGCAGTGGTGATCCGGTCGAGAGAATAGCCCGCAACGCCTCAAGCTTGTGCGACACGCGGGGAACCAGTCCCTGGTGGGCACAGGTCTGCAGGTACTTCGGGCTGGTGCCGAAGATATTGATCTGTTCCGCATCAGCCGCATCCCACAAAACAGCTAGATTGGGATGCGCCGGGGAACCGTCATAAAGCAGTATCGCCGCGCCTTGATAGAGTGCTCCAACCAGCCAGTTCCACATCATCCAGCCACAAGTGGTGAAATAGAAAATCACATCATCCGGGCGCAAATCACAATGAAGCGTGTGCTCCTTGAAGTGCTGAAGCAGTGTGCCACCTGCGCCGTGCACGATGCACTTAGGCTTTCCGGTCGTCCCCGACGAGTAGAGGATGTAGAGCGGCTGATCGAAATCCCCCTGAACAAATTCCAGCTCCGTTGCGGAGCGGTCCTCGAAGTCATCCCAGGCAGTCGCCTTCTCCAGACTGCTCGCTGCCGCATCACCGAGGATCGGAATAATCACGACCCGTTCGAGTGACGGAAGGTGATTGATCACCTGCGCCACCCGGTCAACCGTTGAGATTGACTTGCCCATGAAGCGGTAGCCGTCTATCGCAATCAATACCTTCGGAGTGATCTGGCTGAATCTGTCGAGGACTCCCTGCTGACCGAAATCTGGCGAGCATGAGGACCAGATCGCGCCGAGGCTCGCCGTAGCGAGCATTCCAATAACCGCTTCAGGGATGTTTGGAATGTAGGCTGCCACCCGATCACCCTTCTTTACACCCGCACGCTTCAGCCCGGCGGCAAAGCGTGCCACGCGCCGATACAACTCAGCGTGAGATATCTTCCCCCGATCTCCTGATTCGTTCCAGTAAATGATCGCAGCCCGGTCGTCGCGGTGCCGCAACAGATTCTCGGCATAGTTGAGTTTCGCACCCGCAAACCAGCTACTGCCCCACATCTCGTTGCTCGAGAGTACCCCAGCATAGGATTCTGAGTGCTTGATTTTCGCAAACTCCCAGATGCTTTCCCAGAATCGGGGGATATTCGCGACCGACCAGCGATAAAGGTCGTGAAACCCGGCAAATTCAAGATTCTGCTCTTCTTTGAGATATTTCAGAAATGCCGCCGTATTGGATGCGGCTATCCTATCGGCCGATGGGCGCCAGATTGGTTGCGACATTCAACTTCCCTCTGATCAATGCGAAGTCCCAACTCAGATTTCAGCGGTCTCATGCGACGCGCGAATGTATCGGGTCAGTTCTGCGCTGACCGGTTGAGCCAGTAACCCAGTACTTTCCACGCAAACTCACGGTCGTCGCGCTGGTCGAGCGCAACCCGTGCCGTGCGATGAAAGAGCGACTCCAGTGCGCTTGCCCCTGCCGTCATTGCGGCACAGGCCAGTTTCCACATCGCTTCATACTGCCCCTCTCGCTCCATACGCTCAAACAGGGTTGCGGAATACTCGACCCCGGACTCAGGTTTCGGCAGTGAAGCAATCTCGTCTTCACCGGGGATCGTCTGGTAATTTCCAAGCTGAGCAAGATTGTTGGCTGAGAGCAGGTGCGATTGCTTGATCGAAGCGGGCAGGCCGTCGTAGCCGATCAGGGGCGTCGCGGGCGGCTTGGGTAACTGAAAGAGATTCTCTGCCGTGACCCGGGACCACCACGCACCACCGTTGCGCGCCACGTGGCCAATGCGTGCGGGGTGAATAATGTTGCCTTCAAGCAACTCTTCTGCGATATGAAATTTCACGACCTCGCAGATCGCCAGGTTCCCCGATGCTTTGCTCTCGCCTAAGTGAACCATCTGCGTCAGCTTGCACTCCATCTGAAATGGTGATTCGGCTACCCTTGGCGGTCTGACTATGTCGGAAGCCACCGGCGTCAATCCTGATTTTTCGAATTCATCCACTTCAGACGGCCATTCAGCCGAGGCGAGGTTGACCTGGTGCATGATCGAGTGCGTTACTGCCTGAATCGTGCACTCCTTCGTTGCCATCAGATTATTGTATGTGTCCTTCAGCGTTCCATCGCGTCCACGACGTGCCGGTGAAAATGCCACCGTCGGTGGATTTGCACCAAAAGCGTTAAAGAATGAAAAGGGTGACAGGTTGCGTTTGCCATCGCTGCTGAGCGTCGAGACCAGGGCAATAGGCCGCGGGGCAACCCCGCTGAGCAGGTAGGCATGCACCTGCGGAACTGTCATTTCCTTCGGCTCGATATGAATCATTGTCATACTACGGTGATATTAAGTGGTCGCGCGCCGCTGTAAGCGGTCATCAGGCCCCTACCTGTTCCGGAACCGCTTTCTTTTTCGCCAGGATCGAACGATCCTTATCGGCTTTGACGATCGTGTGCGTCAGCTTGCCGAGCAACTCGATCTCAAGCTCGATCGTGTCTCCCACCTGCAGCCAGACCGGCTCATACACCTGGCCTGCTTCTTTGGCTTCCAGCGTGCGGGTACCATTCAACTCCAGGTAACAACCGGTCCCGACGGTACCGGAACCGATCACATCACCGGGGTAGAGATCGACGCCATACGACGCCCGCTCGATGATCTCGGCGAAGGTCCAGTTCATCGAATTCAGATTACCCTCCGATATCTGTTCGCCATTGTGTCTGGCGGTCATCTTCAAATCCCAGGTATTGCCAAACTTCGTCTTCTGCGAGCGCTCCTGCAACTCGTCGGGAGTAACCAACCATGGACCGATCGCGGTGGCAAAATCCTTACCCTTCGCCGGTCCCAGGTTCAACTTCATCTCCTCCATTTGCAGGACGCGGGCCGAGAAGTCATTCATGATCGTCAACCCGGCGATATGCTTGTCGGCCTCACTCGCCTCGATGTTCCGCCCACCTTTGCCGATCACGATGGCGCACTCCAGCTCGAAATCGAGCTTCTGCAGGTGGTCCTTTTCAACCACCAGTTCCCCCCCACCGATGATCGAGTTGTGGTTGGTAAAATAGAACACCGGGTACTGATCGAATTCCGGAATCATCGGAACGCCACGATTACGACGCGCGGTCGCGACATGCTGGCGGAAGGCATAAGCATCGCGGCATGACGGCGGTTTGGGTACGGGGGCCAGCAGGCTCCTGACATCCTCTTTACACTCGCCCTCGGCAACTTTCCCTGAAGCGATCGCGGCCTCGACCTCACGGGCACGATCCATGAGCTTCTCCCCACCTGCCAGGAATCGATTCATCTCTACGGGCAGTTCGAGATTGAGCTTCGATCCGCTCTTCTGCAGATCGAAGATCTGATTGTTAACGTAAAGTCCGGTCCTGATCTCGTTAGTCTTGGTGAGGAACGATATAAGCTTCATCTTTAGTTTCCTGCTCTTCGCCTTTCTGCATTGCTTCTCTGTTACCCTCGGTCTTGGAGGTAAATACTTCCTTCATCCCGGCCATGACATCCCTGATGACATCAATGGCAAAATCTGTCTCATCATCGCTGCCGGAGTTGATCCTGATCCCCTCCGGGATTCCGAACGATTTCACGTGCCTGACGATCAAACCACGATCGAGGCACTCGTTGAAAAACCACTCGGCCTGCTCCTCGGAGGCGAACACCAATAGCAGCGAATTGCAGTAAGTTGGTACGTACTCAATTCCCAGCTCGCTAAAAGCTTCCTCGAAACGAGCAAGCGAACGACGATTCAACTCCATCGTCCGCTTCAAAAAGTCGTAGTCTCTCAGCGCCGCTGTGCCGGCCACCTGGGCTAAGTGATTCGGCTCAAACGGCAGCTTAACTTTGCTGAGCGCGGTGATCAGATCCTCGGGCCCGACGGCAAACCCCACCCGCAGTCCACCGAGACCATATGCCTTTGAGAGCGTGCGAGTCACGATAAAGTTGGGGAGGCTGTAGCTCAAACCGTCAGGGTATTCCGGGTGGTCGTTGACGTACTGGCAGTACGCCTCATCATGAACGACGATAATGTTGTCGGGCACACGGCTCAGGAACCAATCGAGCCGATCCCTGGTGATGATCGTGCCGGTTGGATTGTTTGGATTCGCGAGATAGATTATCCGAGTACGGTCACTGATGGCATCGAGGATCGCCTCGAGGTCGAACTCGTAATTCTTCAGTTCCGTCCGAACCAACCTCCGCCCAAGCTTGTTGGTGTTGACATACGCACCGATAAATGTCCCCATCGAGGTGAGCACTTCGTCGTCGTCATCCGAGAACGCCATGATGATGTACTCCAGGATGGCGTCCGTGCCATGTCCGCAGACGATGCGCTGCGGCGGCACACCGAACTCCTGTGAGATTGCCTGCACCAGTTCGTAGGCATTGGGATCGACGTAGAGGTGTGACTGCGGAAGTGCCTGCTGAATCGCCTGCAGCGCCAGCGGGGATGGCCCGTTCGGGTTTTCATTCGAGGCCAGCTTTACAATCCGCTCCAGCCCCTTCTCGCGAGCCAGCTCCGAGATCGGTTTACCCGCCTTGTAGGGCCAGAGGTTTTCTATATGGTCCGGTATCTTGATCATATCAAGTTCCCTCAAATATCCTGATACCGGAAGATACCATATCCAGGACTCTCACACAAACCACTGCGAGAGAGTTTGGCATGAAATCTCGACGCTGCTATCGTACAAAGATCGGCATGAATCGCATCACCCGTTGCGATCACCACCGAAGAACTAACTTGCATCCTCATCGAGCCACGAATTGGCGTAATTCGGATCGATCGTGTCTTTGACGTTGGTCGTCACATAGAGTGGCGTGAAGGTGTCCACCATCACCGCATATTCATTGGTACCCTTCTTCCCGATCGACGCCTCAGTCTTACCCGGCTGCGGTCCATGCGGCATGCCACCCGGATGCAGAGTTATCGAGCCCTCTTCGATCCCCTTGCGCGACATGAAATCCCCCTCCGCATAGTAGATGATCTCGTCCGAATCGATGTTCGAATGGAAATAAGGTGCCGGTATCGCCTGTTCATCGAAGTCGTAGGGCCGGGGACAGAAATTGCACAACACGAAATTCTTGGTCAGATAGAGCAGGTGCGCCGGCGGCGGCAGGTGGTAGCGCCCCACTTTCGGCGCGTAGTCCCTGATATTGAATGCATGAGGATAGTTGTAGCCATCCCAGCCAACGACGTCAAACGGATGATGCGGGATAATATACTCGTAGGCCTTATCCCACGCCTTGATGATCAAGCGGAAGTCACCCTCCCTGTCAACCGGCTCAAGATACTCCGGTAGCTTGATATCGCGCTCACACAGCGGCGCGCCCTCGAGCAACTGGCCATGCTCATTCTTGTAATGATCCGGCAGCTCAAAGGGCGTGTCGGATTCGACGATGAAGATCTTGTTCCCCTCCAGCTTGTCAAAGACCAACTGGTAGGTGGTGCCACGTGGGATCAGGATCTGATCACCCTCGACGAAATCTAACTGGCCATACTCCGACAACAGTTTCCCGGTGCCGTGATGGATAAAGATATATTCGGTCGCGAATGCGTTGCGGTAGAAATCTTCGGTGTTTTCTGTCGGATTCGCCGTGGCAATCTTCGTGTGGTTATTGCGCATGAAGAGATTTCTTGCGGTGATAAAGTTGCCGGGCGTTTTTTTCCTGTCGGTGAAGAAATGGTAATAGAGCAGCGGTGCTTCTTCCCATACCGGCGCTTCCTTGAGGTCAAGGTGCGTCGCGCTCTTCACGCGCGTAGGCATATGAATATGGTACTTGTTCGTAAAGATTCCCGAGAAACCGCGTGTGGAGAACAACTCCTCGCGATACAGCTTCTTGCCGTCATCCTTGTAGAAAACGGTGTGCGGTTTGCGCGGCAGCTTTCCCAGCTTATGATAGAACGGCATTATGCCTTACCTCCAGATATTCGTTACGCGACCAAACTGTTGTAATCGATCAACACCCGCGTGCATCAAGTGCATCACGTGCCCGCGCGCATCAGCGTGCCACGCAACTCCTGGTCTCTCTCGATCGCTTCGAAAAGAGCCTGGAAGTTACCCTGCCCGAATCCCTCGGCGCCATTCACGCGCTGGATGATCTCGAAAAAGAATGTGGGACGGTCACCGATCGGCTTGGTAAACAACTGCAACAGGTAACCCTTGCCGGAAGTGTCGCAGAGGATTCGCTGGCGCTGCAACTCGTCGATATCCTCATTGATCGAGTAACTCTTGGCGCGCAGGTCGTCATAGTAGGTGTCGGGAACATCGAGGAACTCGATGCCATTCTCGCGGAGGGCGGCAATCGAGTTGATGATGTTATCGGTGTAAAGCGCGATATGCTGGATCCCGGTACCATGATAATGCTCGACATACTCTTCAATCTGCGATACCGCTATTCCCTCGTACGGCTCGTTGATCGGAAGCTTGATCTTCTCATCCTTCGAGCGCACCACTTTGGACAAGAGCGATGAATACTTCGTGGAGATATCGCCCGGCCCGAAGTCGATAAAGGTCTCGAAGTCCATTACCTTGTTGAAGTAGTTCGCCCACTGGTTCATCTCGTTGGTGCGCACATTTCCGACAATGTGATCGAACTGGGTCAGGCCACCATTCTCGAACTTCAGCTTCATCCCGAACTTCGGCTCTTCGAATCCGGGGCGGAAGAGACCGTTGTAGTTGTCATAGTTGATCAGGATCAGCTCGGTGTCATCGTAAATCTTCAACGCGGCCTCAACGATGTAACCATGCTCATCCTTGATTTCGTGGGGAGTGCGGACGAACACACCACCATGCTCCGATGCATACTGGTATGACTTCTCGACATCCTCCACCTCCATCGCCCAGCGCTTTACGCCATCGCCATGCCGCTGCACCCAGCCCCAGATATCGTAGGTGCCGGGGTGAAGCGCGGATGTGACGATCATCTTGATATTGCCGCTGGTGAGGTAGAACGACATGCGGTCGCGCACGCCTGTCTCCGGACCGGCGTAACCGGTTATCTCAAGCCCGAGCGCCCGACAAAACCAATAGGCCGCCATCCGTGCGGAGCCGACATAAAACTCGGCATAGTCATAGCTTTTTATCCCGAGGGTATTACTCATAGTGAAACTCCTCTATCAAACATCTGAAATGACTCCAAAATCTTCGAACCAAACTGCCTGACGATTCTGATAACTTCGCACCCCCATCAGAGTTCCAGTAACTCTGACTCGATTGCAGGGTTGAACCGTTGGTCACACTGCAATAAGAGTAAACAGGCTATGTAAGAATACGAACGGAACGTAGGTCAAATCGATCTTTTTTGACTACTGCCGTCCCTTGGGTAGCAAAAATTATAGCAGAGCGCGTGATTTTCCAAACCCTTTTTGTAGTTGGACTTAAGCAGGAACAACCGGCGCCGGGCGCGCCTGAAATCAAATGGAGCCGAGGGGAGTCGAACCCCTGACCTCTTGACTGCCAGTCAAGCGTTCTACCAACTGAACTACGGCCCCGTCAAGCGGCTGCCAATATAGCCCAAGCTAGAATATTGTCAATGGAAAGTTTGCGGGCTGCGCCACTCTCTCCGACGCTCGAGAGAATCAGAAGCTGACTACTCAGCGGGCTCGACGCCGCGCGCCTCCGCCAGAAGTTTCTCCGCCTGTTTTCGCTCGATGTCGCTGAATTTCCCACCCGAAATCATTCTGCCCAGCTCTACCACCCGCTCCTCTTCAGTCAGCGGGATCAGTTCCGATTCCGTGCGCCCCTTGATCTCTCGTTTCATCGCTTTCAGGTGATGGTCGGCATAGGAGACAATCTGCTGCAGGTGGGTAATCACGATCACCTGTTGGCGTGTAGAGAGCTGTTTCAACTTCTGCCCAACGAGCCGCGCCGCTTCACCGCCGATTCCGGCATCGATCTCATCGAAAATGAGGACGTCAACTCGATCAGCACCGACAATCAGTGACTTCAGCGCCAACATCACCCGGCTCAGCTCACCTCCCGAGGCGATCTGCGCCAGCGGCTTGGTTCGCTCTCCCGGGTTGGCGCTAAAGAGAAACTGCGCGGCCAGCGGTCCCGACTCAGCCAGCATTCGCCCGCCGGAAGTCGGCTTGTCGGCTGTGACCTCTATCCCGTCACTCACGTCACTGAATTCAACCTCCAGCGTTCCTTTAGCAATCCCCACGGCCGTGAGAGCGGAAACCATTTTCTTCTGCAGCGCCTTTGCCCCCTTCTCCCGTTGACGTTGCAGTTCGTCGGCTGCCGTCAACAACTCAGCTCGAACCTGCGGCTCCAGCTTGCGGAGATCCTTGAGATTCAACTGGTCGGTGTCGTTCTTCAGCAGCGAGTCGGTGATCTCATCCCGGTAGGCGAGCATTGCCTCTACCGTCCCGCCGTACTTGCGCTTGAGCTGGTAGATCTCGGCGAGTCGCTCCCCCACTTGCTCCAGTCTCTGTGGGTCTTCTTCAAGCTCCGACTCGATTTCCTGCAGGCTGCGCGTTACCTCCGACAACGTAATCTTTACCGACTTCAGCTCCGGCAGGAACTCCTGTACCGAAGGAAGCAGCGCCGCCACGCTCTCCAGCCGGCGCACGATCTCGCTGAGCTGCTCGATGGTGCCACCGTCACTCTCGGCAATGCTGCAGGCCGCCGACAACTCGCTCTGGATCCGCGCAGTATTTTCAAGCCGGCTTTGCTCCTGCTCAAGCTCACTTTCCTCATCCACCCTGATGGCGGCGCGCTCGATCTCATCGAGTTGAAATTGTTGTAGTTCCCGTTTCTCCTTTGCCTTCTCCAGCGCTCGTTCTATCTGGCCAATCTCCGCAACCAGCTTTCGATAACGGTCGTACGCGGATCGATACGATTCATAAGCCTTGCCGCATCCGGCGAATTGATCGAGGAACCAGACATGCCGCTCCGTATCAAGGAGCCACTGGTGTTGGTGCTGACCATGTAAATCACAGAAGCGCTCTGCGATCTCCTTGAGGACCGTCAAATTTACCCTCTGATCATTGATCAGACAGCGATTGCGGCCGTCGGCCTGGATCTCGCGCGTGATCGTAATCGTATCGCCGTCAAGCTCCAGTTCCTCGCGCTCGAAGATATCGCGCAACTTCCCGAGATCGCCGCTAAACTCCGCTTCGATGAACGCCTGCTCTTCCCCCGTGCGCAGATAATCGCTGCTCGCGCGTTCACCCATTATCAGTGCCAGCGCTCCGACTACCAGCGACTTACCCGCCCCCGTTTCTCCGGTAATCACCGTAAGGCCCGAATCGAACAAGACCTCCGTCTGGGAAACGATGGCGAAGTTCTTGAGCAGTATGCGACGCAGCGTGACCATAGTAAGGAAAGATAACTAACTGCCCGTGCCACCCTCAAGCAGAGTTTTGCGATTTGCTCCGGCGGAGGTCGCCCGTAGTCTGGCGAGCGCCCAGGCCGCGAGCAGGATTCCCGCCGGAAGTGCCAGCAGGAGCCTGATCCAGTTTCCGGTAAGCGTTTCGGGGCTGAGAGAGAAAACTACATCTACCAACGTCACCAGTGCGATCGCCAGCACCACCCAGGAGCCCGGCCCGCGACGTCGCCGCGAGACGGTTGCGAACAGCGCCCCTGCAAAAAGTCCGCCGTAGAAACCGATACAGCGGGCGCACAGGCCAAACGGCGTTTCGCAAAGCTGTAACGTTCGGTGGCTCAGTTGATGGCAGGTATTGGCATAGGCCGCAAGCAGGATATCCGCCGGCCCATCTAAGCCCGCTAAATGAAGCAGCGGTGGCAGGATGCCACCGCTGAAGTATATTCCGGTTGCTGCAGTAATCAGCCAAAATGCGAGTTGTTCGAGCTTCTCCGTACTGCTCCCCGGCCTACTGCTGGTGGGTTCCGGTGTCATCGGGGTCCGAGTCTCCCGCAGAGGGGCCACCTGCCGGTGGTACATCCTCGACCGAAATGGCAGCCGCGCCCTGTTCGGCCACGCGGACCACTTCACCGATCAGGTAAGCACCGACGAGCAGCGCGTAGAACATCGTGAAGAATATGCCGATAATCAGTCCGATGAAGCCCAGCCCTGAGAACAACCACACTATATTGGCGATGATGATCACGATGATCAGGTTCAACAGGTTCTGCGACACGAACGCTATGATCGCAGGAAAATCGAACGCAGGAGCTATCGTCCGCGTGCGGGCGATCTGGACCATAATGTAAGGCATCGCAATCGAGACCGCGAGACTGAGCAGAATCGAAATCAGCACCCCGATGCAGGGAATATGCCCGAGCAGGAAGTTCAGAATGAAGAGCGGCACGAAGTATATCAGCATCGCGATGAATGCCAGCAACCCCAGCAGGAACTTGTCGCCGAGCTGATCCCAGTTCGGCAGCGGCACCGGCTTGCCTTCGGAAGCATTCCTGGCGGCTTCAAGATAGTAGCCGAGCAGGAATGGAATCGGCACGATCAGGAATGAGAGGAGCATGAATGCAGCGCCCAACAGGATCTTCTGCACCCAATCCTTGTCCTCGAACATGTAGGTAAACGCACGTCCAATGTTATCTAACATCGCCTTCCCTCCGCAGAGCTAGCGTTTCTTAGTTTCAATTCTGCTGCTGTAAGCTTATGTCAAATGATAATATGGTTTTATGAACTGATGGCACAACACGCCACACGCGCTGCATCTTGTGTACCCCTTTTGTAACCATAAGTCAACCAAAAACTACCGGAGCCGGCTGTCGGGATCTTCGGATCAGCGAAGGATCGCTGACACCGATCGCCAAAGCCTCAGAACGGTTTGAAGGCTTGCCGCGCTGTCATCGGCGGATTCTCGATCCCAGCGACCTGGTAATAGATCCACTTGCCATCGGCGCTCCAGCGCGGGAAATTGCAGTGGCCGCCGGAAGGCGTATTGGTAATCTTCCTGCTCTCACCGCCCTTGAGGTTCTTCACCCAGATGTCGGTTATCTCATTCTTGCGTTGGGCATAGACGATATACTTCTGGTCCGGGGAGATCACTGCACCGAATTCGTCAGCCCCGGCACTGACCAGGGTATCCTCTTTGCCGGAGAGGAATGAACGCCGGATAATGTCCTGATCGAAGTTGCCCTGCGGACGCATCGCATTGGCCGTGTAGTAGACGCTCTCGTCGTCGGGGGAGGACTGCGCATAATAGCCGACGTTGTCGGGGGTCATCTGGCGAATCTCCTTGCTGTCGAGATCAATCGCCCAGACGGCGTTACGATCAGGCAGCGCCATGTTGTAGACAACGCGCTTGCCAGAAGGTGAGAATGCCAGGTCTGACACCGTGATCAGAAGCTCCGGGCTCGCCTTCAGTCGCTCCGAGAGGTTCGCCGGGAAGTTCTTGCGGAACTCACGCAAGTTGGTGAGCACTTCCCCCTGCCGCTTGCCACTCTCGTAGCGCAGCAATTCCCACTGACCAGCCACCAGCCGCGGAATCACGAAGCTGCTGCCGTTCGGGGAGAAGGCAAAGGTAAAGCTCGGCATATCCTTGAAATCGAATCCGGGCAGAACCCTCGTTTCCTCGCCACTCTTCAGGTTCAGCATAAACAATTCCATCGGCTTGCCGGGGATATTCGAATCGATCCTCAGAAAAGCCAGTGAGTCATACCCCACCGGCGCCGGCAACATCGCATTGTGCGCCACGATCTCACCGATCCCCTCCATTGATTCTGCGTTCAGCCCCGCCACTCCCGACACCAGGAGTAAAATCGATAGGTACAGAAGAATTGTCAGTCGTTTCACCGTTATGCTACCTCATATCTCAAGTAGTTGTAGTTACAATTTCGGCGCCGGCGCTGCAGCCGACAGTTGCTCATTGGTTCCGAGCCCTTGCTCTTTATACAGTGATACTCGCGTAGAGGCGAGCCATTTCTCCCAAAATAAGCGATACCGCCAACCCCCGATATTGTTGCGACGCGCCGCCGCTGTCGTGGGGGCGGAAGCGCGTCGGCAGCCGCCGCGAGCCGACACTCTAATATATTAATTGACAATCGGTTGCAAGACCACATAGGTTTATTGTTTTCGTACACCATCTGTTTTGAACAAAACCGATCCAGAGGCGTCTTCAATTTGGGTCGGAGAGTGTGGGGTGCCGTGACTGAGAACATTTCGGAACTGGTCGAACGGTTTAAGGAAGGCGATGAGCAGGCCTTTAATAAGCTGGTTCGACTGTTCGAGAAGAAGATTTACGCACATGCTTATCAGATGCTGGGAAATCACACGGAGGCCGATGAAGTACTTCAGGAAACCTTTGTGCGACTGGTCAAGAACATCAGTCGACTCAAATCCGACTCGAATTTTCCCAGTTTCATCTTTAAGATTGCGACCAACTACTGCATCGACATCATCCGCAAACGCCAGCGGAAATTCGTCAATGTAGAGGAGAGTGAAACCGAGGAATCGGGCTGGTATCTGCTCGAATTGTCGCGCTCGATACCAACCCCGGCGGAGGAGCAGGAGAACCGACAACTACTCGACCTGATCAACGCCGCGATCGCGGAATTGCCACCCAAGCAGCGTGCCACCATAGTGCTGCATGACGTCGATGGCTACTCCAAGGAAGAGATCGCGCAGATGATGGATTGCCCCCAGGCGACGGTTCGATCGAATCTCCACATCGCTCGCTCCAAAGTGAAAAAGAAACTCAAGGATATTCTCGATGAGTAGGTCTGAGCGAACCATCAGGTGCATCATCGGGGAAGGGACTACGGTTAAATGCAAGAACGCGAAATGAATGAGACACAGGAGAAGTTGCTCGACCTTGGCCCGGGAGACCTGGAGAGAACTACTCCTCAGGCGCTGCGAGCCGAGCTGGTCGATGCCGGCGTCTCCCCTGCCGCAGCGGCGCTCGAGATAAACTATCTTCGACAGGTGTCGCGGCGCCGGGTGAAGCTCCCCCCGGAGACCTACTTCGCCGATACCCGCCGAAAAATCCTCGCGCGCGTGGATATCCATCCTCGCAGTTTCTGGGATCGGATCAGCTCTATTCTTCTGCCTACCTACTGGAAGCCGATTCCGGCGACGGCAGCGGCGTTGGTTATTGCAATTGCGATTCTGACGCCGATGATGTATCATCATGCTCCCACACGAATTGTGGATCTGCCGGCGCTGGAGAGTGCCGGCCCGTACGTTTCGATGACGGAGGTTTACGCCGAACATGTGACCGCTGTGGATCAGCCGGTCCTCTCGGCGGAAGAACTGCGGGAGTATGCGGATATCCTGCTGATGTCGACTGCCATTCTCGGCTCACCCTCCTCGCTATCGCGCTCTCGCTCATTGGCCGGTTCGCCTAATTAGGCAGTCTGATCAGGCGGTCTGATTAGTAGTTTGACCAGCGTACCGTGCAGAAATATCATCGACAGGTCAGTCGAGCAGGCACTCGGGGTGGTCTTGGGGAAATGAGAGTGACGACGGGTGAATATTGGTAAAGACATTTGGGCCTGGGCCTCAGGGGTGTTCTCTTGAATCATTCCACCTCATCCAATAACCGGCGAACTCAGCGGTTGGCCGCCTATATGGTGTGCCTGGCCGCCTCGCTGATCATTGCTGCACTTGCGGCAGGATGCGGCGAGTCGTCACCCAAGGTCCTGCTGAGGATGAAATTCGAGCCGAATCGCAAGCTCGTCTATCACCAGATTAACAAGCAGACGATCTCGCTCAACAACTCACCGGTCGTATCCCAGAGTTCTGAATCGGAAGGGGAAATGATCCAGACCGTGCAGTCTGTCTCCGACTCAGGTTTTGCCAGAATCAATGAATCATCTGTCTGGAGCTGGAGTGAGACTGATGCCGATTCTTCCATTAAAGTCGTCTCCAGTACCGAAGAACTGCAATACACGATGGCGCCGAACGGACGGGTCAGCGAGTTAGTGCTCCCGGCCGACGCCGAGGCGTCGAAGTGGAAAGAGTATGCCCAATCGAATCTGGAACAATCCCAGCCGACTTTCCCCACCGAGGAGGTTGGCAAGGGCTACACCTGGATGCAAACTGTGAAGATATTCATGCCGTCGGGCGAGAAACTTGATGCCAGCACGACTTACGAAGTCAGTGAGTTTGTGGAGGTCGACGGCCGGCAATGCGTGATCATCGACTACAAAGGTAATCTGATCCTGCCCTTCGACGTAATGGAGTCAGACACTTTGACCCGCCGTGGCGTCGACAAGGTGGATGTGAACGGCTCGCTCGTCTTTGACTACGAGCACGGCTACGTCTACAGCCAGGAGGAAAAGACGCAGATTACGGCCGAACGCTCCAAGATCCAGGGGAACCAGGCCACGCAGTACACTGCGCTGATTGAAGGGGAATTGTTCTTCCGGTTGAAAGACTCATCGGACGACGAGTAGTTTCTACTCAGTCCTTCTCCAGTTCCTCCGCCCAGTTTGCGACCACAACTATCTTGCTTATGACTCCGGCAGTAACAGGAACATTCACAATGAACTTCTGAGCATCTGGAGTCATATCGTAGCGATACTGAACGATCCCGCCACCACGATAGCTCTTATTGAAGAGTTTCTGCGGAACACCGGCACGGAAGTAGCCATCTCCGGCTCCCACCGGTACTGCGTAGTAATCACCATTTGACGTGTAGTAGATGAGTTCCTTTCCATCAGCTCGCCACTTTGGTGAAAAGCCGTTATCCGGCGACACCTGCCACTTGCCGCCTGATGCGCTCAACTCACGCACGTACACTTCTGAGGATTCAGTTTCATTGCTTAAATATGCGATAAATCTGCCATCGGGAGATATCTGGCCGCGGGTATCGTTATGAGGAGTCGCTATGACGGCTGAGTGCTCCGATGTATCAGTCAGGTTGAAGCGATAGATAGAAGCAGTCTCCGCGTAGCGAACCCCGATTAGGTTGTTACCATCCAACTCATACTGAGACGGGCCCTCATTGGAACCCGATGCCTGATGAATGATGCGAGGTTCTCCCAAACCATTTGCCTGTCGCTCCATAATGTCGTAATCACCGGTTGCATCGCTCGCGTAAGCAATTCGTGAGCCATCGGTGGACCAGATGGGCCAAATCTCGTTAGCCGGATCAAAAGTCAAACGTGATGCCACCTTTCGCTCCAAGTCTCGGATCCAGATATCTGAAGTGCTCGACCTGCTGTCGGTGACTGAGTAAGCGAGGCGTTTTCCGTCGGGCGACAATGACAGGTCTTCATAAACTCCGGGGTCTCCTTCGACCTCCAGTTCCCTCCCGCTGCGATCATACCATACGAAGTGGGAAAGTCCGCCAACGCCACCGACCATGTAGCTCAGCACGCCATTATTCGAAATCGAAAAATCTGCGCGATCGCCATTAGGGATCGAGATATCCTGTGCGATCGGAATCGATTCCCCGCTCACCTCGAGTTTGTCAGGATCGAATCTTCGGGCAAAGAGGATACCGTCGCGGGCATGGATGATGTAGCCGGCACTGCTGTATTCTACTCTGGAAGCTACCTTGAATAGTGGTTTGTCTATCGACCCGTCCAGGGAGGCGACACGCAACAGATCTTCCTGACCACCACCGGCAGTCGAATCACCATGCGCGATGAAAAGGAAGTGCTCACCGTCCGGAAGGAACCAGGGCCAGGCGTGGTAGCGGTCACCACGCGAGCGATCGAGTTTGGTCGCGGCCACCGGTGTGCCACCTGATGCGGAAACCTGTCTGATCGAATCATTCCGGTCTCCATCGAAGATGATAGTGCCTTTCGACCCCCAGCAACCATCAGCGCCGTCCGGTGTCTCACTGATCAGAACTGCTGGACCACCCTGTGCCGGAATCTTCTTCAACTGACGACCATCTATGAATGCCAGGTACTTGCTGTCGGGTGACCAGAATGGTCGGCCAACACCCTCGGTACCGGCCAGCGGATATGCTTCAAGCGCATTCGTCGGCTTGATCCAGATCCGGTTCACGTCCAGTGAGTCGGTGGCGAGAAAGGCTATCATCGAGCCGTCCGGCGAAACCCGAGGCCAGTTGATGAGTTTCAACTCGGCGGGGCCCGAAATTGAATAGCGGGTGACCTGTGGCGCAGTCGTTGGGACGGAGAAGTAGAGATATGCCAGAACTACTGCGGCGACAAGGGCGACTGCCGCCACCAGCCAGGATAGGCCAAGCTGCTTCTTCCGGCGCACTGAAACCGGTATGGGAATTCCAACCTGCGAGCCACCCTCCTGCACCCACTGCAGCGTGCGCTTCAAGTCACCTGCGGAGTGCCAGCGCTGATCCGGGTCCTTTTCGAGGCACTGCAGGATAGCGCGTTCAAGCATCGGCGGAGATAGCGGCTGCAGATCTGCAATCGCTCGCGGCTTCTCCTTGATGATCGCTGCAATCACACTTGCCTGGCTCGAACCCTGAAATGCGCGCTGTCCGGTTACCATCTCATACAAGACGGCTCCGAACGCGAATACATCACTCCGCTGATCCACGTCTTTGCCATCCAGTTGTTCGGGCGACATATACTGAATCGTGCCAAGTATGGTGCCCTGACCGGTCAGGGGAGAAGCTTGTGTCGCACCCGACATCCCCTCCACGACGCCGTCATGGATTTGGAGTTTTGCCAGCCCGAAATCGAGTAACTTGGCCCCATCCTTGGTGAGGATAATGTTTGCGGGCTTCAGGTCGCGGTGGACCAGCCCCTGCTTATGCGCGCGTTCCAACGCGTCCGCAATCTGGATTCCATACTTGATCGCCTCCTCCGCCGGTAGCGGTCCCCGCTCAAGCACCTTTGATAGCGTCTCGCCCTCCAGATATTCCAGCACGAGGTAGGCTGCCCCGTTCTCATGCCCGACATCGTAAAGGGTGCAAATGTTGGGATGATTGAGCCGGGAGATCGCTTTGGCTTCCCGTTCAAACCTTGCCTGCAAGTCGCTGTTGTTCTGATAGAGCGCGGGCAGCACCTTGATCGCAACCGTTCGGTCGAGGCGGGTATCGTGGGCTTTATAAACCTCTCCCATCCCGCCGGCGCCGGCGCGTTCAAGTATTTTGTATGGACCGATCTCCTGTCCGGGGGATAGTGACATCCGTTAACCTTCTCCTGACAATCTTTGCCTGAATCACGTGAATTGGGTACCGAGTAGCGACCAATGATAGAGAAAGACCGTCCATTTAGCAATTGATTTTGCCTCAAGAACTTGCGGGATGATAGCTGAGCGATGGGATTAAGGCTGAGGCGAGTGAGATGTAGCGGGAATTGTTTGGAAGCCGGGATGCAGCATGAAGCAGCACCCCAGATTCCAAGTCATAGTCTGGGTGTTACAGCCTAGTTAGGCTGTTCGGTGGCACCTGCAGGCGGGATCGGCCCCGGCACCTGATTCGGGATCGCCGGCAAGGACTGGAGGTAGGCGAAAATCGCCTTCAAATCATCGTCCGTCGCCGAGCCGATCGTCTTCCACGGCATCGGCGGAAGGATATCGCGACCCATTCCGAGGTGCTGTCCGGTACGCAGCGCCTTGATGAAGTCCTCGACATCCCAGGCTCCAATACCGAAGTTTTCGTCCGGTGTCAGATTGGAAGCGAAGCTGATTCCCCAGGGACCAGCCCAGGCAGTCAGGTGTAGGTTCGTCGCGGCAATCCATCCCGTTGGCGAGAGCATGCCCTCAGTCAACTCCGGCACGCCGGCGTTGGCGGGATGCCCCGAGAGGGTCAGAGAGCCATCCGGCACCGGGCCGTTTGCCGTCATCTTCTTGGGTGAGTGGCAATCCTCGCAACCACCGAAGGTTACCAGGTACTTACCGCGCGCAACCAGCTGCTCCTGCGTCATTGGCTTGTCGGATGAATCCGCCGCAGAACAGTAGGTGAGAAAGGCGGTAAAGGAAAGCAGCCCCAGGAAAAGTGCGAGTTTGGTGATGGTGTTCTTCATACGTCCTAAAATCTCCTAAAAAAATGCCAGCGATTATAGCTTGGACGGGGAGTCAAAGTCAAGCATAAATTTTACAAATTGGGTCTATGTTGACAGCGTTTTTTCGCGGTATCCCGCAATGCCCTGCCGCGGAGGGTTGACTTGATCCGCCGCTGCCGAATCGCTGCTATTGGCGAAAGTAGCTCTTGCCAAAATCGATTAACTCCTCTATCCTTTGGACATTGATAAGGTCCACTTTCAAGGAGGCATATCGGATGTTCAGAATCTCATTCTCGCTGATCATGGCTTTCATTGTTACTTCGGCGACACTATTCGCGCAGTCGGTCTCGGTTGGTGTCAAGGGTGGTTTTATCTACAACAAGTCGGATTTCAACTACTCCACCACCGAATTCCAGTTCAACCCCGATGAGGGGCAGTGCTGGACAGCATCGCTTCAGCTCGAGACCCCTATCAGTCCGGTTTTTTCGCTCAGGCTTGAGGGCGGATTCCTTCAGAAGGGATTTGATTCGGAAACCAAATTCATCGCAGAGGGGAACCCGGATTTGGATCCCGTGACCCGGAATGTTAGTACGCGAATCAACTACGTTTCGCTCTCACTGGCTCTGAGAGGCACCCTGATGT
>JBECKX010000052.1:0-2570 GCA_040235515.1 Candidatus Zixiibacteriota bacterium
ATATCAAGTCTTTCCAGCTTCTGATAACGTGCCCGCCGCGTCAAAATGGTTTTGTACGCCGCCTCGGTTTCATCTTCCCGACCCAGCTGGGAATCCACAGCCTTTTCAGCCAGGTCGCGCTCGATACCCTTCTGGTACAATTCCATCATCAACTTACGCCTTCCCCGCGGGCTCGTCGCCAGCCTGCCACGCACCCAATCGCCAGCAAATTGCTCATCATTGATATAGCTACGCTCCAGCAGCCAGTTAATCGTGGCATCAATCTCACCAGCTTCGAATCCCTTGCCGGCAAGGTAGTCTCGCATCTCTTTCTCGGAGCGCGCCCGTCTGCTGAGGTAGTCGAGCGCCCGCTGACGGACCCTCGCGACACCCATCTGGTCGCGCAGCTCATTCATCTCTTCCCCGGAGAGTTCTGCGCCGGTACGCAGGTTCAGAGATGCGATCAAATCCTCGCTGCAACCGGCGAAGAATTTCTTATCGATGAATATCGACCAGCGATTCGGATTGCGCTTCTGCCGGGTAATAGCGGTTATCTTCGGCATGGGGTAATAATGAGGAATTGCGGAAGCTCGTCAAGCCCCCATCTTGAGGCGGCAACTTAGCTCATTGACTAAAATTGACTAATCTGTGCCACTTAGGTAAATTCACTCGGCCATGACCATTTACTCTAAGCGAATCGTCGGGATCGACTTCGGCACCAGGCGGCTTGGACTTGCCTGCTCCGACCCGCTGCGCATCACCGCTCAACCGCTGCCGACCATTACGCTGAACCAGCCGCAGGAGGCGGTTCCGCGCGTTCTTGAAGTTCTCCGGCAGCACGAAGTGGAACTGATCGTGCTCGGAATTCCGGTTACACTCTCCGGCGATCGGGGGGGGAAGACCGTAGAGTTAGTGGAGGCATTCGCGGCGGGACTGCGTCGCGCCGGTTATCTGGTAGTGTTGGAGGATGAACGTTTTACTTCCGCCGAGGCAAAATCTGCCATGCGAGCTGCAGGCCAATCGGAAAGACAGATGCGTGGCAAGCTCGATTCAATCGCCGCGCAGGTGATATTGCAGGACTACCTGGACGCGCACTACGGCGGGCAGCATGGCAACAAGACTGATTCTTAGACCTTACTACTACGGGAAATCATACTAACTGATGCGACGTTTCGCCGATTTCATCTCCTGGCTGATCACCACGCTCTTCATCTACGCTCTGGTGCTTCTGTTGCCAATCGTGTACATCATCGAATTCTTCCTGCGACGGCGGTTGGCCTCGAAGATTGTCGGGGGGCTGGCGCTGCTTCTCCTGATAGCGCTGATCTTCGGCGGCTACCAGATTTACCACAAAATCGGTGACCCCGCAAAGCAATATGAGATCATCGTGAGACCCAATGACAGCGCGGCGGATGTGGAACAGAAACTGGCTGATGCCGGCCTGAAAGTCAACCACCGGGTCTATGCGTTCCTGATGAGGTTCAGTGACACTGACAAGCAGATTCACCCCGGCCGATATGAGATCAAGGGTGGAATCTCGCACTACGAGTTGGTCGACTTATTCAAAGAGGGAAAGCGAGAACTGAACCGGGTGACTATTCCGGAAGGCAGCACCATGGCGGAGATAATTCCGTTGCTCTCTGAGAAGCTTGAATCTGACTCTGCAGAAATCGCTGAGCTGCTGAATGATGAGCAATTCTTCGCCAGCTTCGAGATCGACGCACCGGGGTTTGAAGGGTATCTCTTCCCTGAAACCTACTCCTTCTATCCTTACACCGATCCGAAAGATATCATCTCCGAGATGGTCCAGATGTTCAAGTCACAATGGACGCCGGAAATGAGGCAGCGTCTGGCCGATTTGGGAATGACGGTCAACGAGGCAACAACGCTGGCTTCGATGATCGAGGCGGAAGCGACCGCCGGCAGCGAGTATCGATTGATCTCATCAGTGTTTCACAACCGGCTGCAAAAGAACTGGAAATTGCAGTGTGATCCGACTGTGATTTACGCGATGGGCGGTTTGAACCGACCCCTCTATCGGAAGGATCTCACCTTTGATTCGCCCTATAACACCTATGAGAATTACGGGCTCCCCCCGGGCCCCATAGGTTCACCCGGCTTGAAAGCGTTGGAGGCTGCGCTCTGGCCCGAAGACACCGACTATTATTTCTTTGTGGCAACAGGGAGTGGCGAGCATGTTTTCACCAGGACACTCAGCCAACACAACAACGCAGTCGCCGAGATCAAACGGAAATTACGGCTGGGGAAAAACAAGTAGGTGCGAATTCATTCGCACAATCCCGTCGCGGGTAAGTTTACTTGAAATCCTTTGATCTTATCTGTCAAGTTCCGAGGGGAATTTGCACAAATCGTTTCAAAACCCAAAATTTACAACAACCAGCCCGATCAACGCTCCGATGATCAAACTGACCGCTGTCACGAACGGCGTGTCGGTTGAACGGAAGCCGCCTTTGGCGAAAAACACTACCATCCCCGTCGCCAGGCCATATAGTGCTCCAAACCCGACTCCGTGCCACCACGGGCTGGCTGCGCTGATCGAGAAGGCAGTCAAGAGGGCGACCAGCATATTG
>JBECKX010000054.1:0-18790 GCA_040235515.1 Candidatus Zixiibacteriota bacterium
CTCCATGATCAGGTTGCCATCGTAATCTTTCGCCACGTTACGGAACTCGATAACCTTCTCGCCCAGTTCCGGTCCGGGTGCGATCTGGATTACCGCCCCGGGATTCTTTGCCGCTGCCTGCTCGCGCGCCACCAATTGCTCATATTCGGCAAGGCGGGCGCGTGAGAGTTCTTTACGGTCTTTGTTCGACATTTTGATCCAGCTCAACTCACGCTGCAGCATCCTGGCACGTGGCGAATCACCTCGTTCCGCCGAGGCGAGCTTCTCGAGTTTCTGTTCGATCCAGGATGAATAGTTGCCCTTCCACGGTACACCATGACCGCCGTCAAGCTCGAGTATCCATTTCGTGACATTGTCGAGGAAATAGCGATCGTGCGTGACGATGATCACCGTGCCGGGATATTCCGCCAGCTGCGTTTCGAGCCAATCGATCGTTTCGGCATCAAGATGGTTGGTGGGCTCGTCGAGCAACAGCAGGTCAGGATGCTCCAGCAACGCCTTGCAGAGTGCCACGCGACGCTTCTCGCCTCCCGATAGAGTACTGATTACGCGGTCATCCTCCGGCAGGCAGAGAGCATCCGCGGCGCGCTTGATCTGGCTGTCGAGATTCCAGGCATCGATAGCATCCAGCTTCTCCTGCAGTTCGCCCATGCGCTCCATCAGTTTGGTCATTTCATCGTCAGACATCTCCTCACCCATCTTCGCGGCGATCTCGTTGTATTCATTGAGGAGATCGGTGGTTTGTCCGAATGCCTTCTCGATCGTCTGACGCACGGTGAGTTTTGGATCGAGATCAGGTTCCTGCTCGACAATCCCGGCCTTGTAGTTTCCGAGGATCTCAGCGGTGCCCTGAAATTCATCATCCTTGCCCGCCATGATGCGCAACACGGTTGATTTGCCGGCGCCGTTCTCCCCGACAATGCCAATCTTGGCACCGGGGAAGAAACTGAGGTAGATGTCTTTGAGCACCTGCTTCTGGCCATAGTACTTGTACAGCCCGAGCATGGTGAAGATATATTGCTCTGCCATTTATTTCCCTTCAAATCAAGATTGAGCTTTCACTGAGTGCGAATATCGAGGAAGTAGAGCCGTGGTGTCAAGCGTCTTTTCGAAGTTGTCGCGTCAGGCCCTCGACCACCAGCGTGATTTCACCCTTGAGCTTGCGATCTTTGAGCAGGTTGTTTAATGCATCGAGGTCGGTTCGGATTGTCTCCTCGAACTTCTTGGTCAACTCGCGACAGAGAGCAACCTGGCGATTGCCGAGCACGTCGAGCAGCATTTCCACCAGTTTATTGATCTTGTATGGCGATTCATAGAAGACCAGGGTCTCGCGTCGGTCGGCCAGTGATTCGATCACCTGCTTGCGCTTGCCTGATTTTGGCGGCAGGAAGCCGTAGAAGATGAAGGCATCCGTTGGCAGTCCGCTCAAAGCCAGTGCGGTGATTGCTGCCGCGGGACCCGGTATCGCTTCGATGCTGACTCCCGCCTCGATTGCTGCCCGCACTATCACAAAGCCGGGGTCTGAGATCGAAGGAGTGCCGGCATCAGAGATCACTGCGACCGACTCTCCTGCTTTGATACGGCTGATAATCTTCTCACTAACCTGTCGTTCGTTGAAATTGTGATACGAGACCAGCGGCTTGTTAATCTGGTAGTGTTGCAAAAGCGTTCGCGAGGTGCGGGTATCCTCGCAGGCGATCAGGTCGACCGACTTGAGGGTTTCGACCGCACGGTAAGTGATATCACCGAGATTACCTAGTGGAGTAGAGACGAGATATAGCTTGGCTTCACTCATGGAGTGGAAGAAGGGGAATCAGGCGAATGGCGGCAAGGGGAAAGTGGGGGGAACAGAGGTGTGCACCGAGGGGGCCACAAAGACGAGTAAACACACCCCGGCTCCGAAGATTCCACTGGAGTGGAATCCTCGAAGCCACCCCTCTCAAGAGGGGTTTGGCTACGTCAGCTGAAGAGTCTTCGCATGCCGTCAGCGAGGAACGTTTGATCACTGATGGCTGATATCGCGATGCGCCAGGATGGATGCGGCGCGTGAGGATGGGACCATTCCAGTGCGCGGCAGTCGTCCTCGCCTGCCGCGTTTGCCGCCGCCAGACGAGGACGGCTGGCGGCCACGGGACAAGTTCTCGCCCCTGCGAGAAATTGGTTCAATCCTACTTCAGTTCAAACGTCCCGCCCGGATCGACGATCTCGCACTTGACACCCTGTTTCTCGACCTCAGCCTTGAATGCTTTCGGGTCCTGTTGGATCACATCAAAAGTATTGTAGTGCATCGGGATCACCGTCTTTGGTTTGAGGAACTCGACCGCCTTGGCGGCATCGCGCGGTCCCATGGTGAAATTGTCGCCGATGGGAAGCAGTGCGAGATCGATCTTGTCCATCTCCCCAATCAGTTTCATATCCATAAAGAGGCCGGTGTCACCGGCATGATAGATGGTTTTGCCATCGATGTGCAGGAGAATCCCTGCCGGATTGCCGCCGTAATCTTCTGACTCGAGGGTTGAGCCATGATGCGCAATCGTCAGTTTGACTCGCCCGAATGGAAAGTCATGGCCACCGCCAATATGCAATGGATGCGCCTTGAGGCCTTTGCTCTCTGCGTAGTTGCTTAACTCGAAGTTCGTGATAACTGTGGCATCGTTCTTCTTGGCGATCGCGGGAGTATCACCCCAATGGTCGCCGTGACCATGCGAGATGATGATCCATTTGGCTTTGACATCATCGGGGCTTGCCTTCGCCAGCGGGTTACCACTGATAAAGGGATCTATCACGAGATCGTGACCATTGTTATGGATCTCCCAGCAGGAATGACCATGAAATTTCATCTGTACCATGCTTTATCTACCTCCGTGGATTTACACGTGCTATCTGCATCTCTAAACGTCTACTGCAATGATACGAAAGGCGGCGGGATGGGGAAAGGGGGAAAGGGGAGAGGGTCACAGAATCAGGTTCGTCGTGAAACTTAGGTCCCAGGTGTGACTAAGGTAATAGCCTAGTTCCGGTGGACTACTGGAGTCTCTCCAGAGCGTGTGATGCGATTTCAATAGAGCGGAAATCCGAAGAAAAGCTCCAAGCTGCCACTGATGCTCAAGATCGATACCAATCAGGTACCTCTTTCTGCGGAAATCAAATACATCAATCCACGGCTCGTACGCTAAACTGACTGCCATGGATGGTTGATACCACTCTACAATCCCTTTGCTGAAGCCTGCCTCAAGCTTCGTCGATGCGTAATGCACCCCTCTGAAGGCTATGTTGAATATGCTCGAGTTATCCCTGTGTTCTTGTTCGTAGCCGAGGTAAGGTGAGTCAAATCTAACATAAGCTCTAGTATGCCCAGGTCTAAGGAGAGGACCCAGCAAGTAGTCTATACTGCTAACATCGTTCCAACTGACTTCGTCAACCCCAGGCTCGCCCCAACTGTAGGATTGATAGTACAGGCCACACGATATCCAGATTCTTTGCTGGTGCAGATACCAACCTAGATTTCTTGTGGCAAGATGCGGCAGCGAGGACCACCGCCGCAGATTTAGGGTTGGAGTGAAATAGAAATGAGATGACGTATGCCTTCGCATGGCAAGTGAAACTTCAATCTCTTTGTCATCTGATCCACCGCCTCCCCACCCGTTGATCTCTCCGTGCTCATTCACGGACACCGAATTGAAATTCGAGAAGTCAAATGCCAATCGCGCATTGAGAACGAACTCTGATGATCCTTTGTTGAGATGATAACCGAAGTAGTTGCAATAGTTATCAAGGACTTGTCTCAAGGATATCCTATGTGCCGTGTCGATTGCTCTTACGGAAACCGAAACACCGTAAGCACTCCGGTCAAACAGCGATGATTCGTAACTGGTGCGAGAGTACAATAAGTCGTAGTCCAGGATCTGGTAGAAGTTTCCTCCTTCTCCGCTTTCGTCTACGTACCATGTCTGAAGCGATATCCAGGATGATCGAGACGTAAACATCGTGATCCCAAGGTTTAGCGAATGATCCACTTCAGACATCCAATCATCGCTAACGAGACTGGTACTGAATCTCGCGGGAGACTCGGTCTCGTCGCCATAGGCCCTATTGCCGAGGGATGAAGCTCGCTCCAACTTTTGACTACCCAGCGCCATCAGCAACAGGATGTGCTTCGACAAACCAACAGAAGCGACCATGGATCCTGAGTAGGTTCGGGAGACTTCGGTTCTATCGCTGGCAATGAAATGGTCATTCTCGGTACCAAACTTGTCGGCATCGGAACAATCGAAGTCACCTGCGATCCTCCAGGAGCCGGATGGAACCGCGGGTTGATCCAATAGCATGAATAGACCTCTATATTCATCAAACTCTGTTGAATCTTCTGATGATAGTCTGACGCGCAAACCAATGTCCCAGGCTCTACTGGATCCAAATCCATTGGACGAGGGCCGACTGGTAGGCTGAACTCCATCATGCCAGAGCCCCGCTGTTACGCCGATTCGAGTCCGATCGTTCAGTTGGTACCAACCCAGTACTGAAGCGAGGGACGACGGTATGATAACGTGGTCGCGAGAGGTTTCCCAGAGGGTGAGCCTCGGGAATCCAATCTCTGCTTGATCATTCCACGCAATTGCGAGTCCTGTCGAGAGGCTCAGGTTTTCAAACCGCGAACCCTCAAGACCCAGTGTGAACTGCTGCCGCCCAACAATCCGCCCATAGAAATAATCGAATGGTATCACCTGTGTCGAGTCAGTGGCGCTTGCGTCATCGGCCAATGAAAGAGCCGGCAGTCCGGGTAGCAGCATCAGGACTATTACAGCACCCTTTATCTTCTGGTGATAACTCAGCATAAGTACTCTCTGACTAGATGATGATATCGAGCTTCCAATTGTATGACCAGGTGCTGGTGTCGGGATCAAACTCGGGGAAATCCTCAAAAACCGCATCCGAATAGTGATAGGCGATTTGGCCCCAGTAGAGTTCGATTCGCGCGAATGAGGTTGGTTGAATCACTATCGATCGCGACTGCGAGATGGATGTCTCAGTGCCACCCCGATAGGGATGCTGGGTAACGTAGGCTCCAGCCGTCAGGGTCAGGAATGACCAGACTCCGACTTCACCGATAAACCGCTCCTCCCAGCGGCTATCGTCTTCACCCTTGAAGAAGTTGAACAAACTAACCTCGTTGGCGCGAAAATCCGCGTAGTAGGTCGGTGGTCGAACCGAGAGTGAGACTCTCCAGTCGCCGGGTCGCGGCATTGCTCCAAGTAGGTAGTCAATATCGCTGATTTCACTCCAGCCGATTTCCTGTCGCTTGGTCTGGTCCCAACTAAAGTTGCGGTATTGTACGCCGAATGTTGTGCTTGTCCTTTGGCCATGACTATTGAGCAGACTCCGCGAACTGTTTGATACCGTTCTTCTCGATGTCAGCATCACTGAGCAGTTCAGATTGGGCATGATGAAGTATTCCAGGCCTAGATCGAGATTGAGCTCTCTGTAAACACCCTTGAACGAGTTCTGCGTGGCTATATCATCTGCTGGATAAATTCTTAACTCAGAAGACTGGTCTTGATATCGAAATTGCGCCGCGCCTGAGAAGCGGAGAGTGTTCGCCGGCAGCTGCATGCCGTAATATCCCTGGAAGTTGTCGAGTAACTGTTGGTATGGAATAGTGACGGAACGACTGACCCAGTTCAGGGAAATGCTCCAGTTGCTCTGGAAGTAGTCGTCATCCGAACGGCGGTTCTCTTCATAGAGCACCACCGAGTCCCGCACTGAACTGCTGTGCCAGTCGCTACCAATTGATCTCAGCATCTGATCAGCTGAAACTGCTATCCATGTTTTCGAGTTCGGTTTGTATGTCGAAGCAAGGTTGAACGTCAGCTGAGTGTTGTCGCCATCAGATATGCCATCGCTGACTCTAAGAGATGTATCCACCGGTGCAGCGGCATCCCTGATATAGCGATGATCTGAATTGGTTGAGGCCCGAAGCAACCCGGCGAGTAAGTAAACATTCGATCGCTCTCCAAAGCCTCTGGTAATCGCAGTCTGAAGGTCAATCGTTTTGTAGGTATTGGAGTCGTCCCCCCAGTAGTTAATGTACTCGTTCGTCTTGCCTTGTTGGCGGGAATCCTGATCTGAGTATGAAAGATTCCAGTCACCTTCGATAAGCGATTGTGACGGATTCAGCCACGGCCCCTCAAGATATTGATAGAGCGAGTGCTCTTCCCTGTACTCGATTCCGGCTCTCTGCAAGTAGATCAGCGATTGATCGATATTTGCTGACTCACGATTCCAGTAGCCAAAGTGTGATTCCCCGCTCTGCATGTCGTGGTCTTCATCCCACAAGATCAAGTCATTATGTAATCGCAAACCATCCTTGAGTTGAATATCTCCCCGCAGTGGCGGTTCGTTCCAGCGCAGTGCGTCCTCCGATAATTCGGGAATCCAGGTAAAGAGACGATCGACTCCGAAGCGGAAGTGATTGCGGAAACCGAAGTAGAACGATCCATCGATGTACGCTCTTGACTCTTCAAAGTTGTGATAGTCGAGACTAAGCTGCTGCCGGCCGACGATACGGCCATAGTAATATTCGAAAGGGATCTGCTGAGCGATGGCAGATCCAGTGAGAAAGAAAACTAACCCCAAAACCGTCCCTGTGGTTTTGCTCGTGAGTAGTGAATGCTTCACGGAGCCTCCGCGGTTAGTATGATTTACCCTTTAATACAGTCAAGATGTCCCCGAAAACATCAACTGCCCTGTTTTCAGCAGCCCCCCATAGTCCGGCCTGCGCGAGCATCACCGGATACCACTTATGACAGTTCGACCTAAGCGATCTTGCCGCCGCCCAAAACGATGTCGCCATCGTAGAAGACGCAGCTCTGACCCGGCGTGATCGCACGCTGGGCTTCGTGTAGTTTAACCTCTACATTCCCATCTGTCAATAGAGATAACGTGGCAGGGACCGGTTTGTGCAAATAGCGGATTTTGGCCAGCGCAGTTATCTGCGGGGCTTGCGGGAGTGGATTCCCGCTTGCGCGGGAATGATTATCTGAGGAAGTAATCGCGGTATCATGGTTGATGTGTGTGTGTGAGGTCGCTGTAATCGGTTTTCGCGTCTCCGGTGACCTTGGATCAAGTGCGACCCAATTGACTTCTTTGACGCGAAATATCTGGTCGAACAGGTCCTCATCATCACCGATGACTATCTCATTCTTTTCGGGAATGATCTTCGTCACATACTTCTTCTGGTTGGTCTTGATCTCGATGCGGCGCCGCTGTCCGACGGTGTACTTATAGAAACCCTCATGCTCCCCTACGGCATTTCCTGCAGTGTCACGGATCACGCCCTTACCGGGGAGATTCGGCTCCTTCTTTTCAACCAGTTTGGTGTAGTCATTGTTGGGCACGAAGCAGATCTCGCGTGATTCCTCTCTGTCGGCGTTGATCAGGCCATACTCCTGCGCCAACTTGCGTACCTCCGTCTTGCGCAAGTCTCCGAGTGGAAACATCGTACGCGCCAGCGAGTCCTGTTTGAGCCCCCAGAGGAAATAAGACTGATCGCGCGTGGCGTCGACGCCTTTCAAGATGCTGTATCGCCCCGTTTCTGCATCCTGTTCGATGCGGGCATAGTGGCCCGTAGCAAGATAGTCGCACCCCATTTGTTTGGTCTTGTTCTCGAGCAGTTCCCACTTCACTTTATAGTTACAGATCACGCATGGGTTTGGTGTCCTGCCAACCAGGTACTCTTTCACGAAATCATCAATCACGGTCTCGTGAAAGTCCTCATGCATATTGAGCACATAGTGCGGAATGCCGTACTTGTAGCAGACGCTGCGGGCATCATCGAACATCTCCAGCGAACAGCAGCGACGCGAGATTGTCTTGTCTTCCTCCGCGCCGATCTCGGAGAAATCCCAGAGCTTCATCGTGAGGCCGATGACGTTGTATCCCTCCAGCTTCAACTTGACCGCAACGACGGAGCTATCCACGCCACCGGACATTGCGACAGCAACGAGGGTATCTTGTTTCGACTTGTTCATCGGGGGTAGATTATAGCTGCTTATTCAGCTTTGGCGTATTCGGGCGACATCTGACGCAGATTCTCGATGATCGGCGGCAGGGTTTCGAGGACGTAGTCGATATCGGCGTCGGTGGTATCCTTCCCGAGTGAAAAGCGCACAGCCGTGTCCGCCTCTTCGGAGGGCACTCCCATCGCGAGAAGCACATGAGATGGTTCGGTTGCGCCCGAGGTACACGCTGATCCGGACGAAACAGCAATCCCCTTCATGTCGAGGTTAACCAGGATTGCTTCCCCATCGCTTCCGGGGAAGGTGAAAAACATCGTGTACTTGAGCCAGTGCTCGCGATCACCATGAAACCTGGCAGATGGTACTCGTTCGAGGATGCCGGTATTCAGTCGATCGATCAGCCGCTCGACGTGGGAACGACGTTCATCCATCTCGGCGACCGCCAGTTCTAGTGCGCGCGCCATTCCAACCGCTGCTGCTATGTTTTCAGTGCCTGCGCGTTTGCCACGCTCGTGTGAACCGCCATGGATTACCGGGGTGAAGCGGGTGCCGACCCTTGCGAAGAGTGCACCGACGCCCTTCGGTCCATAGAATTTGTGCGCCGATACCGAAAGCAGATCGACGTCGAGGTCTCTGATATCCACCGGCATCCGCCCGATCGCCTGCACTGCGTCGGTATGGAAGAGGACCTTATGCTCATGTGCTACGGCCGCGAGTTCCTTGATATCCTGAATAGTACCGGTTTCATTGTTGACGTATATGATCGAAACCAGGATTGTATCCTCTCGCAGTGCCGAACGCAGCTCATCGATGCTGACCCTGCCGCCGCTGTCGACTTCGAGGTAGCTGACATCATAACCCTGACGCTTCAGATATTCACACGGTTCGAGGACCGCCTGATGTTCTACCCGGGTGGTGATGATATGCTTGCCCTTGTGTGCGAGGGCATCAGCGACACCCTTGATCGCGAGGTTGTTTGCTTCCGTTGCGCCGGAGGTGAAATAGAGTTCGTCGGGGCGGCAGTTGAGGCTCACAGCCAGGCGTTCGCGCGACTGTTCGAGACCGGCACGGGCTCGCTGGCCGACGCCGTGGATCGAAGATGCATTGCCGTAGTTGTTCTGCAGGTATGGCAGCATCTCCTCCAGAACGCGCGGATCCAGCGGCGTGCTGCTGTTATAATCGAGGTAAACTTGCTTCATTCTTCCTAAGCGCCGCTTCAGACGCGGTCGTTCGCCCCTGCGGTTACATCCTCGCGAACCTGTTCAATCAGCCCTGCTTCAAGGTCCTTGAGGTCTTGCAGAGTTGTGCTGTAAAGTTTGCTGTTAACATCCTGCTCAAGCTCAGCCCAGAAACGGCGTGAGGCGCAGATATCTCGTTTCTCGCAATCTTCCTCATGGTCAGGATGGTGGCAATGCCCGAAATCAACCGGGCCGTCGAGTACGGCAATAACCTCCCCAACGCTGATTTTCTCGGCGGGGCGTGCGAGCAGGAATCCCCCGTGCGCGCCACGCTTCGATTTGATGATCCTGGCGCGTTTGAGTTTGTTGAATATCTGCTCGAGGTATGGCAGCGAGATACCCTCGTCGGTGGCGATTTTTGCCGTCGACAGGGGAACCTCCGCTTTTACGATCGCCAGCAGGGCGCGGACTCCATATCTGCCTCGTGTAGATACAGCCAAGAACTACTCCTAATCTTTCAATCAGCGGTACAAACTTCCTCAGGCTCCGCTCAGAGATGGCTCAAGCCGAGAGTCAGGAAAGGTAGATACCAAATGAACTACTTATTCATGTAACAATACAAATCCCCAGCGGTTCTGTCAACATTACCGCTTTCGGAGAGAATACGCTGCCTGGCCTGGCTTTTTTGAGGTTGGAATCGCGTGTGGGGCCGGGAGGAGAGAGGAGGTCGGCGCCTTGGAGTGTGTCCGGGCAGGTCACGACGCCGACCATCTGAATGGAGCTTAGGGAGCGTTATGGTGTGAGCTTTTCTCGTCAATCAGCCTTAAAAGCGCCTGGGCGCGACAGGTGTAGTGATCCACCGGAACTGCCAGCCCTTCCTGCAGCAGGTAGCGTTGCGCCTGCTCCGCGGCGGCTTCTGCCAGAGCGCGGGCCTGATCGAGCTTGCTCTCTCTGAACTTCTCGAATGCTTTGCGATAAAGTTCATCATGTTGTTCCAGTGGGTGCGCCATCATTTTGTCACCTGACTTAGGCTTTAGCTGTTATTGCTTATCTATTCTGAGTCTCTGCCTGTTTTCAGCAGTCCTTCTGTTCAACTTCCAATCAAACTGTCGAGCCTCGGCGCGAACGGTTCACAGAAAACTTGCGGTGGTATCAGGGATCAAAAAAGGCCTTGTAGTATAAAAGCTTATCAGCTATAACTTTGAGCGACTAACCCTGACACCTTAGAGACCTGAAGTGATTCAGCGAGATGACAGAAATTGAGATTGTCGAAACTCAGGATGTCGCAGTGCCGCGGAGAGTATCGTAGCTCAGAATGTCGTAACAATGCTTGCGCGCAGGCGGTATACTAGATCGGTGCCTGGTCGGCGCGCAATCCGGTAGAGGTGGAGTATGCAGTATTGGAATAGGAATTTTGGATTGATCAAAGTTGTCTTTTGCCTGATCGCAATTCTCACACTTCTTAGCTCAACTGCCAGCGGGTTCTATTTCAAGTCAGAGGATGAAATATATCTAAGCGGGGATTTTGATGAAGATGTGTTTCTCCTGGGCGGGAATGTAAACTTCGACGGCTCGGTTGTCGGCGACCTTTTCATGGCGGCCCGCACCACGACCTCAAACGGCGACATCATGGGAAACCTCCATACGGTCGGCCAGATTGCCACTGTCAACGGGAGTATCGAGCGGTCGTATCGGGCGGTCGTGCAGACTTTGGTGCTCAACGCTGATATTGGCGGGGATGCCACACTCTTTGCGCAGGAAATCACACTCTCGAATGATGCCAGGGTGGGCCGTGATGCAGCGCTCTTCGGCGCCACAACGGTGATCAATGGTTCGATCGGTAGCGACGCGCACATTTTCTCCGGAAAAGTTAATATCACAGGCAGGATTGAGGGAAACCTCAAGATCGAGGCACAGAAGATTATTATCGCTCCGAGTGCCTATATCGGCGGTAACCTGGAATACACCTCGGGGGAAAAGGCCGAGATATCTTCAGAAGCCCAGATCATGGGGGAGACCAAGTGGAAGAAAGAAACCTCGGCTTCGGGGGAAGGAAGTTTTCTGGACTGGACACCGCCGCCCGGCGGGTTTGTCTGGTCGCTGGTTTTCCTGGCCGGCTCGATCCTGGTGGGAATTGTGATGGTGCTCTCGAAACGCGCCGGAGTCAGCAGGGTTGTGGAAGAGATTCAGGACAACGGATTGGTGTCGGGTGCTCTAGGCTTTGCGCTCGTGTTCGTGGTGCCGGTTCTGGTAGTGATGGTCGGCGTTACCGTCATCGGACTGCCACTTGCCCTGATCGCGTTCGCTACCTATGGCGCGCTGTTCTGGATAGCCAAGGTGTTCGCGGGCATCGCGATTGGTGTTTGGATCATCGGGGCAATGAAGAAAGAGGGCAGGCCGTCGCTGGGCTGGGCGTTGCTGCTGGGTATGCTGATCCTGGCTCTGCTCTTTAAGATACCTTACCTCGGCTGGGTGTTCTATCTCATTGCCTGGTCGCTCGGATTGGGCGCCGTGACAATTGTTTTCTTCCGTCGTTGCAGGAACAATGGCAGGTCTGCGCAAGCTACCGCCGGGGATGGAACGGCGTCGGCGGCGACATAAGTACCAAGACTGAACAGGTTCATCTAAATGACAAAACGAGCAGCCCGGACGGCTGCTCGTTTTTTTTTTACTTCTCTCACGGTTGAGGTGCCCTCAGCGCTACAAGGTATCCCCTTCGAAGTATCCCGCGTTACGATTCCGCGCCGTGGCACTTCTTGTACTTTTTCCCCGATCCGCAGGGACAGGGATCATTGCGCCCCACCTTGGGCTGATCACGTGTGATCGGCTGACGCTTCTGCGGCCTCGACTCATCCGGCTGTTCGGCTTGCGGGAGTGCGCCGCCGGAGGAACCCGGCATTCCGGTAATGCTTTCGTGCACCGTTGCAAGCTGGCGCTGACGCTCCTGGCGTGCTGCCACCTGTGAACGATCCACCGGCTGGAGTTTGAATACCAGGCTCACGGCGTTGCGATCGATCGTTTCGAGCAACTCCTTGAACATGCGGAACGATTCTTTCTTGTATTCGATCAGCGGATCGCGCTGGCCGTATGCGCGCAGGCCGATTCCCGCCTTGAGCTGATCCATCTCGTAGAGATGCTCGCGCCATTCCTTGTCGATCGTGGTAAGCAGCGCATAACGCTCAAGATGGCGCATCACCGTCTCGCCAAGGAAGGCCTCCTTGTTGTGATAATGCTGCAACGCCCGCTTCTCCAGTTCCTCGATCAGTCCGGCACGCGTGAGTTCTTTCAACTCCGGATCATCCGGATTGATCTGCAGCAGGAAGTAGTTCTGGCAAGCCTGGGCGACGTTGGTCAGATCGATCACGTCGGCATCCTCGGCCTGAGTGAAGTTCTCGTCGACGATCATCTGCGCGACGTTACAGATCATCTCCTCGATCTCTTCCTTGTGGTCATCGCGGTCGATCACATTGTTGCGGCGATCGTAGATGGCGGTACGCTGGTTGTTCATCACGTCGTCATACTCGAGGGTATGCTTACGCATCGAGAAGTTGTTGGTCTCGACCCGCTTCTGCGCACGCTCGATCGCCTTCGTGACCATCTTGGCCTGGATAACTTCACCCTCTTCAACCCCGAGACGATCCATTACGGCCGCTATGCGGTCAGAGCTGAAGAGACGCATCAGGTCATCTTCGAGCGAGAGATAAAACCGCGAGGTACCGAAATCGCCCTGGCGACCGGCACGACCCCGCAACTGGCGATCAATTCGGCGTGAGTCGTGACGTTCGGTGCCGATGATATGAAGCCCGAACGGGAAGTCGTTTTCTTTGAGGTTGAGTCCCTCCAGGTCGGGGATCATGCTCTTGATCTTGCGCAAATCGCCATCGAGAGATTCATACTCGATCGCCTTCTTCTCGAGCTTGATGTCGGTACCACGGCCTGCCATATTGGTGGCGATAGTAACCGCGCCTTCGCGACCGGCATCCCGCACGATTTCAGCTTCCTGCTGATGGTGTTTCGCATTGAGCACGTTATGCGGAATCTTCTCGCGCTTGAGCATGCGTGAGAGCGTTTCGGAGACCTCCACCGAGATCGTACCCACCAGAACCGGCATGCCTTCGGCGTGGAGTTCGGCGATCTCGTCAATGATCGCCTTGTATTTCTCACGGCGCGTACGGTAAATCTGATCATCGAAATCGATTCGTCTTATCGGGCGGTTGGTCGGGATAACCATCACATCGAGCTTGTAGATCTGCCAGAATTCCTCGGCTTCGGTTTCTGCCGTACCGGTCATGCCCGCCAGCTTGATATACATACGGAAGTAATTCTGGATCGTGATCGAGGCAACAGTCTGGGTTTCTCCCTCGACCGTGACACGCTCTTTCGCCTCGATGGCCTGGTGCAATCCATCGGAGTAGCGACGCCCCGGCATCAGACGACCGGTGAATTCATCCACGATCAGGACCTTGCCATCCTGTACGACATACTCCACATCCTTTTCGTAAAGGGCGTATGCCTTCAGGAGCTGGTTGATCGCGTGGTTTTTGTCGGCGCGTTCCGCGTGGAGTTTGTAGAGTTCCTCCTTCCGCGCAACCTTCTGCTGCGGGGAGAGGGAGTCATCGGTGTCGATTTCGTGGAGACCCTCTGTGATGTCGGGGAGGATAAAGAGCTGTTTGTCCTCGGGCGAGAGCATGTCTCGACCCTTATCGGTCAGATTGATTGTATGTTCTTTTTCGTCGATAACATAGTACAGCTCTTCGTCAAGCTCATGCATCCGCTTCTCGCGCAGCAGTGCCAGTTCGGCTTGCTGGACAGCCTTCTGCACGCCCGGTTCCTTGTAGAACTTCATCAATCGCTTGTTCTTGGGGGCGCCACGCTGGACAGCCAGCAGCTTGATGGCGGCGTCCTCTCCCCCTTCGTTGAATTCCCGCTCCGCTTCCACCATCAATTTGTTGGCGTACTCGGTCTGGCGCCGCACCAGTCGGTCCACCAGCGGCTGCATCTCTTTGTATCGTTGGGTCAGGTCACTGCTCTCGACCGGGCCGGAAATGATCAATGGCGTACGCGCCTCGTCGATCAGGACACTGTCAACCTCGTCGATGATCGCGTAGTAGTGCTTTCTTTGAACACGATATTCCTTCGCCACGGCCATGTTGTCGCGCAGGTAGTCAAAGCCGAATTCGCTGTTGGTACCGTAGGTAATATCGCAGTTGTACATCTCGCGGCGCTGGTCGAAGTCCATGTCGCGTTCGATGCAGCCAACAGTCAACCCCAGGAAGCGGAAGATTTCACCCATCCACTCGGAGTCACGGCGGGCGAGGTAGTCGTTGACAGTCACCAGGTGAACGCCGTCGCCGACCAGTGCGTTGAGATAGAGCGGGAGGGTCGCGACAAGGGTCTTACACTCACCGGTGGCCATCTCCGCGATCTTGCCCTGGTGCAGGGCGATACCGCCAACCAACTGGACATCGTACGGGATCATCTCCCAGGTTGTCTCGATACCGACGACTTCCCACGATTTGCCGCAGAGGCGACGGCAGGTCTCCTTGACCAGAGCGAATGCTTCGGGCAGGATTTCGTTGAGATAGCCATCTATCTCTTCGCGATAGCGCTTCCGGTAGAATTCTTTATCCCAGCCGCTCTCCTCGGCCTCGCGATTGACCTCCGCCTTTAACTCAGCCAGCTCTTTCTTGAAGTGCTCGGTGCGTTCGACTAGCTGTTCGTCCGACCGGTCTTTGAGAGTCTCGTAGATCGAATTTATCTCAGCGACGATCGGTTCGGCAGCTCTGCGGTCGCGGTCATGTTTGCTGCCGAATACTTTGCTGATAACGTTGGTAATTAGGCTCAATGTAAAAACACTCCTCGGAGGTTGTACGGCACAGCCGGGCGACGGTTTCCGGTCAGGTGAGGAATATCACCGGCGTGAATCAGGGACTTTATTCCGGTGCCACTTCAGAGGTACGTATCAATTGCCGCTATTCGTTGTGTCGCGCAACGAATCGACCATCTCTTTGGCCTTGGCCTGCACAGAATCAACCTCGGCCTGGTTCTGCGGCAATCCCATCTGGCCGGCGATCGAGCGCATCTGCCCTAAGCCACGAAGCTGTTGCGACTTACGCGCCTCCTCAAGCAACGAGGTGGCTTCCTTGGCATACTTGCCGTTCGGCGATTCCGATAGGTAGAGTTCGAGTTTGTCTACGATCTTTTTGTCCCATTCCTCGTTGATGAACTTATACATCTCCTGAGTCCGCTCGTCACTTTTTGGAAGCATAAATGCGCGATTGACTTCTTCCATCATCTCTTTTGCATCCGTGTAGAGTTGTTGCGTCTCGGCTGACTCAGAACTGCATGACATAAGGGTCACGGCGGACATCAGGATTGCCATCGACAGTATTGCGGCAGCGAAGATATTGCGAAAACTTAACACATTGGCCTCCAGCATATTTGTTAATTGAATTCCTCGATTGTCGCTCGGGTTGCGGTAACATATATCTTCATCGGATTCGCGTAAAGTAACAGTTTGCCAATCCAAGTCAAAAAACAATTTCGCTGTGTAGAACTTGTACGGATGCCGTGAATGTAGCATCTTGATAAGGCGATCCCGGCTCGGGGATCTCGTACCAAAGAACAGTTGTACTACAAGCAGGAGAACAATGAACAACGGGCTTATGAGACTAATCGTCGTGGGGGGGCTGATTGCTGTAGCCGCCTTCACACTGACGGCATCGGTGTCATTTGGTGATGATGCCGAATCCGCTGAATCGGAGCAGGCTACCGTTACCACAGACTCTGCCGCGGCAGCTGCGGCACTCGATTCGGTCTACGGATTGATTAACACAAGCTTCGCAGCCATCAAACCCACTGTTGCCGCGGCTTGTTTTGACTGTCACTCAGACAAGACCGATTACCCGTGGTATCACAGCCTTCCACTCATCGGTGGCTGGATGGAGGGGCACGTCAACGAGGGGCGTGGTGAGCTTGATATGACGAGCGGCTTCCCGTTTCAGACGCATATGCCGCCGGCAAACTCTCTGTTGAAGATCAAGCATGAGATCGAAGAGGGCGAGATGCCAATCTGGAGCTATCGCCTGATGCACTCCAGCGCGCGACTTTCCGACGAGCAGAAAGATTCGATTTATACCTGGGTGGATGAATCGCTGAAGCTGCTGGAGACGCAGGGGATCAAACCGATGCGGCGTGGACGGCGTGGCGCCGAGGCGGAGAACGAGGAGCACTAGTTCAGGCGGACGCCGCTCAGTGGAGACTTCTGCGCACTTCCTCGCGGCGGCTGCGACTGACTCGGACTTCGGTGCCGTCGGCGAGGGTCAACACGAGAGTCCCATACTTGCCGTTGGTCACTTTTTCGACTGAATCAAGGTTGACGATTGCGCCGCGATGCGCGCGGATGAATCGTCCCGGTGGGAGTTGATCCTCCAGACCGTTCATGGTGGCATAGAGAAGATGAGACTTGCCGCTGGAGTGCAGGTAGACGTAGTGGTCAGCCGATTCGACCCAATCGATGGCATCCGCGGCGATCAGCTTGCTGTCGCTCCCGCTTTTTATCAGGATGCGTTGCAGAAATGGATAGAGTCTGCGCGCGTCGCCGTTATCGCTTCCGGCAGAACCGCAATGTTCAATGATGAAGCGTAGTTGTTCGTGAGTGCGTGCACCGGTCTCTTCGGCGTCGGAATCGGCGGCTTCAACCAGGAAGCGAGTCAGGTCATCTACGACCGAGTGCCTCCGGATCATCGGTATTATAATTCCATCAGTGGTCTTCAGTTCGTGCGGCAAATCTTTGTCATCGTCAAACAGGAAGGCAAAGCGGGGCAAGCGTGAGCGAGGCAGGCGAAGTAGATCCTCGATCCCCGTCAACTCCTCGATACCGACTCTCAGGATAATCACGTCGATACCACTGCGTGCCAGCAACTGCGCGGCGGCGAGGCAGTCGTCGCATTCATCCACACGGTTGATCGATCTCTCCTTTGCCAGCACTTGTGCCGTGTTCTGTCTGGAGGAGGATTCGCTGTCAATTAGCAATGCACGCATCAGGCTCTCTTGTTGGTGTGACGCCATCGCTCTACGAGGGCACCGCCTTCAATTGCGGCGGGACAACACCACCCGAGTGATTGGTGCCCGGGTGGTCATGCCGAATCGTTCTGAATAAGTATCGCTTGTGATTGCTGACAACGAGGTGAGGGGCCGTTGCATAGCAATTCTCCCGGAACCGGTGCGCAGAGTGCGATCCGCTCCGGGGTAAATCCGGCGCATGAGATTACCACCGAACCCGGCTCAGAATGAGCCTACCGGCCAGATCATTACTGACCATTCCACTCTGGCTGTCTCTCTATTACGAGACGAATCTGTTTGAGTTGCGTTTAAGGCAAAAATATAAAGTGGTGGGAGAACGCTGGTCACAGCACCGGTCTCAGCGCTGATCGCACCGCAGCCTAGCGTCCCGCGGCGGCGGTGATCATCCTCTCGATGAATTCATCTACCCGATAACCTGATTCTTCGGCCTGAACAGTGAGCGATTCGAACCGTTCCTGAATCAGTTCTTCCAGCTTTCTCAGCCTGCCCGACTCTTCTGCCGACAGTGTGGCCACACTCCGCAGCAACGGCAGGAGGGCTTCCCAGCGCTCCTTGTTGAACCAAACGACGTTCTCGTGCCGGTTGATCGCAAGACACTCTCGACCAATCGAGCTGCGGAAAAGCAGCATCAATTCACGCTGGAATTGACTCTCCTCAAGCAGCAGCAGTTCCCGATGGTCGGCGGCAATCTGGGTCATCAACGCTTCGAGGTAGGCACGGTGCGCATCCTGATGAATCTCGGTCAAACGGTTGGCAAGTGCCCTGCGCAGCAGCCAGGTGTTCGGAAGCGGTTCCCAACTCGCCGCCTTTTCCCTGGATGACCTTGATACATCAGCCCCCGAACGGAGCAGATCGATCGCGATGAAGGTCAGCAGCCCCGGCAGCAACGAGGCTTCCGCTCTATCCGGCTCAGCAGGCATACGCTCATCCGGCTTTGCAGGGGCTGTTTCCGTGGGACTCTCCGGTTCAGGCAACGCCTGGCAGAGCTTCTCCAGCTTGGTGACGGCAGCCGCGACGGTATCTGATAGACCCTCGAAATCAACCAGCGCCTTGAGGAACTCCGCCACATCGTCGAGGAATCTGGCATCGGCGGAGAACGATGATTCTTCTGATTTCAACAAGCGCTCCCTGCTGAGAGCCTGCTTGAACGGACCGAGCACCGGCTCGTAGCGCCACTCGCGGTAGGCATCCTCAATATTGCCGCTCGCCGCCCCGGCGAGTCGATCGGCAAATTCCTGCCAGGAGCCATCACTGTCGTAGATTTCGCGAAAGTCAATGAAGGCATGATACTGATAGCCATACAGCTCCGCGAAAAAACCACGCTCTGCGATCTGCTGACCGCTGCGAATATACTCCTGTGAGGTTCTGTGGTCGCGGAAGATGTAGAAATATCCCGCCTCGGTGCGAAGATCGAGCGCTTCCGCGAGGCTTCGGTGGACAAAGTGCGGTTGATCGCTAGGTCCGGTATTGATCGCGGTGGAACGGCTAATTGTACCACGCGTCGTATTGTAG
>JBECKX010000067.1:0-15981 GCA_040235515.1 Candidatus Zixiibacteriota bacterium
CTCCATCAGTGCCTCGTTGAACTCACCCGGCTTTCTTTGAGGGATCAACGCTGCAAGACTGCCACGCACCCTCGACTCCGCTTTCTTGTCCCACTCCCTGATCAACAGCACTCGCTGCATCACCCGCCGCACATTGGCATCAAGAACCGGATAGGGCTTGCCGAACGCCAGGCTCATAATCGCCGCCGCTGTGTATTCCCCAATCCCCGGCAGTTTCCTCAGCTCAACGATATCATCCGGCAGCCTGCCACGATAATCCGTAACCACAATCCGTGCCGCCTTGTGCAGATTGCGCGCCCGGCTGTAATATCCAAGTCCCTCCCACAGACGGGTGACCTCTTCGACCTCCGCGCCGGCCAGGCTTTCGATGCTGGGGAAGCGTTCCATCCAGCGCCGGTAATGTCCCACCACGGCAGCTACCACCGTTTGCTGTAGCATCACCTCCGACACCCACACCGAGTAGGGGGAAAGGCTCTTTCGCCACGGATAGTCGCGCCGGTTCACTCGGAACCAGTTCAGCAGCCGTCTCCTTGAAAAAACGGCTGACTCCAGTTGCGTGGAGCCAGCCGTATCAGAATTCTTCAGACTCATCTGTGAGCGAAAACCTTACTTGTCAAGTACCATCAGCACGAATGCATACTCGAAGGCCAGCATCCGGTAACCTTGATAGCGCCCCGAAGGCCCCTGGTGCCCTGAACCCATATCGGTCTTCAGCAGCAACAGGTTTCTATCAGTCTTGGTCGCACGCAGTTTGGCGGTTAACTTCGCCGGTTCCCAATATGGCACCCGCGGATCATTCAGACCGGCTGTCACCAGCAGGTTGGTGTAATCTGTGGCCCTGATATTCTCATACGGTGCATACGACTTGATATAGTCGTAATACTCCCGCGTCCCACCCGGATTACCCCACTCATCATATTCAGGTACCGTCAACGGAATCGTCGGATCAAGCATCGTATTCAGGACGTCCACGAACGGGACATCAAGAATCATCCCCTTGAACAGCGTCGGACGCAGGTTCATGACCGCACCCATCAACAATCCACCGGCGCTGCCACCCGATGCGAACATCTTGTTCTTGTCGCAGTAGCCGTCCGCTGCCAATTTTTCCGCGCAGGCTACGAAATCGGTGAATGAATTCTTCTTATGCAGCAGCTTGCCATCCTCATACCACTTGCGTCCCTTGATCCCGCCACCTCGCACATGCGCCAGCGCGAAGACGAAACCGCGATCGAGCAACGAGATGCGATTAGTGGAGAAGTAGGGATCGTACGAAATCCCATAAGCGCCATATCCATACAGATAGAGCGGGTTGGTGCCATCCTTGTGGAACTTGTCCTTTCGGTAAACCAGCGAAATCGGCACCTGCTCCCCGTCCGGCGCGGTCGCGTAAATTCGCTCAGTCTCATAGTAGCGCTTGTCGAAGCCTCCACCCACTTCATATTGCTTCATCAGCGTACGCATCCAGTTTTCCATGTCGTAGTCGTATACCGACTTCGGCGTCACCATCGATTCGTAAACGAATCGCAGCAAGTTCGTGCGATATTCCGGGTTGTCGCCGATCTCGACGGAGTAGGCGTCTTCTGGCATGTCAATCGAATACTCCGCACCATTGATATCATCCAGCACCACCAGCTTCCGCAACGCATCCTCTCGCTGTACGATCACCAGGAAATGCTCAAAGGGAACGACGCTCTCCAGAGTCACGTCGTCTCGCTCCGGAATCATTGCTTTCCAGTTCTCAGGCCCCGGTGCACTCACCGGAGCTGCCATCAGCTTGAAATTGACAGCATCCTCGTTGGTCAAAAACAGGAACTGATCACCGCGATTGTACACGTAATACTCGATTCCCTTGGTGCGCGGCTTGATGAGCTTGAATTCTCCGGTAGGTTTGTCAGCCGGCAGGTAACGCCACTCACTGGTAGAATAGTTGCCGAGCTGGATCATCACAAACCGCTCACTCCGGGTCTTCGATAGCGAGAGGAAGAAACCGTCATCCTTCTCCTCGTACACAAGTTTGTCCTGCGCCGGATCGCTTCCCAGCGTGTGTCGCATCACTTCGTATGGGAGTTCGAGAATCGAATCGAGCACGGTGTAGAACAACGTCTTGTTATCCGCCGCCCAAACGACTTCGCTCCCGATGTTCTGCAGCGTGTCGGCCAGGTAAGCCCCCGTTTCGAGGTCCTTCACGTAAAGCGTGTAGTTCTCCGCCCCGGTAGTATCGGTAGCGTACGCCAGCAAGCGATGGTCGGGGCTCACCTCGTAGGCCCCCAACGCCATAAACTCCTTACCCTCGGCGAGCTGGTTGAGGTCAATCAAGACCTGCTCCTCATTGTCGAGGCTCTCATGCTTGCGGCAATAGATCTTATACTCTTTGCCTTCCTCTTCGCGGGTGTAGTAGTAGTAATCATCTATCCTGACCGGTACCGAGAGGTCGTTCTCCTGAATCCTTCCGACCAGCTCCTGGTAAAGCGTCTCCTGCAGCGCCTCGGTCGGCTTCATTATCGCTTCGGTGTAGTCGTTCTCCGCATAGAGATAGTCGATCACATCCGGGTCTTCCTTGTCACGCAACCAGTAGTAGTTATCAACCCGAATATCCCCGAACACCGTATCCGCGTGCGGTATCGGCGTGGCCATTGGAGGCGCAGGCGGCACAATTACAGCTGCGGTCGCCTGATCCTCTACCTGTGCCGTCGTAAATGATGTGAGTGAGCCAAGCAGCAGCGCCAGTACCAGCGCACTAACAATCAAAACCCTTGTCATCAGTTTCCTTTCCCTGGACTCAGGACCCGGCCCTGTGGCGTCGCCCGAGCTCTTCGATGTAGAAAGCCAGAATGTTCAGACTCTAAGTTGGGGAATATAATGAAAAGTGGCTGCCTCACCGGCAATGATTTATTGCCGATCTCTGGCAGCCACGAATTATCTCTTCACCGATTGCCGGGAGCCGCTTTGCTCCCGTAATCAACCGCCGTGTCTCAGTAGGCCATCATCGTTTCCAGCCTGCGAATCCGCTCCTCCATCGGAGGATGTGTGCTGAACAGGCTCGACAGCCCGCGGCGTCCGAAGAACGGGTTCACGATAAACATATGCGCCGTCGCGGTATTGGCCCGCATCGGAATAGCCTGAACGCCCTTGTGCAACTTCCGCAAAGCGTTGGCCAGATCGCGCGGGTTGCCATGGAGCTTCGCCCCGGCTTCATCCGCCAGGTATTCACGTGACCTCGAAATCGCCATCTGAATCATCATCGCCGCCAGCGGTGCCACGATCACAGTAATCAACAGTCCGAGTATCCCTCCGTTGCCACGTTCGTCGGAGCGGCCCCCGGCGAACATCGCCGTCCACTGCGCCATGTACGCCAGCATCGAAATCGCTCCCGCGAATACCGCTGCGATCGTTCCGATCAGAATATCTCTATGCTTCACGTGTGCCAGTTCATGCCCCAGCACACCCCGCAGTTCGTTTTCATCCAGGATTCGCAGTATCCCCTGAGTAACCGCCACGGCAGCATGCTCCGGGTTTCTACCCGTCGCAAAGGCGTTCGGCGTTTCCGACGGAATCACGTACACCTTCGGCATCGGCAAACCGGCACGCTGTGCCAGCTCGCGTACCGTATTGAACAGCCGCGGCTGGTCCGTCTCGGTCACCTGCTTGGCGCGATACATCTTCAGGACGATCTTGTCCGAGTACCAGTAGGAGATAACATTACCGCCCAGGGCAAAGAGAAATGCTATCATCATTCCACCTCGGCCCCCAACCAGGAATCCTATCCCGACCGCCAGCGCCATCAGTAGCGCCATCAAAAATGTAGTTTTCAGCGTGTTCACTATCTCAAACCTCCACCATTCATCAATTCCTTACCTTCTTCGCTCTATTAAACGATGGCGGCAATTTCAGGGTTCCTCAAATCGGTGCAAGTATCATCCGATTCACGACTACCTGCGCCCGCACGTCTCCCTACGACTGCGATGCCGGCGCTGCCATCATGTTACGCAACAACAGGATAAATACAATCAACGCCAGCAGCGCCATCGATCCGAAGATCAACTCCGATCCCGGCTTGGTATTGGCATGCGCCGCCACCCGCTTGAAAGTCATATACCCCATCAATAACACCATCAAACCGGTCCAACCCAGGGAGATCTTGCCGAACAACAAACTCCCACGCAGCGCCAGAAAGCCGAACAGGGCGGTTACTACGGCAAAACTGTTATTGACGATCAGCGCTGTCGGAGATCCGGTCCTGATATACCCGACTATCCCCATCAAGAGCATGTATCCTCCCAGCGCAATCACCCAGTAGTAGATCTTCACAATTTTCTCCTCCGATTCAAATCCAGTTTCTCTTAGAACTACGCAGCAGGGCGGCAATCCATGGTTGCTAAAAGTCACTCCTTTGGCTATTTTCAACGTGTACCACAGAGTCCCCAATCGAAAGGAGCTTTCAATGCGACTCTCCACAACTCAGAGAGTCTCAATCTTCGCTCTGGTTTCCTTCCTGCTTTTGCTCTTCACCCCATCTGCATTCGCGCAATGCGGAGATTTTGACAACAGCGGCACCAATACGATCACAGACATCGTTGACCTGAACGCCTACCTCTTCGTCGGCGGGGCGGCCCCGCAGGACTACGATTATGCAGACTTCGATCTGCACCAGAAACTGACTTTCAACGATCTGGCCCATCTCTATGCCTGTGCCTTCATCTGCGATTTCTATGATGTTCAATGCCCGCCGACCGAGGCCGCGATTGATCCGGAAGTCGACCCGGCCTTTGTCATCAAGTATCCTGAAGCTGTGCCGATTGGGCACACCAGCTATGCCATTACGCTTGAGGCCGACGCGCCTTTCAAATCTCAGGCTATCTGCCTCCCGCTGCGACTCAGGATCGACGGAGCGGTTCCCCAAATCGACTCGATCGTCACTCCCTCCAGCTCGAGCTACTCTGACGCCAGTGGCAGCGTACCCCTGCGTTACAATGCTCTGATTCATCCCGACTCAGGAATCGTCATCGTCAGCGGCACCAAGGGCAACAGCATTCCCTCGTTCCTGCTCTACGACCAGATCGCAACAATCTTTGTGACTGTCCCGATTCGCCCATATAAACAGCAGATTGATCTGCAGTTTGTCGAACTGACCCCCGAAGAGGCTGCGCCGGGTCAGGAAAACTCGATCTTCGCCATGTATCTCGGTCCCGGGTTTCTGAACACGGGAGAACTCCCCAAAGAACCGGTGCTGGAGAGCGACTGTTGTATCCTCCCCGGTGATGTCAATGGCGACGGTCATACCACCATCACCGACGCAGTGACCATCATCTGCTTCATCTTTGGTGGTTGCTCGACAGCGGGAGTTTGTCCCCAGACGGTCGACATCGATGGCAGCGGCAGTATCAATATTGCCGATGCAGTCGCCTTGATTAACTACATCTTCGCCGGCGGACCGCCACCGGTCTGCGGACCATAGCAGCTCATTCAATCCCGCCAGCAACCGGATGGCACTTTCAACCGTCCGAGACAGAGATCGAACCTGAGTCAGAGTGATAGAGAACTAACTCGGATGCCGACGGCTCTAGCTGAGTCGTCGGCATCATCCCCCTCCGAACCGGAGCCCCTTACTACCGCGGCCCAATACAAACTTTCATGCCTAACCACTTGCGTACGAACAGAAACAGGGAAAATCGTCTCCTTATTCCAAAATTCTGCTTGACAATCGCAACGAATATAGTATAAATTGTCGCAATTGCAGGCCCCACAGCCATTCAAGGCAGAAACAACTCTTAAAATCAGGCTTTAATAAGCCACTCTGAAAATGCGCCTTTCACAGATGCAAGCTAGTAGTACATCTGCTGTCAGAGGGGGACGCAGCCAATCACCGATGAACCGGAGCGATGCCCGAATCGTCGCGATCCGGAAGACTCTGCCGCTTAACTCCGACTCAGATACACATACTCATTATAGACTCGAAAAGCTTACGGTTGAACTGTGGGATGAGCGCTCTGCTTATCTCGACTGTCATTTCAACTCATATCGGGAGGGAGTCAGATGATTTACTTGATCGACCCTCAGGATGCCGCCATCGAAAAATGCCCGGCCAAGTGCTTCCTTAAGTGCAGTGGCGTCTGTGGCATTAAGCCGTTGTACGGTGTTCCAATTGATTTCGAATAGGCCCGTTTGAGGCCTGGTGTCGCCGGTGAGTGCTGGTAAGCTCTCATCGGCGTCAAAACCGCCCGAGCCCGATCCGGGTGGTCGCGACTGAGATGTTTGGATGTGGAGGCAAGCATCCCGCTTGTCTGCACTGTTACTTAAACACTTCGGGAGGGAGTTAAATGATCTACTTGATCGACCCTCAGGATGCTGGGATCGAGAAATGCCCGACCCTCTGCTTCTTGAAATGCAGTGGCGTCTGCGGTATTAAACCGCTCTATGGCGTCCCGACAGAAACCGAATAGACCTACCTGAAAGGTCTGCAAGCGCAGGGGGAGCAAACAATGCTCCCTCTGCGTAAGTCGGCAATCGTCGCTGTCGATCGATCGCGAAGGTCAGGAGGACTTATGACGGACTTCAATGCGAACCATAACGCGAACCATAACGCGAACAGCAACCCGAACAATGTCGCGAACCTCAAAGCGAAAAAACTATCGCGCTACAATCACTTCCAACCGTGGCAGGGTGGCTACCACATCGCTTATAACGCACTCTCCGGCGCGCTGGCGGTGATGACCGAAGAAAACTACCGGGCCTACAATCAAATCGCCGACAAAATCAATTCGACTAACGGACACTCTACTTTTGACGAGGGGGAGCAGGAACTCCTGAAGCAGCTTGAGTTTGGTCGTTTCGCCTATTCCGCCGAGAATGACGAACTCGACAGCATCAAGTTCACCAACAATCTCCACCGCTATGATCAAACCAGTCTCGGTCTGACCATCGCACCAACAATGGCCTGTAACATGGCCTGTCACTATTGTTACGAGAACAATACCACTCGCAAAATGTCGCCGGAGGTGATCGAGGCGCTCCTCGACTTCATCGACAGGCGCGCCGATCAACTCCGCACCGTCGATATCTGCTGGTATGGCGGCGAACCGCTCCTCGCACTCGATATCATCGAGGATATCACCGAGAGTCTTATCGAACTGAGTGAAGAGAAGCACTTCGAGTATGTCGCGACGATGATTTCCAACGGTTATCTCCTCACACCCGCAGTCGTTGATCGGCTTGTTGAACTCAGGGTGAAAATGGTGCAGGTTACGCTCGACGGCCCGGCGGCATCACACAATGCCAAACGCCCGCTCAAAAACGGCAAGGAGAGCTTCGCGACGATCATCGAGAACCTCAAGTACGCCTCCACCAAACTTGCAATTGGTGTGCGTGTTAATGTCGATAAGTCATTTTCGCTTGAGATGATTCGCCAACTGCTCGGCGACCTGAAAGCCGCTGGTCTCGAACGCCGCATCGGCATCTACTTCGGACAACTCGAACCGGCGACCCAGGCCTGCGGCAACATCGCGGATGCCTGCTACGGCAACGCTGATTTTTCCAACATCGAGTCGGAATACTTCGAGCTGTTGTTGAGCGAAGGCTTTCGTATCGAGAAACTCCCGCAACCGGTGGGCGTCTTCTGTATGGCGCAACGTATCAACGCCTTCGTCATTGACCCGGAGGGCTTTCTCTACCGTTGCTACAACTACGTTGGGGATCAAAGTCACGCCGCCGGCAACATCAAGGATGGCGTGGTAGACTACCAGAACAAGAATTTCAAAAAGCTGTTTCAGTTCAACGCGCTCGAGTCACAGCGCTGCTTGAACTGTGATATTCTCCCGATCTGCCTCGGAGGCTGTCCGGCGCAAAGGGCTGATCGGGCTCAAACCGAAGATGATGTTTGTTTGAGCTGGAAGCACAATCTTGGCCCCATGCTCAACATAATTGCCGCTTCGCGTCAGCAGAAGTTGCAGGCGGCGAGTAAGGAGTAGGGAACATGAAGAAAGAAACCAACCAATTCAGGTTCTTCCCACAATCAGTGGTCTGGGAGATCACCTTCGCCTGTAACATGCGTTGCATCCATTGCGGAACCGCTGCGGGCAAGAAACGCCCCGACGAACTCACGACCATCGAAGCGCTCAATCTCGTCGACGAACTCGCCGACCTCGGCTGTGAAGTCGTCGCCATCTCGGGCGGCGAGCCGCTCATGCGCAGCGACTGGCACCAAATCGCCAAACGCTTCGTCGATCGTGGCGTCAAAACCTGCTTGATCACCAATGGTCTCGCTGTCACCGAGGAGATCGTCGATCAGTTCATCCAGCTGGGGCTGACCCGCATCGGCGTCAGTTTCGATGGCACGAAGAATACTCATAACTACATCCGCCAGCGTGATGACAGCTACGACCAGGTTATCAACGCGATGAAACTGATGGCCGCCAAAGGCATGCCCTTTGCCGCCGAGAGCCAGATTTCAAACATCAACGTCTACGAACTCGATCAGATGCGCGAGATCCTGATCGAAGCCGGCTGCCCTCTCTGGCGTATCCAGATGACCACCAGCACCGGCCGCATGGCAGCCAACAAAGAATTGGTGCTCTCGAAGGAAAACTACAATCTGCTCGTCGACAAGATGCTGGCATACCAGAAACGCAATCATGAAATCATGATCGATGTCGGCGAAAACATCGGCTTCTACGGCTGCAAGGGTACCGAATTGTGGCAAAATACACCCTACTTCGGCTGCTTTGCCGGTACCCGTGTAGCCGGTATCGAATCGAACGGCACCATCAAAGGTTGTCTCTCGATGCCGGAAGATTTCGTGGAGGGCAACATCCGCGACTCCTCCTTCACCGAGATCTGGAATGACCCGACCAAGTTTGCCTACAACCGCGCCTTCACTCGTGACAGCGCGGAGGGCTTCTGTCACGACTGTAAATATCTGCCGCTGTGCCGTGGTGGATGTGCCACCACCTCATACTCAGCGTCTGACTGTCGCGCCAATAACCCCTACTGCACCTATCGCATCGAGCAGGAACAGGGAATAGCGGCGCCGGCAGACTCCGAAGTCGTGGCTCAACTGTTGCGGCGTTTCGAGCCGATTGCAACTGTCGAAGTCTAAACCCGGCTTTCCGTCACGAAATACCGCCCGCTTCATTGAAGTGCGAACGAGAATCAGCGGAGGTAAGCTATGCCGCAGAACAGCCCGCGTATCCTGATCCTCTATCCATCCTGTTTCTACTATCCTGCCTGGATGGAACGAGTCGAAGTCAAGACGCCACTGCTGCTCATGGCTTCATACCTGCAGCAATTCTACCCGGTCGAGTACGCCGATTTCGAAATCACTATCGGTCGACCCAACACACCGATCCAGATTCGCCGCTTCGAGCGTAAAGTCCGTGAGTTCCTCGCGCAGGCAGATTTTGATATCCTTGCCGTCTCCTGCTGGACCAGCCTCTCTTACAAAGCGACAATCAAGGTGGCTCAAATCTGTCGCGAACTCTGCCCCGACAAGCTGATCGTGGTAGGGGGGTATCATCCCTCCGCACGGCCTCACGAGTTCCAGTCGGAGGACCAGCTCTTTGACTACATCATCTGTGGCGAGGGCGAACTCGCCCTGCGTGAGTGTGCCCGACAATTCGTTGCTTCCGGTCGACCCTCCGCCACCACCTTCGTCAACGCGCCGATCCTGCCGCAGGAGGCCTTCGTCCCCCACGATTGGGATCTGATCTCCAGCTTCGTGAAACTCAATTTCCCCCAGGGACTCGACAACGTCTACCTCTTCCTCTCGCGTGGCTGTCCGTTCGACTGCGCCTTCTGCATGGAACCGTTGAAGGAGCGAAAGTGGCGCGCCTACTCCCCGGAACTGGCGGTGCAGGAAATCGACTCCGCGGCGGGCCGGTTTCAACCGCATTCGATCTCGCTCTGCGATGCCTGCTTCGGCATGCGCCCCGCCTGGCGTAAAGACTTCCTCAAGCGGCTGGTCGATCTGAGTCCCCCGTACTGGGTCACTCTCGAAACCCGGCCGGAATATCTTGACGAGGAGGATGTCAAGTTGCTTTCCCGGTTGAAAGTTGAGATCCAGCTTGGAATCGAAAGCTGCTCACCCGATATGCTGCGGATCATGCGCAAGAGCAAACAGCCGGAGCACTTCCTGCGCGAGTTCAAACGAGCCAGCGAACTGATGTCGGACCATGGCGTACTTCATCGCGCCAATCTGATCTTCAACCATCCCGGCGAAACCCGTAAAACCCTCAACGAGACTTTCCAGTTCATCGATGAAATGACCGCCCGCAGCGATTCTGCCCTGATGTGGGCCGCTCACGGCTTCATGCATTTTCCCGGTTGCGATTGCGACCGCAATCATGCACACTATGAGAGCAGCTTTGGCGCCCACCAGCCCTGTGGCGATTGGTGGCACGAGGAGCGCGATCAGTATGAAAACAGCCTGCGCACGGTTCCCTCGTCTGAGTTGGCCGGAGACGGGATCGAACTTTGGCGCACGCTGCTGCGCGAGCGCGACGACTCCATGAAGCACTCCCTCTCCGACAAAGCTGTGAAGTTTGCGTCGGCGAAATATTTTCCGCACTGGAAAGATAATGAACCCACCCACTCCATCGGTCGGTAACTGGCCCAAGTATCAGCGACTCTGGCGGTACCTGCGCCCATTCTGGAAACTCGAACTCCTCTCCTTCCTGATCCTCGCAGTCCTGGCTCTGCTGCAACTGGCGCTTCCCGTCGCCCTGCGCTATATGGTCGATGACCTGATTCCCGGGCTCGATCTCTCCGGTGACCTCTGGCTCTACCTCACACCGATCCTCTTCTTCGGCGGGGTCCTGGTTGGCGCATATATCCTGCACCTGGCACTCGCAGTCGCGCGCGACTACCTCGCGGCCTACATCGGCGGAGGCATCATCGTCGACATCCGCGCACAACTCTTCGATCATCTTCAGAAACTGTCCCTGAGATTCCATCAGCAAAAGCAGGTGGGGGAGATCATGTCGCGCATGATGTCAGATGTGTCGCGGCTTCAGGAACTGCTCACCTCGGTCCTGCTCTCTTTCCTGACTAATTGCTTCTTCCTCCTGGCGATCCTGGTCTACCTCCTGATCACCAACTGGTATCTGACTCTGATTACTCTCGCGCTCGTGCCGGTCACTATCTGGCTGACCTATATCTATGGCAAGAAGATGAATGTCGTTGCCGAAGCGCTGCAGCGAACAATCGCGCGCCTCTCCGCCAAGCTGCAGGAGACGCTCGTGGGGCTGAAAGTCATCAAATCGTTCGGGCAGGAGCGCAATGAGTTGCAGAAAACCCATAGCGTCCTCAGCTCACTCTGGCGCACATATATCAATTACTCAGTGACGTCATCACTCTCCGGCAACCTCGTTTACGTCGTCAGCATGGTCGGACCCATCACGGTACTCTGCATCGGTATCTATCTCGTCGCCAGCGGCTCGATGACCCTCGGTGCCCTGATTGCCTTCTTCTGGCTGGCCTTCTATCTGTTCATGCCGATCCAGGCCCTCTCAAAAGCCCGCGTGCAGATTCAGGCCTCCATGGCTTCCGTGGACCGCGTGTTCGAATACCTCGACGAACCGGTCGCCGTCTCCGAACCAGAGCATCCAGTGACGCCGGCGACGATCGCAGGCTCCCTACAGTTTAACGCGGTCTCCTTCGCCTACGAATCTCAGATTCCGGCTGTCCGTGAGATCAACATTACTATCAACGCCGGCGAAAAGGTCGCCATTGTGGGGCACTCCGGTAGCGGCAAGAGTACGATCATCAACTTAATCCTCCGCCTCTATGACCCCGATCAGGGCGAGGTCACCCTCGATGGCGTTGACCTCCGCAAGCTCTCGATCGCGACGCTGCGTGACAACATCTCCGTAGTCGACCAGGACCCGCTGCTGTTTCATGCTTCGGTTGGCGAGAATATCGCCTATGGAAAACCGGATGCATTGCGTGACGAGATCGAAGCCGCTGCGCGTGTCGCCAACATCCACGACTTTATCGCTGCACTGCCGAACGGCTACGACACGATCGTTGGCGAACGTGGTGTGACGCTCTCCGGTGGGGAGAAACAGCGGATCTGTCTGGCGCGGGCCGTGATCAAAGACCCGCGTGTGCTGCTGCTCGATGAGGCCACCTCCGCGCTCGACACCATCTCCGAGCGGCTGATCCAGCAGTCACTCGATAAAATCCTGCAGGGCAAGACCGCAGTAATCGTGGCGCACCGACTCTCAACCGTCAAAAAAGCTGACCGCATCATCACAATGGAGCGGGGTCGCATTATCGATCAGGGGAGTCACACCGACTTGCTCGCCCGCTCACAACTCTACCGCGACCTGGCAGAACACCAGTTGGCCTGACGCTTCGTCATTCCGGGCAGGAGGAATTCCTCCGAACACGCCGATACACACCCCGTCTTCGTTTCTCGCAAGGCTCGAATCGAATCCACCCCTCTCAAGAGGGGAGTTCGAAAGGATAGATGCAGTTGTAGGGTCACAGGCGAACACTTTGCTACTGGTCTTGTCATTCTTGGTTCGACCCAGATCCATGCCTTTTCCGTGTGGGGTGTACGTCCTCGTGCACCGCATGATCTCACCATCGCCCTCTATGGGAAGGTGGGCCAAACGGCACGCTACACCCATGCTCAGCCCTACATCCGCTCGCCCCTCTCGAGAGGGGCAGGCTGAGATCGCGAGAGCGATCACAAGCCGGAGTGTGTCTCTTCACACCCAGCATTTTCTCCTCAACTTCCCACCCCTAATCTCGTATCTTCCCCTACTATGAAAATTCTTATAATCGGCGGAACACAGTTTGTCGGACGGCACCTCGTTGATGAGCTCCTCAAAGACAAACATGAAATCACCCTCTTCCACCGCGGAGAGACAAACAAGAACCTATTCCCACAGGTCGAAGAGATCCTTGGTGATCGCGATGGCAACATCGACAAGCTCGCGGGCCGAACCTGGGATTGGTGCATCGATACCTGCGGCTATCACCCGCGCGTGGTCAGGCAATCAACTCAGCTTCTTCGGAACCAGGTAGCCAACTACCTCTTCATCTCAACCTGCTCGGCCTACTCTTACGACAATGAGGGGCCGGTGACTGAGGATGGTCTCCTCCACACGCCCATCGACGAATCGATAGAGCAGGTAGATCGCCACACTTACGGTCCCCTCAAGGTGATGTGTGAGGATGTTGTCGCTGAGGATTTCCCCGATAATCACCTGATCATCAGACCCGGCATCATCATCGGCCCGCACGATCCTACTGATCGCCTCGTCTATTGGTTGCGACGCTTCTCGCGGGCGGACAAAGTTCTTTGTCCCGACACGAAGGATCAACCGGTGCAGTTAATCGATATGCGTGATATGGCCGTTTGGATTGCCTCACTTGTGAGCAGGGGAACGACAGGCATCTTCAACGCCGCCGGACCGGAAACTCCGGTTCCCTTCGGTGACCTGATTACGAGGTTGAGAGCAATTTTCGACAGCATGGCCGAACCGGTCTGGGCTGATCTCGAGTTCCTTAAGAACGCTGATCTCCCACCCGGCTCATTACCGTTCTGGCTCGCCGGCGCAAAGGAGAAGTACAGCCTGTTCCAAGCTGACTGTGCAAAGGCTCGCTCAACCGGCCTCAGATATCGCCCTCTGGAGGAATCGTTTAAGGACACCTACGAATGGGATAAGGGTAGGGTGGGTGTTGATCTTGTGTCAGGACTCAGCCTGCAACGCGAACAGGAGCTGCTCGCACAGCTCCCGTAGGTCATGCCTTCTTGGGGCATGACGCACGGATGCAATCTGCGTTTGCCTCTCGTCCGACTTGTGCGCGGTGTACGTCCTCGTGCACCGCTCTCATGGTGCCGCCATTCCGGGCTTGCCCCGGAATCCATCTTTGTCAGGCCGAGTCTATTCGGCCCAACCACCGCAACCGAAAGGGAGTAGGGAAGTAGGTCATGCCCTCTTGGGGCATGACGCACGGATGCAATCTGCGCTTGCCTCTCGTCCGACTTGTGTGCGGTGTACGTCCTCGTGCACCGCTCTCATGGTGCCGCCATTCCGGGCTTGCCCCGAAATCCATCTTTGTAGGACCGACTTGATTCGGCCACATCACGCGACCGTAAGGGAGTAGGGAAGTAGGTCATGCCCTCTTGGGGCATGACGCACGGATGCAATCTGCGCTTGCCTCTCGTCCGACTTGTGCGCGGTGTACGTCCTCGTGCACCGCTCTCATGGTGCCGCCATTCCGGGCTTGACCCGGAATCCACCAATGTCAGGCCGAGTCTATTCGGCCCAACCACCGCAACCGAAAGGGAGTAGGGAAGTAGGTCATGCCCTCTTGGGGCATGACGCACGGATGCAATCTGCGTTTGCCTCTCGTCCGACTTGTGCGCGGTGTACGTCCTCGTGCACCGCTCTCATGGTGCCGCCATTCCGGGCTTGACCTGGAATCCATCATTGTCAGGCCGAATTCAACCGGCCATATCTTGCGACCATCGGGGTGTGTTCAGGGACTCTCCAGAAAGCGATTGACTAACAAAGAGGCAACACACTACTTCAGCCTATGACAGATGACATCACCTTCCGCAAAGCAACCAGGCACCTGTCCCGCGACAAAAAAATGGCGGCGGTCATCAAACGAGTCGGTGTGTTCAATCCCCCCAAAAGCACCACCAGCATGTTTGATATGCTCATGCGCATCATCGTCGGACAACAACTTTCCGGTAAGGCCGCGCAGACGATCTTCAATCGCGTGCGTGCTCTTAACGGCAACAAGTCGATAACGCCGAAAAGTATGGCTGCGATTACCGATGACCAACTTCGCGCTGCCGGCATCTCCCGCCCGAAATTGAAATCAATCCGCAGTGTTACTGAAGCCGTCACTTCCGGTCAGATCAGCGCCCGCAAATTGAATCGGATGAGTGAAGAGGACGCCATGGAGGCCCTCACTGCTGTCAAAGGTCTCGGCCCCTGGAGTGTGCAGATGTATCTGATGTACCACGTGCAGCGGCTCGATGTCTTCGCGCCCGGCGATTTGGGCATCCAGAAGGCGTTCCGGCAGATTTATGGTTGCGAGGTTACCGATCCGCAGAGCAAGTCAATTACTGAAAAATGGCGCCCTTACCGCACCGTCGCTTGCTGGTACCTCTGGCGTTCCCTCTCCGCCGGCGGAATCTAATCTCGTCGACCAAGCTCGTCTGTCCCACTCAGGGCGTAGCAGTCTCGTAGGGGCGAGTGGCACTCGCCCACACGGTGAGGCGTAGGCCGCACCGTCATTCCGGGCTTGATCCGGAATCCACGCCTTTTCGGTGCGTGGTGTACCTCCTCGTGCACCGCACTCACGGCACCGTCATTCCGGGCTAGACTCGGAATCCACGCCTTTTCCGTGCGCGGTGTACGTCCTCGTGCACCGCACTCACCGCACCGTCATTCCGGGCCTGATCCGGAATCCACGCCTTTTCGGTGTGCGGTGTACGTCCTCGTGCACCGCACTCACCGCACCGTCATTCCGAGCTTGCCCCGGAATCTATTTTTGTACGGCCGAATTCATTCGGCCACATCCCGCGACCATACGGAAGCGTCATTCCCGCGCAGGCGGGAATCCAGGATCGCAGGAGGTCAGACATTCTTGTCTGACTTTATGTCGACGGCTTTTCCAACCTTGCCGATACACACTCCGTCTTCGCTTCTCGCAAGGCTCGAATCGAATTCACCTCTCTCGAGAGGGGACTTCGGAAGTCTCGGTGCACTTATAGGGTCCCAGGCGCACACCGCGCTACTGGTCTGTTCAATCCGGGTTCGACCCGGAAGCATGCCTTCTCCGTGTGCGGTGTACGTCCTCGTGCACCGCTCTCATTGTGCCGTCATTCCGGGCTTGACCCGGAATCCAAATGAAGGTCAAGTTCCCTTGGGACTTGACAGTCGGGTTCCAAGGGAACCCGACCTGCTGCCTGAACGATAGGAAAGGGCAGGTGCCATTCGCCCCTGCCGAGAAGAGCAG
>JBECKX010000069.1:0-4809 GCA_040235515.1 Candidatus Zixiibacteriota bacterium
CTTCCCGCGGCGGTGGGGGGGGGGGCGGGGGGGGCGCCTCGTTCGGATATTGCACTACGCCGAAGATGGCCGGATGAATCCAGCCCTACGATGACAGGGTGAGGCGGCCGCCAATCTCACGAGGCAAGTACTTGCACCTCCGGTGCAATGTCAGACAAGAATGTGTGACCTCCTGCGATATCTGCTATCTCCGTCGGCGTTCAACATTAAATCCGCTCGCCCCTCTCGAGAGGGGCAGGCTGAGGTTCGCATCAGCGACCGCAAGCCGGGGTGTGTTGCTCTCCCCCCCTCACAATCCCCCTTTACTTCCGCCATCAAAAACCCTACCATAGCCACGTCTTTGAGCGCCAAAAACTGGCAACAACGACTCGATTATACCAAGGAGTCTATTTCCATGTACAATACCGCCAAACAAACATACAGCGACGAGCTCGCCGATATCCGCAAAGCCGGCCTCTACAAAGATGAGCGCATCATCCGCTCACCGCAAACCTCGCAGATCACTGTGACTTACCCGGAGGATGCCCCCAGAAAGGAAGTCCTCAACTTCTGCGCCAACAACTACCTCGGTCTGGCCAACCACCCGCGCATCATCGAAGCCGCCAAGAAGGGCCTCGACACGCATGGCTTCGGCCTCTCCTCGGTTCGTTTTATCTGCGGTACCCAGGATATCCACAAAGAACTCGAGCGCAAGATCGCCGATTTCTACCAGATGGATGACACCATCCTCTACGCCGCTTGCTTCGATGCCAACGGTGGCCTCTTTGAACCACTACTCGGTCCCGACGATGCCATCATCACCGACGCCCTCAATCACGCCAGCATCATCGACGGTATCCGCCTCTGTAAAGCCAAACGCCTGATTTTCGAGCATGCCAACATGACCGACCTCGAAGCCAAACTGAAACAGGCCCGCGCGGATGGCGTCAAGCGGATCATCATCGCTACCGATGGCGTATTCTCGATGGATGGCGATGTTGCCAATCTCAAAGACATTGTTGCCCTCGCTGAGAAATATGACGCTATGACTATGGTGGACGAATGCCACGCCACCGGATTCTTCGGCAAAACGGGCCGCGGCTCCCTTGAGTACAATAACGTACTCGGTAAGGTGGAAATCGTTACCTCCACACTCGGTAAAGCTATGGGTGGAGCCTCCGGTGGATTTACCACCGGCAAGCAGGAAATCATCGACTTGCTGCGCCAGCGTTCGCGGCCATATCTCTTCTCGAATACAGTCGCTCCGGCAGTAGTCGCCGGTTCAATCGAGGCGTTCAACCTGCTTGATGAAAGCGATAAGTTGCGTGAAGTGCTGGCAGACAATACCCGGTTCTTCCGCGACGAAATGACCAAGCATGGATTCGATATTAACCCCGGCGTTCATCCAATTGTGCCGGTTTTGTTGCGTAAATTTGATAATGATGCCGAACTATCTCAAAAAATGTCGCGCGATCTGTACGACGAAGGGATCTATGTGGTAGGCTTCTACTACCCGGTCGTGCAGAAATGGCAAGCGCGCATCCGCGTTCAGATTTCGGCGGCACACTCGAAAGAACAGATCAGCCGCCTCGTCGCCGCCTTCGTCAAGGTCGGCAAGAAGCATGGAGTGATCCCAGCCTAGCGGCACCACACTTCGTGGCGGAGGTCAGACATTCTTGTCTGACTATGTAGGTCATGCCCTCTTGGGGCATGACATGAGGCTGGTCCGGTCGAGAAAATTGGTAGGTGCGAATCTCTTCGCACACATGATTATAAAATGCTGCCCCGCCCATACTCCCCTCTCCCTTTCAAGGGAGAGGGGCCGGGGGTGAGGGTTGTTAGAGATAGCTGCAGAATAAGTGATCCCCACCTCCGCATGGCCGGGGGTGAGGGTTGTTGGAGATAGCTGCAGAATAAGCGATCCCCACCTCCGCAAGGCAGGGAGTAAGGGCTTTCGGCAATCGAAATCGGATGATCTTGGCCGAATAAATTCGGCCCTACGATAACGAGCGTTGGTTGACAGAAAACTCGCAGATGCGAATTCATTCGCACACATGAATGAGAAAAGCTGCCCCGCCCATACTCCCCTCTCCCTTTCAAGGGAGAGGGGCTGGGGGTGAGGGTTGGTAATCGTGCACGCCAGCCGTCCTTGTCTGGCGGGCAAGGCATAAAGAGAAATCAAAACATCAAATAGAAGGACAGTACCTAGCATGCAGGCGATAGCAGAGTGGAAAGAGATTAAGGGCGACGTCAAAAAAGAGATCGATAGCTTCCTCAAAGCGCAACTCGATTCCGGCGCCGTCGATGAAAACATTTACAACAAAGCAGTCTCCGATGTCGGCGTCTTTGCCAACCTCAGCAAATGGATGGACTCCGCCGATATCGATCGCATATCACCCAACTGCAAACCGGGAATCCTCAAGGCGATCGCCGACAATCGCTGGTCAGACATCAACGAATGCTTCTTCACCGATGTCGAATTCGGCACCGGCGGCATTCGTGGCCGCGTCGTAATCACCGATGAAGAACTCGAGATGCTGCGCGATGATGGCATCCATGCCCCGTTCCTCCGTGGTCCCAACACCATCAATGATGTCGTCCTGTTGCAAAAATCCGCCGCCGTGGCGAGATTCGGTAAGAGCAAAGGCTTCAATGAACTGGTGATCGGGTACGACAGCCGCATCCGTGGTGCCGACTTCGCCAGGATCATCGCCGAACTCTTCATCGAGTATGGCTTCAAAGTCTACCTCTTCGATAGTGTCGTTCCTTACCCTGAAGTCACCTTTGCGATTCCGACCCTCAAGGCCGATATGGGAATTCTCCTGTCCGCCAGCCACAACGACCGCCGCTACAACGGTTACAAACTCTCCTGCGGCAATGGCTCGCAATTCTCGGTGCAGGAGCGCCGCCAGTTGCTGACGGAGTTCATCGCCAAAACCGGCTTCAACGAAATCAAGCAGGCCGACCTGGGCAAGGCAGGGAAAGACAAACTCGAATTCCTGGGTGGCGCTGACCGCCGCGACGATACCAACTACTTCGGATTCACCGGCAAGCCCTTCAATATGCACCAGAAGCATTTCGAGCAGATCCGTTCATTCCTGCTCGATGAACCGATGCTCGAATCGCAGGCAGACAAACTCCACCTCGGCTATTGCGCTTATAACGGTGCGGGCCGTGATGCCGTCCCGCGTCTGATCAAATCACTCAAGATCGAAAAGCTCGACGTCATCTCCTCGATGCAGCCGGTCAACGGTATGTTTCCCGCCTTTGATGATCTCAAGAGTCCCAAGGGTAAGAAGGTCTACCAACAACCCGATCCCGGCGACAAGATGGCCGCCAGGACAGCGGTGGCTGAGTATATCAAGGAGTATGGCGAGCAGGCTTTCGCTGATTTGCAGGCGTTGATCGGTACCGATCCCGATGCCGACCGCGTCGGCGTAGTCGTTCCCGTACCGGAAAGTCATCGCGACATCTATGATGGCAAGAACCATGTGCTCCTCGATGCCGACACCGCCTGGTCTATCCTCCTCTGGTATCGCATGGAGAAGATGAAGGAGCAGGGCAAAGATTTCGGCCGGTACAACATCGTGCAGTCACACACAACTACCGATGTCATGCCGCTATTGGCCGAAAAGTATGGTATCGCCTGGGTCAAAACCTGGGTCGGTTTCGCACAGCTTGCCGCTGCCGTGGAGCGGATGTGGAATGGTGAAGAAGTATCACCTGAAATCTATTGGACGATCTACGCCACTAAGAATCTCTCCGACAAAGCCACATTTAACTTCGCCGCGCTCGAACAGTCCAATGGCTTCTCGATCCTCGGTGGCAAACCGGAGAATTCCATGTCGATGGGCAGGGAGGGCCACGTCCGCGATAAGGATGGTGTCTTCGCCGCGATCCTCTTCCTCGAAGTTCTCGCCTATGCCGCTAAAGTCGGCAAGCCGGTACTTGAGCTGGTGGATGAGAAACTCTACCTCGATCCCGACATCGGACTGATCCGCACCGGCTACCGCGCCTCGCCGGTATATGGCCAGTATGAGGGCATCGAGGGCCGCTCTCAAAAAATGAAAGTGATTCACAAAGCCGAAGAGCTTCTTGAGAAAGTGAAGAAGGGCGACAAGGTCACGATCGCCGGGTTGGATGTCACAAAGTATGAAGTTTACAAGACCGGCAAGTATGATGTCCAGCATGGCTACACCGAGGGCTTCAATGCTGACGATCCCACGACCTTCCGCTTCCCCGATGAGGGCATCCGCCTATTCTTCGGTGATGACTTCAACCACTGCATCATCAGACCGTCAGGCACGTCGCAGAGCCTGCGCTTCCATGTTCAGCTCCGCAATGCCAATGTCACTGCGGCCAATCTCAAGCAGGAACGAATCAAGATGGAAGCCAAAATCGAGGAGGTCTTCGAGTCACTCGGCGAACACCTCAATGTCGATTGGGATGAATAGTTGAGTAGGGTGCCCCACCGCTCTGCGGTGGGATCTTACGAATAGCCAGGTAGGTCAAATTCACTCGGAGCTTGACACGCATCCGTAGGGGCGCAGCATGCTGCGCCCAAAGCTGAAACACTTGGTCGGCCCCCTGTAGCCAGGTAGGTCATGCCCTCTTGGGGCATGACAGTAAGAGAAGACTGGTTTAATGTACAACTCTGTCACGCCTCGAGAAGGCGTGACTTACTTGGTTTTCCAGGTCAAATTCACTCGGAGCTTGACATGCATCCGTAGGGGCGCAGCATGCTGCGCCCAAAGCTGAAACACTTGGTCGGCCCCCTGTAGCCAGGTAGGTCATGCCCTCTTGGGGCATGACAGTAAGAGAAGACTGGTT
>JBECKX010000101.1:0-36847 GCA_040235515.1 Candidatus Zixiibacteriota bacterium
GAATATCGCCTATGAAGAAGAAAAATCTGATAACGAATGTGTTGATAACCGTCATTCTCGCGCAGCTTATCACACTGATACTACCGTTGAGCGCTGAGGCACAACGCCGACAGCGCAAAGAAAAGCCGTGGCCGCAGGTTAACCTCTCGACGCTGCCGACGGTTGTCGGGATGACAAACTCATGGCAGTTTGAGATCAATCAGCGGAGCCCCGCGTATCTCTCTGACCTGGACAAGCTTTACGTTGCTGCGTCGTTCGGTTTCGGAAAGAACGAGAATTCATTGAACACGCTCTCGGGCAACAAAGCTGAACGCTGGGGCTACTCGATTTACAACGATATCGATTACAAGATGACCGACTTTTCGCTGAACATCTACTCCCACCTCGGCAGTAATACTTTCGGCGCTCTTTTTGCCACGTATGGCAGCGACAAGAACCAGACGACGAAGGACAACTTCCTCGAATCGATTCCGAACAGGCTCGATGTCAAAACCGCGTATGCCTGGCGATTCAAGCCAAACCTGACTTTTGCGGCTTCGGGACAGTTTACCAACTACCCGTATTCGTACGATTTTGCGCTACAGCCGGTAGGGGCATCACCATTTGACGCCCAGGTGGATTTGCCGGTGAATGTCGGCCAGAATTACATCGGAGAGACCGACATCATGTATCGCTCCGGGAATGATATTGACTATATCGTTGGTGCGAAGTACCAGTATCGTTATTCGAAATTCAGGGCGCTGGACGAGATTGTCGGTGATGGGCTGCTCGACACGGCTGAGGTGAAGGAACACATCTACAGCGCGGCGCCTCGGGTTTCGGTCAAGAAGACGTTCCCCTCCGGCAGTTATATTCGAAGCGGTGCGGCTTACTATATTAACCTGTTCGACTACCAGTATTTCGGCGGTGGAAACTACGACAAAGTCAATGCGGTGGTGCCATCATTCAGGGGGCAGGATCTCGCAACGATGGTTCCCAACTGGGAGTTCTATATCGATGGCAGCAAGGTGATCGGCCCGCAGGCGGTGATTTACTCGTCGCTACAATTCAGCAGCTACCCGAATAGCTTGACACCACAGGAATCTGACTGGGTACCGATCGATTTCTCACTGGTAAACGCGGATGACCTGTTCTCGGTTGAGTGGGTTACCGATATATCGGGCAAGCTGACCCGCATCTTGCATGGACTTGCCGGATTTAGAATCAGGTACCTTGACCCGAAGATAGATAGCGATCGACCGTCGATTGATGCGATTGAGGGTAGTGTCCCGCTCGATGATCGCTCGATTTTTGCCTCGCTCAGGCTCGGGACCACGACACGATTTTATCGCAGTCTCTGGTGGTCGATACGCCTGGAGAATTTGAATCTGTATACCTCTGAAGAACTGGGCACTGCGACATTGTTCGAGAATCGCACCTTCATCGAGACTGAGGTCTTGCTGCTGGGTATCTGAGGGATGACGGGCTCAGAGGGCGCAAATGGGGAGTACATCTACATCTGGCGTTATATTGTCCGGCCGGAGAGGCTGGAAGAATACCTGGCTGCATACGGACCTGAGGGTGCGTGGGTGCAGTTGTTCAAGGGTGCGGAGGGCTACCGGGGCACCGAACTGCTCAAGGATCGGGAGCAGGAGGATTGTTACATCACGATAGACCGGTGGGATTCGCTGGAGGATTTTAATACGTTTGTTTCCCAGAACCGAGATGCGTTCGAGGCGCTTGATAGGAAGTGCGAGGGATACACGGTCGCGGAGGAACGGCTGGGGGCATTCACGGATGATCTTACTCCATGACCTGCTCTCAGTTACTCCGGTGTATTCGCAGGCAGAATCCTCAGTGTATCCAATATATCGAAGCCCGCTACTGACGGCGTATCAGGCGGAATCACCAACTCGGTAAGTTTACCGGGCCGCAGTTCGATCTGTTTACTGTAGGTTGAGCTGTAGGCACCCTGTTGACTCGAGCTTGCGCCCCTGCTTGAAACCGCGTACTGGCGTACAATATTTAAGGTCGTCCGAACCGGGCCGTCGATTCTCTCCGGCAGATCTTCAAAGGAAAGCAGAAACCTGTACTTCATTTCCATGTAGCCCTCTGCCGATGGATTTGAGGAGAAAGTCGCCGTAAAACTGGTGGTCTGGTGGATTGCATTCGTCGAGTTTTTTGCGACGCTCCAACTCTTGCCATCGACAAGCTGGCGGCTGAGGAGGGTGACATTCGAGCCATCCCATTCGTTCTCTTCCGACATCGGAATCGGTCGATCAGAGAGCGTGATTCCGAGCAGGTATCTGATCCCATCCAGGTCTTCTCCAATGTCAACCGTCAGTTGGCTGTCGAGGGAAATGGGGGACTCGGAGTAGAACTGCCGGCCGCCGCTGATTTTCCCCTCGGAGTCGACATGAAGGTTGAAGATCGAGGCTGAGAGGAGATAGTCCCTTTCCAGCTGCTTGACACTCAATTCGTAGAGAAACTCCGCTGACGGCTCGCTGATCATCGAAGTCATGCTCCCGCCAGAGACGCCGGACTCTGTCTCTCCGATCCAGAAAATTCCATTACAGGAGTGTCCCGGCCGGATTACACACCCGGACGCAGCGCCGGCATGTTCGTATTCCAGCGGGCTGCCCTTGAGCAGTCGGATCATCATGTGAAGTTGTCGTGCCTGGCAATCTGTTGTGAGCCAGAGCGTGGTGCCGATGATGGCTATGACCAGCGAGCAGAAAAGTTGGCGTAGCATAGTGCATTCCTCCCCTAATTCAGTTCAAACTCATCAGTGGTGATGGGTCGACTTGTGGCCGGTGCCAGTTGCTCAGATTCATAGAGTACGATATTCGACTTATGGACAATTTGCTGCGGCGATCGCTCGGGCTGAGACGAGAGCCCGGCCACCAACAACCCTGCGACGAACAAGAGAATGGCTGCTGCCGAGGCGAGCGGCGCAGAAAGAGTGACGCGCGACCTCCAGAGGCGAACCATTGCAGGCTCGCTCTTCAGCGACTGTCGTGCCAATCCGGGCTGCTCCATGGCTGGCAGGTGGGGAAGTGATTGTAACATCAGTTGTTGTTTGACCAGATCGGCCCGGAACGCGCGCAGTTCGGGATCGACTGTTAGTTGTCTGTCCAGTTCCGCCCGCTGTTCGGGAGAGAGTTCGCCGTCCAGTTCAGCGGCGACGAGCTGCTCGAAGTATTCACGCTGCTTCATATCGCATCCTCAATCCTCGATCTAAGTTTCTTCCTGATTCTGAAAAGCCTGACTCGAATCGCTTCAATCGTGATCCCCGATGACTCCGCCAGCTCCGACATCGACAAGCCGACGTACTCTCGCAGGAGCAGGAGTTCCCGCTCCTCGACCGAGAGGATTTCCAGCATTTGCTGCAGGAACAGTCGTTGTTCAGCCGACAATTCAGTTCGGTTGAATATCGGCTCTCGAGCCGTGACGGTCCTTTCGTGCTTCGACCGCCTGAGTCTCGTGAAGAGCAGGTTTCTCGCCGTGATAAAGAGCCAGTTGCGCACGTTATCAGGCTCTCGTGGCTGTTTCATCAGACGCAGAAAAGTCTCGTTCACGATCTCGGCACTGGCATCGGCATCACCTGAAGCATAACAGCAGTCGCTGTAGATGTGGTCGCGATGAAGAGTGTAGAGATGCTGGAGCCGCTGCCGCTCGCTCGAGTTGAGCTGACCAGTGTCGCTTGATTCAGGATCATTCATCGTTCAACCTAAAGACTCGCGGGGAGGAGAAACGTTACAATTGATGATGCGGGTTTTTGATTGGGAGGTCAACCGCGGTGTTTGTGGCAGGCCATTTGCCCGAAAAAAAAGGGCGCAGCATGCTGCGCCCATAGAAGCAAGTTATTCTCTCTCGCTCGCTACCAGTTCACCACCTGTTCGGCTTTCTCCACGATCTGTTCCAGTTGGGGAAGCAGTGCACGGTCACCGTCAGGGCCGTAGGCAATGCGGCAATCGGGCGGAGTGATCATACCGATCGGTGCGTCGATGTAACCCATCGCGTCGGAGCCGGTGATGACCGCTGAGATAGTCGGTCCCGCACCGCCGGGGAAACGATCCTCGGACACGATCAGCACCCGGCTGCAATCGATAGCGGACTGGATAATGGTTTCCTCGTCAAGCGGCTTGAGCGTGCGAAGATCGATCACGCGTGCCTTAATCCCCTTCTCCTCCAGCAGCTCTGCGGCACGGAGGCACATCGGCAGCGTGATGCCATACGAGATAATGGCGAGGTCGGTATTCTCTTTATTGTAGACCTTGGCCTGCCCGAATGGAATCATGTACTCAAGCGGGGGATACGGCTTCTCGATAGAAACGCCGTCCCAATCGCGGCGATTATAGAGCGCGACCGGCTCGCAGAAGAGTACCGGGTCTGGGCAGGCGATCGCCGTACGCAGCAGGCCAACGGCGTCTTCCGAGTTTGAGGGACAGACGATATGCAGTCCCGGGAAATTCATAAATGTGCCGAGGTTGGCCTCGGAATGCCAGAATGAGCCGGCACCATGCTTATAGCCACCGTAGGTGCAGCGGATCACCATATCAGCGAATTCCTGTTTCTTGGAACGCTGATGCAGGGTTGCGATTCGATCCTTGAGCTGTTGGTAGGCGGGAGACATATAGTCGATGAACTGGATTTCCGGCATTGCAATACGGCCCTGGTAGGCGTGTCCGCTGGCACGACCGAGAATACCTGCCTCGTCAAGCGGCGTGTTGAAGACACGTTTGTCGCCGAAGGCACGCTGCAAGCCCTGCGTCACCAGGAATACGCCGCCCTTACCCTTGAGAATCTTCTGCTCTTCCTTATCGAGCTTCATCTTGCCGGAGAAGTCGGCGACATCCTCGCCGAAGAGAACGGCATCGGGGGTCAGCAGGAAGAGATCGAAGAGCGCATAATTGAGGGCGCGACGCATCGTCATCGGCCCAAGATTCTCGGGGAGGTCAGCCGAGGGGCGAGCCCCCATTTCATGATACTTCTTGTAGTCCTTGGCACGATCACCTTCGTACCCATTGACGATTGCATTCCAGCGTTCAACCGCGTCATCGAAGTTGTAGCTGGTGACCAAATCCATGATATAGTCGCGGTCTTTTAGCTGGCGATCGGCCACCACTTCGGCAGAGATCCGGGAGACCTCTTCATCATACTTTTCATACATCTGCTTCACCTGATCGGCGGTGAGGATACCGTCATGGATCAAGGTTTTGGCAGCCTTGAGAATCGGATCATTGGTGTAGTGCCATTTCTGTTCGGCCAGTGCCATGTAGAAAGACTGATCGTCGGAACCGGAATGGCTCTCTTCGCGAACAACCTTCACCTCAAGCAGGACCGGACCTTTGCCCGAGCGCGCATAGTCGATTGCCTCTTTAAGGTTCTTGATGGTCTCTTTAATTTCCGTACCATCGAAATGGAGGATCTTGAGGCCGAAGCGTTTGTAACCCTCGAACGGTGAGGTAGGATCACCTTCCGGGAATTGCTCTTCGACAGAGACGGAGATTGCCCAACCGCAGTTATAGATGGCAAAGATGTTACGAGTTTTATCGAATACCGAGTAGAACACCGCGCGAGCGAACTCAGCTTCCGAGGTTGAGCCCTCGCCAATGGCGGTATAGACGATCGCATCATTGGGCCAGCGGCCACCGGGGTAGCGCGACTGCTGCGAGATTTTCGTGGGGTTGATCAATGCCTCGCCGAGTCCGGCGGCTTCCAGCGCGTGCGAGCCGGTTGGGGAAGCCTGCGGCATAATCGATTCTTTGGCATGAGCGGCGTGATGATGCTGGATCATGCCCCCGGTCGAAGTCGATCGCGGATCGCCGATCGCTTCGAGCATTTTTTGACGAATGTCGATGCCCCGGGTAAGATCGAAGGTCATGTTGCGGTAGTAGCCGAAGAAAGGATCGTTTTGGCGCAGCAGATGCCCGCAAATCGAATCGACCAGTTCCTTGCCGGAGGAGCCGATGAAGAAATAACACTCACCGCGGCGGGTGAGGAGTTTTTCCTCGATCAGGATTCGCCGCGATTTGATCATCGTATCGAAAATCTGTTCCAGCTGATTTGCGGTCATTCCGGAGTAATCTTTGAGAGGCTTGTCGCGGTCTTTGATATAAGATCCGACTTCGTCGAACTCCTCTACCGCTTGCAGTATTTCCTTAATGTCCAATTTATCCTACCTTTCCGGGCACCTCAGACATATCGAATTCGGGACTATCTGTTCTGCGGCGGCGAAGCTGTCGTTGCAGCCGGGTCGACGCAGATTTGCCGGAGCGCATTTGCGGTCCGCACAATAAAAATAACTACGTAACTTATACTTCGTGTGCGAAATTTCAAGTCGATTTTTTGGGGAAAATGGGCTGAATCGGGCTATTTTAGGCTGATTCCGGCGTTGTTGCTATCGAGAGCGGCAGTTGCTCTCAGCGTGCAAAATCGGAGCGGATCAGGGTTCCATCAGCACCGGCAGCAGGGAGTTCCGGACTGCCTTCGATGAGCCTGGCTGCCTGAATCTCTACTATGGCTGGTCTGTCCGGGCGATCTCAAGCGCGATCTCCGGCGCTACGAGGTCTCAGTCCACTTGCTGTTCGGGAATTCAGCGGTAAAGTCGGCGCATGCTGCGGCGGGGTGTCCCCTCCCCGACGACTATCCGGCTAAGCAGACGCACTGGATTTCCGTGCGCACTCAGCTCCGAAATCGAAACACTCCCTTAGCTTGTCAGAATCACCGGCTACCGCCCCCAATGGTTCTTCATCATGGGCGTAGGTGATGCTGCCGGCGTTTTCGATTCCTGTCCAGATAAAGAAGCCATGAATCACGCGGCGGGCGGCATCATACTTCTCGCGTGCTCCACCGACGAGGATGTAGGCACCTCTGGAGTTGAGGATCCCTTCATTATCGAAGACGCACCTGCCATTTTCGAACTTTGGTGGACGAAAGCAATTGCAGCGATCGATGAAGAGTTTGGTCTGCGAAGAGACTGTATCAAAATAGATCGGTGTGGCGATCAGGAGAAAGTCGGCAGCTTTGAGATGGTCGAGAAAGGGATACAGTTCATCCTTATAGATGCAGAGGAGCGGGCGGGGATCGACGGCGCAGGCCTGGCAGGGGATGATTTCAAGGTCATTCAACCTGACCGAGACGACTTCAGTCGCGGGCGCTGCCGAGACGAACCCACGAATGAATTCTTCCGCGAGGATCTCGGTTGAGCTACCGACGCGGGGGGAGCCATTGACGACCAGAAGTTTCATAGGCGTCCTACGCTATTGCCTCGCCGTCATCGAGCAGTTCGTAGTATTCCCACATCACCTCATCGAGCTCTTCCTGCTTCTGTTTTTGTGCTTCGCCCAATTCGGAGAGTTTCTCCCAGTTGTCGGCGTTGGAGTCGTCATTCTGTGCTGCTTTGATCTGCTCGATATCCTCTTCCAGAGCAGCTACCCTTTCCTCCAGCTCCTTGATGCGCCGTTTTCTGGAGGTCGCGAGGTTCTTGAGACGTCGCTCCTCTTTGTAGTCGAGCTTACGCTGTTGCTTAGAATTATCGAGGGTCGGGGATTCGAAGTTCTTACGGTATTCGACGTACTCCGAGTAACGCCCGCGAAAATCGATGATGCGGCCATCCTCCAGGGCCAGTATTCGCGTGGCGACCGCTTCGAGGAAGTAGCGGTCATGGCTGACCACCAGCAGGGTCCCGTCATACTCATTAAGGGCTTCTTCCAGCACTTCGCGTGAGCCGAGATCAAGATGATTCGTCGGCTCGTCGAGGATGATGAAATTCGAGGGCAGCGCCAGCAGCCATGCCAGGGCGAGTTTCTTTTTCTCACCGCCGGAGAGTAACTTGACCTGTTTGAAGACATCATCGCCAAAGAAGAGAAAGCGCGCCAGATGTGAGCGAAGCGTGAAGGCATCCCATTGAGGCTGGATGTCCCACACGGTGTCGATCACGCGGTCTTCAGGATTGAGCATCGCCAAATCCTGATCGAAATATTCCAGGTCGACGTTGCGGCCGATTTCGATGTTACCCTCATAGCCGTCCAGCTGACCGACGATCGCCTTGATCAGAGTGGTTTTTCCGGTTCCGTTGCGACCGATCAGGGCAACTTTCTGGCCGCGCTCGAGTTTGAAATCGACATCGGAGAAGAGGACGCGCTCGTCGTAGGCGAAGCTGAGTTCTTCCACTTCGAGGATAGACTGAAACGAGCGCCGCGAGGATTGCATCTTGAAGCGAGCTTTCTTTGCATCAGAGGTTGGTGCGTCGAGTCGCTCAAGCTTCGAAAGCGCCAACCGGCGTGACTGAGCCTGTTTGGTTTTCTGCCCGGCGATGTTTCTGGCGATAAAGTCCTGGATGCGGGCGATTTCCTCCTGTTGCTCCAGGTATTTCTTGAGTTGCAGGCGCCGACGTTCGGCGCGCTCTTCGCAGTAAGCGGTGAAATTGCCGTGGTAAAGCTCCAGGGTACCGTGATCCAGCTCGACGATCTTATTCACCACGTGATCGAGAAAGACGCGGTCGTGCGATACGACGATCAGAGCACCGCTGAAGCGCAGCAGGTACTCCTCGAGCCAGACGGTGGACTCGATATCGAGGTGGTTGGTTGGCTCATCCAGCAGGAGCAGGTCTGGCGAATGAAGCAGGACCTTGGCTAGCTCGGCGCGATTTCGCTCTCCTCCAGAAAAGCTGCTGATCGGGCGATGGAAGTCTGACTCGGCGAAACCGAGTCCGACCAGGACATTCTTGATATCGCTATCAAGGGTGTAGCCGCCTTTCAATTCCCAGCGATTCTGCAGATTGCCGTAGCGCTCGAGGATTTTTTCATCCCCACCGGCGAGTTGCGGCTCGAGCGACTCCATCTCGCTTTTCAGTTCGAGCAGCTCGGTATGAGATTCGAGCATGGCCAGAAAGAGTGGATAATCAGACTTGAGCTGGTCTTCCTGCGACACATAACCGAGCTTCAGGCTGGGATTGAGGGTCACGCTGCCGTAATCGGCAAGAACTTCGCCGAGAACGATTTTGAGGATGGTGGTTTTGCCCGCGCCGTTGGGACCCACTAAACCGTACTTATCACCTTTGACGACCTGAAGATTGACGCCACGCAGGAGTGCGGAATCGTTGGCGAACGCCTTGTTGATGTCATTAAGCTGGAGATAGATCAACCAGGACTCACCTCCGGCCTGCGCGCGCTGTATGCGACCGCCATCTCAATCAGAAGAAGAATGAATCCGAGCAGGAGAAAGAGTTTCCAGAGTTCGGTGCCGAAGCGTGCCGATTCGATCAGCTCAGCGGCGTTGGCATCGTAGTCGAGGATAACGATACGCGCGCCGGCAATTTTGCCGCCGACGGCATCCGAGTCGGTATAGAGTTCCTCCGATTCTTCAGGAGGGAAATTCACCGCGAAGAGGTCGACCAGGTTACGATCGCCGAATATCTGATAGATACCGGGCTGGTCGAGGACACCAAGATTGAAGACCACCGCACCTGCACGCGCGCTGGGTGATACTTGAACGCTGTCGCCGAGGGGCGTGACCATTACGAAGCTGCGAGCACTCTGTGGCCCCAGCTCGCGTGAGACCTCCGAGCCGGCGAGGATCTGTTCACGCTGGCTGAGTGGTTCAGACACGAGGTATTCGACCGAGCGATTCAGTAGAATCACGAGCAGCGGCCGAAAGACGATATCGGTGTAGTCTTCGTTCGGGCTGAACGTAAACAGCAGAGCCTTGCCGCGGCCGATGTTACCCTCCAATACGGCGGGTGTGTTGTCGGAATAGCGAGCGAGCACGGTTGCTTTTGGGGATTCGATAACTTTGTAGTGGCCAAGGAACTCGGCCTGCGGACGTTTATCCTCCCGAACCTGCTTGTAGGGGGAGAAAAGCGGGTGATCCAGTTCGAAGCGATTCAGCAGGTACTTCCCCTCGCCCGGCTTCGGCAGCGGTGGAGCTTCCACGGTTTGGACACCGAAGATGGGGTTGGCGATTTCGCTGCTGAAATCGGCAAAATCGAGGCTGGGACGCATCATGAAGAGTGCCGCGCCACCGGTATTGAGATAGTTGCGCAGGGATGAGACGAGTGGTTGCGGAAGTCGGCCGCTGACATCCACGATGACGACATCATAGTCGAACAGGTTGGCGTTACCGGCTTGAATCGCACCGATGAGATCCATCTGACGCACACCACCTTTGCCCTGCTCGGGGACAAGGGCGTTGCGGATATAGTAGGCCTCCTGATCATTCTCCGAAATCAGGGCGATCTTGTTACCTGAGGGCACGCGCATACCAAAATAGGCGCGGTTATCGGGTGGAAGATCATCGTCGTCGATCGCGATCTCGCCGGAGAGGAACCCGGATTGTTTGGGAGTATGTGTGAAGGTGACTGTTCCTTCACCATCGGGCGGTATAGAGAGATCGGTTTGTGCAACACGGTTTTCGCCGATCGTGAGGGCAACGAGCAATTCCGCCGAGAGTTGTGGCTTGAAGTTGCGTACGTCCGCCTGCAACTGGAACGGTCTGCCGGTTGTGATGATCTGGTTCGGGAAATGAATCTCGGTAAGGGCTACGTTATCGATCTCGTCGAGAGAAACGTTGGCGAGAAATATACTCGGCTCAAGGTTCGCGGACTCGAAGAGGTTGAACTCGAAGTTACGCCAGGCTTCACCCTGAAAGTCACTCACGACATAAATTTCCAGGTTTGGGTCGGTAGTCTGGGTGAGCAGCTCGAACGCACGCGTGAACGCGGATTTGGGGTTGGCCTCGGCATAACCGGGCTCAATCTCCTGAATAGCATCCCGCAGTCGCTCGAATTCTACCGACGGTTCGCCGGAGTCGTAGATGATGCGATTGGAAAAAGTTATCAGCGTGGTCCGCTCTTTCTCCGTGAAGTCGTCGAGGATCGAATCAAGTTTGTCTTTAGCGCGCTCGAAGTAGGTACCGGCGTTGGTTTCGGTTTGCATCGACCCCGAGACATCGAGGAGCAGGATGGCCGTAGTCGTAGTCTTGCCGCCGAGCGCGGGCAGATAGCCGCCCTCGATGGTGGGCCGGGCAAAAGCCAACGCGATCATCAGGAGTGCCAGGGTACGCAGGATCAGCAGCAGGATCTGACGGATCTTGAGCTTGCGCATCCGGGTCTTTTGCAGCGCCTGCAGGTACTTAACGGTCGAGAATTCAATGATCTTGACGCGCTGCTTGTTAAACAGGTGCAGTAGTAGCGGGATCGACGCCGCTGCCGCGAAGAGCAGCAAGAAAGGATTTATAAAATTCATACTTTAAGTAATACTCTCGCTCACCCACGGATGTTCGTAACTAATCACCGGAATTGGTCGAATCGCCCGAAGCGGCGGTCAATTCCGGTATGGTGACTGAATGTAGCGTTCCGCAAGCTTGCGGTCAAGGTAGGCTGTTGGAAATTCCAGCACCTGCCGGTACTCGTTGATGGCCTGGTCGTGCTCTCCGGCGGCATCATACGCCATACCGAGCGCGAGGAATGTCTGTCCGAGGTAGAACATCCGTTCCTCCAGGAAGAGCGCGCTTTGAAGATGCGATTTGGCCAGATCGGTTGAGCCGAGTCGCAGCGCGGCACGACCCACCGCCAGGTGATTGAGCGGATTCTCACCCTGATTTACCGCCAGGATTTTGGCACGATCGAGGGCTTCCTGGTAGTAGAACTGACTCGAATCGGACACTCCCTGAGCCGCGAAGACATCCCCGATCCAGATATCAGCATCGATGAAGAACGTCTCGGCTGTAGTGAGGGCGCGAGCGCGCTGAAACAATTCCAGCGCGTTGCTGTGGTTGCCCCGATCGAGTTCAATTTGACCAAGTTTGAAATAGGTCATATAGGCGAGGCTATCATCCCGTGCTACTTCATAATAAAGATCCTCGGCCTGTGGAATCTCCCCCTGGGCCAGCAGCATATTAGCCAGGAACAGTCTCTCGTTCTTGGCCTTTCCACGAGCGGACTCTACCATCTTTCGGACGAACTTCTCAGCCTTGTTGTATTCGCCAAAGGTGAAGTAGAGGTTGGCCAGCTCATCGGCGACATCGGTTGAATCCCCGGTCTCCCGCAATTTTGCTTCAGTGAAATAGAGAGTTTCGCTGAGACTGAGGAACTGGTTGGCGCGCGTGGCGAAGTACTCAAGAGAGTTCGGATTGATCGTTAATGTATCGAGATAGTGGTGCCACTCATTCAGCGCTTCGGTCATTGGTTTGCCGTAGGCATCGGCAAACGACTCTGCCAGCGTCAGATCAGTGGCTGCGAGGTACCAATTTCTGAAGCGGGCATCCCCGCTCTTCCTGATCAGGTAATAGGCAAACGAGCCGGCGGCGCCTGTAGAGAGCCGGCGGTCGAGCGCCCGGAAATCTGCGCTGCGTCCGAGGGAGGCAAGATCAGGCAGGGTGCCATCTGCATAGGCCTGTTTGGCGAAGTAATCGGCATACTCGAGGGTGCTGGCGACGCCCTCCAGCAACAGCGACGGTGCGTAACCCCAGATCCGCATGAACTTTACCATATAGACGACCTGGGGGTGCAGCTCGTTGACACCGTGCGAGAATTCGGCGAAGATATTCTTGCGCGCGAAATCGTAGCCATTCTTCCAGCGTTTGTCCCAACCGATATCAGACGGTACGCAGGGACAGATATAGTAGAAGCTCTTGTCGCGTTCGTTGATATGGAAGACGCTGACCAGTTGATCGTAGTCATACTCGACCGCATCCCTGATCGGGTTCCAGCGGTAATCGCCGAGTGTGCGTTTGACGAAGTAGAAGTCGAAGTCGCCGGAGGGATCGCTCTCATATCCGTCGCCACCGAAAGTATAGCTACAGTCAGATTTTGACGTGCCGAGAGAATCGAAGGTAATCCTGACCCTGTAAGTCGACTTGCCCCGCACCAGTACGGAGTCAAAGAATACCGATGCCTCCTTGATCACCACTCGTTCGTCGAAGTAGTTCTGAGGGATTCTGTCGTAGGCATTGAGAGTGGAGCGGAGACTGATGATCGAATCGGTGACGACCGTGGTATTCAAGTTGCAGGTGAAGTTCCCCATGCTGAAGTAGAAGGGGTCACGCGTCGGCGCTACGTAGCTGCGCGAATCGACAACTTCCCAGGAACGGCCCTCAACTTTCTCCATGAAGTCGCAGGTAAAGAAAAGCGCTTGCTGCGACTGAGCCAGCAATGGGCTGACGAACAGCAAGAGGAGGAGGATTGACAATGTCGCGGTTGTTGTTTCGATCCTGGCGTTGGCTATTTGACTCAACAGCTTGTCCTATCTTGTGGTTTACGTGACGTTTACTTCAACTCGAAGCAACGGCGTTCATCGTTACGATTCTGCCTTCGACCAGCTGCGGGATGATGGGAATCGCATCGATCGACGCGGCTGTTTTGAGATCGGCGGCGAATCCAAGGCTGCTTAAGTAGCGCGCATGGTCAGCCTCCGAGATGGCATCGAGTAACGGCCTGCTCTCTGCGTTATACAATTGCAGTGCCGCCCGCGCTGCATCATTGCTGTCGTGAATAGTAACGCGGCTACCCTCGGATTTGACTAATCGCTCGATCAGCGCACCGCCGCAGAGGGTGTCCTCGAGGGCGAAAACGCCAAGTTTGCCGGAACAGGCGATGAGAATATCGCGCTGTTCGTCTGCGAGAAACTGTGCCATCGCCGAGAGATTGCTGAAGCCGCAGACCAGTGTCAGCGCTGCCCGGGCAGTTTTCACCAGCGTGCGCGAACCGTTGGTGGAGGCGAAGATCAGAGTCATACCCTTTACAACGTCGGGTGCGTACTCATCCGGCGAGTTCCCGAGGTCAAATCCGGGCAGTTTCTGGCCAAGCCGTTCACCGCAGAGGAGCGCCGCTTCCGGTCCGATCGAGGCGTGGATATTGCGCGCTTTCTCTAAGTCATCGCAGGGAATGATTGCTTTGCAGCCATTTTTCAGAGCGGTGCAAATTGTCGTTGAGGCGCGCAGTACATCGATGACGACCGCTACACGATTTTCGAGGTGTTCCTGCTTGATCGTGTCTGGAGTGAAGTGAAGATCAATTCGCATAGAGAGTCTGTAGTTGAGCCTGTATCCTGAACCTGTGTATGAATCCCTTGACAGATTACTTGCGAGTTCCCTGTGTGTAGAATGGTCCCTTGATCTGGAGCGCCGGTACTCTTTTGCCACGGATATCGATATCAACCGATTCGCCCGTTTTGGCGTACTGGCGCGCGACATAACCCATGGCGATACCTTTCTCCGACACCGGGCTGAAAGCGCCTGAAGTAACATGGCCCACCTCTTCGTCGCCTACGAAGAGTTTGTAACCGTGGCGCGGGATCGCTTTCTCCTCCAGAACCAGTGCCTGTAGCCTGCGCTGCGGTTTGGCATCCTTCATCTTCACGATTTCCTCGCGGCCAATGAATTCGCCTTTGTCGGGCTTGCAGATCCAGCTCAATCCAGCTTCGATCGGGTTGGTGGTTTGATCGATGTCGTTCCCGTAAAGCATATAGCGCATCTCCAGGCGCAGGCTATCACGTGCGCCGAGGCCGATCGGCTCGATGTCGAATTCCTTGCCCGCTGCTATTGTCTTGTGCCACAGCTCCTCGGCGATCGAGGGATCGCAGTAGATCTCGAATCCATCCTCGCCGGTGTAGCCGGTACGGCTGAAGAGAGTATCCTTGCCGCAAAGCTTGGTACGTGCCGCGTGGTAGTAAGGCAGCAGGCTGAGATTGTAGTCGGTCAGTTTGGCCATAACCTGCTCCGCATTCGGGCCCTGAATCGCGAGCAGACCGTATTGATCCGAGAGATTGGTCAACTCGAGATTGGCCGGCTTATGCTGCATCAGCCAATCGAAATCCTTCTCCAGGTTGGCTGCATTGACTACCAGGAAGAAGCCGCCATCAATACGATAGACGAGGAGATCATCGACCACGCCGCCGTCGGGGTAGCACATAGCGGAGTACTGCACCTGCCATTCGGTCAGCTTCGAGGCATCATTTGTCGTCATTTTCTGAACGAAATCGAGCGCACCCTCGCCGCGCACGAAGAACTCACCCATGTGGGAGAGATCGAAGGCGCCGACTGTCTGGCGGACGCGGAGGTGTTCTTTCTGGATCGAGTGATATTGAATCGGCATCCGGTAACCGGCAAATTCAACCATCTTTGCCCCAAGTTGTTCATTGATGGTTGTGAAGGGAGTACGTTTTATTTCAGACATCGCATACCTACTTACTGTTGCCGCTCTTCGACTTGAGTCAAATTGTACTGAGACGGAGTCGAGCGGATTACAATTTGTCAACTGACGAGAATACGCAAGTTGGGCGTTACGGTCAAAGGGTTTTCGGGGCACGATGCGAGAAGGGGCGCGGCAGCTCGTTGGTTGCTGCGATCCTTGTGACAGAAAAATGACAGAAGGGGCCGCAATGAAAATGAACTTTTTTAGACCGATTTCGTCTTACTTCCCGGACGTTAACCTTTTCGCAGAGGTGTTGTATGAAAAGGATAGCACTGCTTCTTGTCCTCGTCCTGATGTTCGTTTATTCATGCGGCGATGATCGAAACGTCAATCCCGGCGAACCGGAGCTGGTCGGCGTAATCAAACCGGTTATCTCTGGAAATGAGATTGTCTTCAAGGGGGTGGGCGTGGTGCACATCAGTAATCTGCCTGATGAGCTGCGACTGAATCACACTGCCTTTGATGGTTGTGGATCCGATCACTGGATCTACGACAATGTAGACAATGAGTGGGACAAGTTCACCTCCCGCGGCGGAGATGTTTGCACTGACGCGCTGCAGCCGATGTCGCACCTGTTTGCGGCCAGAGGGTTCATTCCGGCCCGGTATGTGAGCGACAACGCCGAGGTGCGGATACGCTTCGATACACCGGAGAAGGTAGAGGATATTCTGGTGCCGGCAGACTACTCACTGGAAGTATTGGTGATTGAGTCGGAATAACCGGAAGTTAATTCAAGCAGGTTTTCGGAATCAGCAGGCGTGCCGTGGCGTACGGGTTATACAAGACTCGTTCGCCTACGCCTGCTCGAGGCCTGTTTCAGTCAACCGATTAGAGCGGGCTGGGCGAGTGTCCGCATCTTCGCTGCGGTGGCCGAATATATTCGGCCCTACGGAGGGTGTGTTCTCGGCCGGGTCGCGTCTATGCAGGACGCGGAATGCTTCCCCCCAATGTAAGTGTGGTCTAAGTCTACCTGCTAAGTTTCCGCCACAGAAAAAGAGAAGCGCGGAGTACAAGAACGCACTCCGCGCATGAATCGTAATTACCTGACATCGACAACTTGCCCTGCAGAGTACGCCGAGCGAAGCCGACGGTGACTCCTAGGCCGGTACCGGTTCGCCGGCGCCTTCCTTGGTGAAGTTGAGCAAGCCGCCCGACTTCAGTATCTCAATCTGTCGTGCTGAGAGATCAAACTGAGCCGTGAATTCATAGCCCTGCGTGACATTCTTGACGGTGACCTTGTGATCAGCCGACGAAATCTGCTGCGGGGCGTTGGTAATTTCCAGCATGTCATTCTGTTTCAGCTTATCGTAGTCAGCCGGGTTGGTGAAAGTCAACGGCAGGATACCGAAGTTGACGAGGTTCGTTTTGTGTATGCGTGCGAATGATTTTGCCAGCACGAACTGGAGGCCGAGATACATCGGAGCCAGTGCGGCGTGCTCGCGCGATGAGCCCTGCCCGTAGTTTTCACCACCCACGATGGTGAAAGCACCTTCAGCCTTAGCGCGCTTGGCAAATTCCTGATCGACGTAGAAGAAGACGAACTCCGAAATCGCCGGAATATTGGAACGCAGCGGCAGCACCTTGGCGCCGGCCGGCATGATATGGTCGGTTGTGATGTTGTCCTCAAGCTTGAGCAGTGCTTTGCCGGCGAGTCTGTCGTTCATCGCGCCACGCTTCGGCAGCGGCTTGATGTTCGGTCCGCGAGCTATCTCCGGCTTGTCGCCGTTGGTGGGCGGATTGATGATACCGCGGTCATCGATATAGAACTCGGTCGGCAGACGCAGATCGGGTTGTTTGCCGAGATCGCGCGGATCGGTGATTTTGCCGGTGAGGGCTGTCGCCACGCAAACCTCGGGGGAGGTCAGATAAACCTGGGCATCCTTGGTGCCGGAGCGACCGACGAAGTTGCGGTTGAAGGAGCGTACCGAGACGCCATTCGAAGGTGGCGCCTGGCCCATCCCGATGCAGGGGCCGCAAGCCGATTCGAGGATACGCGCACCGGCGGCGATGATATCAGAAAGCGCTCCCGATTTCGAGACCATCGTGTAGACCTGCTTGGAACCGGGTGAAACGGTGAGGTCAACGGACGGATGAACCTGCTTGCCGCGCAGCATGGCTGCGGTGACTTCCAGATCATGAATCGACGAGTTGGTGCAGGAGCCGATACAGACCTGCATAACTTCGGTGCCCTCGACGTCGCGCACGCGCACGACATTATCGGGTGAGTGTGGTTTGGCGATCAACGGTTCGAGCTTGTCGAGATCGATTTCGATCACCTTGTCGTAAGTGCAGCCTTCATCAGCCGCCATCGGAGTGTAGGCTGATTCGCGTCCCTGCATCTTCAGATATTTGCGGGTGTTTTCGTCTGAGGGGAAGATCGAGGTGGTCGCGCCAAGCTCGGCGCCCATGTTGGTAATAGTGGCGCGCTGGGTCACCTCCAGAGACGCGACACCCTCACCGAAGTACTCGATGATATTGCCGACGCCGCCCTTGACGGTGAGCTGGCGGAGAACTTCGAGGATGACATCCTTGCCCGAGACCCATTCCTGCAGCTTGCCCTTGAGATGCACACCGACGATTCGTGGACAGGGCAGATAGAAGGGGCCACCACCCATCGCGACGGCAACATCAAGACCACCGGCGCCGATCGCGATCATACCGATACCGCCATTGGTGGGGGTATGGGAATCGGAACCGAGCAGGGTTTTGCCCGGTACGCCGAAGCGTTCGAGGTGAACCTGGTGGCAGATGCCATTGCCGGGCTTGGAGAAGTGGATTCCGTAGTTGGCGGCAACGGTACGCAGGTAGCGGTGGTCGTCGGCGTTTTCGAATCCCGCCTGCAGCATATTGTGATCAACGTAGGAAACGGAGATATCGGTTTTCACTTTATCGAGGCCCAATGCTTCAAATTGCAGGTAGGCCATCGTGCCTGTCGCGTCCTGAGTGAGGGTCTGATCGATCCGAATCCCGATCTCGTTACCCAACTCAAGTTTACCATCAACTAAGTGTGCTTTCAGAATTTTGTATGCGAGTGTATCGGCCATAGCGTTCTCCTTTCGGCCAGTAATAGCAGTCTCAATCTGGAAATAATACGTAAATTGGAGGATTTGGTCAAAGGATTTTATAGTGGTGCTTGTGAAAGATTTCACGATCCAATCGAAGCGAAACAGTGTACCAATACTCAACTAAAGGGGTATTCGAAATGCGCCGATATTCATGCTAACAAATGGTCGCGGCGCGATCCCTCTTGCGAGAGCAGATCCGACGCGGCGGTAACTGCAGCACCCGGGTCATTAGCACGGGCCCACCAGAGGGGAAAGATATACAGCATGGATTACGCGAAACATCTCTCAAGTCTGCCGGAAATGCTCCAGGAATTGCTTTGCGGCGACATCGATCGTGAAGAGGAGCAGCTTGCAGAGGGGACAGCTGCCGGGCCGGGGCGCAAGTTCGAGATAGTTGTGGGGGCGGATGATCCCCGCGTAGCCATTTTCGGCGCCTGCTGCAGCGCACAGATGCTGTCGAATTTCCTGCACCAGAACCCCGGCGAAGATGATCTGACGCTGCCATTCCAGTTTGCCGAGATGATCAGGATGTTTCCTGAGATCAAGGGTGAGATCGGCAAGGTTGCCTACTGCCTCGGCGAATGTATCGAAAACATCGTTGGTGCAATCGCTCAACTCGACGAGAATAACCTGCTCGGATAACTACGGCTTAGCTGGTTACAGCGTAGCTGGATAGATAGAAAAAGGCCGAAGCGCTAATGCCGCTTCGGCCTTTCAATTTTCCGCCATCCCGTTCGGGATGGTTTTACTGCTATCGTTTGAGCTACGCGGATTTCCGCCGTCTGATAACTCCGATACCAACCAGGCCCGACCCGAGCAGCATCAGGGTAGCCGGTTCAGGGATCACATCGGAATGAGTGTCGGGACGCAATATCTTATAGATTGGCGCACCGGCATCATCGTAGAGCAACCCGTTTTGCGGAGCTGCGGTGGGGTTGGGATCAAGGAAATCAGTATTATAGGCGTACACCGGCTGCTGATTATACTTGCCGTCCTTCGCGTAGAAATTGCCCCATGTCGGCGCCTTACTAGAGATGAACGAGAATGTCTGAATATTGGCGCTACCGTTGGCATCAATCTTCAATCCCCACAGCGCGCCGGGCATTCCCGGATTCGACGGGTTTGCGCTGCTGTAAGTATTCACCGCCCACTCCTTCGGATCGCCATTATTCCACTTTACATTCCAGAAATCGGACGCAGTGGCGTTCGGTGAGATCTCGAGGACGAGGTGACTGGGTGATTTGGCCAGATCGCCGCCGGCCGGGTTGCTGAGGGTGTAATCGTAACTCCAGCTGTTAGCGCCAACCTTGGTGATCTCCCACGATATCTTGAAGCCACCGAGGGCGCTATTCCAGGGCTGAGTGGCGAAAACGCCGCTCGGGGTGCTCAGAGCACCGGTATAGGTTTGGGCAGTTAATGCTACAGGTAGGAAAAGCGATACCACCGCGAGTAGTAAAACGAGTCTCCGCATCTATTCGGGCCTTTCTCAACAAGAAGTAGTTTCGAGTACAATTAGCAGTAGCTGACCAAAAATGGTCGAAGTTGGTATACAATATAAGGCGTTTCCGAAATTCGTCAAGCTGATATGCGTTCGGTGGTGTATCAAGCTTGACCACCCGCCGCCCTGCTTCACCTGCTGCTGCCGAAGTCGTTGTGTCATATTGTATTCATTACACCGGGTGTATCGGCAGGAGCTAATTCCACTTGACCTCACCCCGCCGAGGCTCTAAGTTCCCGTCAGCGCGTTTGACAAGAATCTCCAGACTTCAGAAACTCTTTAAGTGAGTAGATACCATGAATGGTCCTGCTAAGAATCTTCTGGCTTGCTGCCTCGGCATTGTATTGCTGTTGGCGGCAGAGCGGGTGGCGGCTTTTGATCTCGATGTTCGAGAGTATGAGTTCAAGAATGGCTTGAAACTGCTGGTGGCACCAGACACGACAGCTCCTACCGTAAGTGTCTACACCTGGGTGAACGCCGGATCACGCGACGAGGATCGCGACGGCATCACCGGACTGGCGCACGTCTTCGAACACATGATGTTCCGGGGCACCGAGAAGTTTCCTGACTACGCCGCCGCGGTAGCGCCATTGGGGGCACAGACAAATGCCTTCACGGAGCAAGATTACACGGCATACTTCATAAACGCGGAATCGCGATTCCTGCGCGAGATGCTTGAACTCGAGGCGGACCGTATCCGCAACCTGATCTTCACGAATGAGACATTCAGGACTGAGTTGGGTCCGGTCAAGGAAGAGAAGCGGCGCTTTGTAGACAACAGCGCGGATGGCACTCTCGATCAGGAACTGTGGATGACGGCGTTTACACGCCACACTTACCATCACCCCGTGATCGGCTGGACGGAGGACCTTGAGCAGAAAATGCAATTCGCCGACGGGCTGCAGTTCAAGAATCGTTACTATGCGCCGAACAACTGCTACCTGGTGATTGCCGGGAATGTCGATCCTGATCAAGCGCGGGAATGGGTGGATGAGTTCTATGGCGATTGGCCGCCCGGACCGGCGTACACTGCCGTGGTCATGCCTGAGCCGGAGCAGACAGAAGCGCGCATCAAGGAGATTAGCTGGAAGGATGATCAGACATCCCCGCTGGTAGCGATCGGGTATCACACCTTCGATCCGGGTGAGAACCTGGAGGGGTATGCTGCGCTGTCGCTCCTCAATGAGATGCTCTTCTCACAGTGGGGTGCGGCGACCGAACTGCTGAAGAAGGAGCTTGAAGTCGTGGAATCGGTGACAGGCGAGTGCAGGCTCTCCAAAGATCCGGGACTTGAGTCAATCAAGATCCGGATGCGGCGGGGAGGGGCAATCGATCTTGCCATCGACACCCTGACTGCCCTGATCGAGAGCTTCATCAGCACGGAAGAAGAACCGGCATCACTGCTGCGTGCGCGCAACAGCTTGAGAGCGCAGATGATCTACCGCCTCAACCGCCCTGCCCGCGTCGCCGGAACGATCGGGAATTACCAGATCGTGACCGGTAACCACAGGGACTTGGGAAGACTCTACGACCTCTACGAGGATGTGCCGTGGGGGGAAATCAGGGCTACTGCTGCAAAGGTGTTTGTACCCGAGCGACGGACGGTAATCAAGCTGATACCGAAACAATCGTCGTAAGCCGGCTCGATGTAAACTTGAAAGTGATACTGAATCTAATCCTGGATATGGTTCTGGATATGAATAGAGTGAAAAGATTTTCGACTGTGGCGTTGATGATGGTGGTTATCGCGCTGATCTGCGGCTGTTCTGCCGATTCAGGCAATGAGCTAGTAGTAATCGAGAAGGCGTCTCCACCGGTGATCTACTACCGCACGATGATTGATGCCGGTTCAGCCTACGATCCTGAGGAAAAACCGGGACTGGCCTATTTCACGGCGATGATGCTGAATAAGGGGACGAGGAATTATTCCCGGCAGGAGATCGAGACTAAGCTGGCGGATATCGGCGCGCAGATCAACATCTCGGTGGACAAAGAGGTTGTCGTGATCTCGGGCCAGACTTTGAAGGAAAATGTGGGTGAGTTCTATTCGATTTACAGCGAGATAATTCTCCATCCGCTTTTCCCCGACGACGAGGTGACGCGCCAGCGCGCGGAGCAACTGGACAGGCTCGACAGGATTCGCGAGGATGATGCCGAACTATCGCTGGCTGTCCTGGAGACGGAACTTTACGCCGGGCACCGCTACGGTCACCTGCTGGAAGGGACATCATCCGCGGTACGGACGATCACCCGCGATGACGTGACGCGGTTCCATAAACGGTACTACCTGCGCGGCAACACCTATGCCGGAATCGCCGGGGCGGTTGATGATACTCTCGTTGCCAGGTTCAAGGCTGATTTGCGAAAGTTGCCCGCCGGGAAGGTGATCCGCTCAGATAATATTCCGCGTAACCCGCGCAGTCGGAGAGTCATTTTGGTGGAGAAGGAAGGGCTGACACAATCCCATATTCGAATCGGACACCACCTTGACCTGGGCAGGGGAGACGACGGCTATTATCCGCTGCGAATCCTCGGCAGTTACCTCGGGCAGCACCGGGAGATGTTCGGTCAGTTGTTCAGGCACGTACGGGCGGAGCGAGGACTATCGTACGGCGCCTATGCCTACATGGAGTACTTCAACCAATCCGGCTGGTCAAAGTTGCCGGCAGCCGGTATCCCCCGCTCGGATCAGTATTTCCATATGTGGACCTACCCGAAGGAAGTGAATTTCGAGTTCTGCATCAAGATGCTGCTCGATGAAATGTCGCAGTTGATTGCGGAACCGATTCCGGTTGAGGATGTGGACCGCACGAAGGATTTCCTCGCGAACCACTTCGCGTTCGAGATCGAGACTCCGGATGCTCAACTGGGGATGAACCTGGACGAGCAGTGGTATGGCCTGCCTGATTATGTCGAGACGTTTCGGGATCGGATCGAGTCGGTGCCGAGAACAGAATTGCAGACGCTGGCGCTTGATCACCTGCACCCGGACGAGACACTCATCGTCGCTGTCGTATCTGATGCTCAGGCGGCAAAAGAGGAGTTGCTGACCGTCTCGACGCGACTGGAGTTGCCATCGGGTGCGGAAGAGGGAGGTCTGAAAGAAGAGAACGACCGCATCAAGATGATTGACCTGGACCTCCAGCCGGAGGAGATTACTATCGTGCGCGGGGAAGATCTATTCGAGTAGCCTATTCCTGCCTTACAATCGAGTGCGGGTCGCCGATCGCACGAAAAATATTGACAACATGAGTCAATTATCTATCTTTTTACCTGCATCAAGTAGCGGGAGTTAGCGCCGCAGGCGGACACTGCGCTCGGCCCTGCTACACTACCCAAATTACTTTCAGTTTCAGTGAGTCTTAGAGGCGAGGAGCGGAGAACCGGCGCCCGGGAACAATTGTGGCGTGACGGAGACAATCGGCTGCGATTCTTGAGCGTTCGAAGTCCGAGTCCTGACGCAACCACACCACCGAAGAAAAACAAATACAGCAATACACCTTTCAGTGAGGAAATGATGCGTAAGACGTATGTATTTCTTGCTTTCGTATGGCTATGCGCCATGACACCCCTGTTCGCGTTTGTGCCGTCCCAGGTGAATTACCAGGGCCGATTATCGGATCCATCGGGCAATCCGCTCACCGACACGGTGAGTCTGACATTTTCGATACATGAATCGCCGGGTGGTGGGATTTCGATCTGGAGTGAGACGCACCCTTCCGTTCCGGTGGTAGATGGGATTTTTACCGTGGTCCTGGGGAGGTTCACACCGCTGGATGAATCCGTGTTCGATATCACGACAATCATCAATCGCTACCTGGCGATTTCGGTCAACGGGGCTCCGGCGCTGCAGCCGTTGCAGGAGATTCTGGCAGTCCCTTACGCCCTGCGGGTCGCAACGGTGGATGACGCGACCGGCGGTGTGATAGACGGCAAGTTGCGGGTTGGGACCAGCAATACCAATGGGGGCGCGGATGCATTCGTGGCCGGGACTAATAACAAGGCGGAGGGTGCGCAGGCAGCTATCACCGGCGGTGGCAATAATACGGCAACCGGCGAGCGCGCGTTCGTGGGCGGGGGATCATCCAATGACGCGCTGGGGACAAGGTCATTCGTCGGAGGTGGCGAAAACAACACCGCTGACACGACTTACGCCTCAGTGGTTGGTGGACGCAACAACGTCGCGTCGGGCAGTACCTCCATTGTCGCCGGGGGCACTGCGAACCACGCCACGGGCGATCGCGCGGCAATCCTTGGCGGTATCAACAACCTGGTTTCCGGTAGCTTCTCGATGATCGGAACAGGTTACAATAGCGAGGCCACTGGCGACTTCTCGGGAGTAATGGCGGGAATGGCGAACGCGGCGCGCGGGGAGTTGTCATTTGTTGGCGGCGGCGGTGGATCAAGCGCATACGGGGGGTCCCTTCCGCAGGATGGCGATTCCAACGTGGCGCTTGGAAGCTGGTCGGTGGTGGTCGGCGGGCATGCGAATATTGCTGGTGGAGAGGGAGCATTTGTCGGTGGAGGAGGGAATCATCGAACTTTATCGGACTACTCGTTCATCGGTGGTGGTCAGTCCAATACAACACAAGGCAACTCCGCTGCAATAGTCGCCGGGGTGATGAACACCACGAAGGATGATTTCGCGTTCGTTGGTGGCGGACAATCGAACGCTGCAAGTGGTCGATGGTCGACTGTGCCGGGTGGACGATCGAATGCCGCTTCAGCAAACTACTCGTTCGCCGCAGGCCGCAGGGCTCTTGCCACCCATGTGGGAACCTTCGTGTGGGCTGACTCCGTAAACCAGGACTTCCATTCGACTGCCGCAAACCAATTCCTGGTTCGGGCGGGCGGCGGAGTAGGTATCGGCACCAGTTCACCGAAGGCGCCACTCCATGTCCAGAAGGGGTCGACAGGCATATTATTCCCCTGCAATTCGACCATGATGCTGGAAAGCACGAATGGTTGTGTACTCTCGATGTCGGCTCTTGATGATCAACCGACTGGACTGTATATGTGCTATCCGAACAGCAGCCCCGATGGGGTACTCCAGTTCAACTCGGCGGGGGTCCCTCATGGCTGGCAATTTCAGACAAACACGAACCCGATTGCACTCAACATTGATGCGGCCGGTAATGTGGGTGTAGGGGATACGACTCCGGAAGAGAAGCTCAAGGTCCAGGGGAACATCCTGGCATCAGGTACGGTTTGTGCCTCCAATATCGTGTGTCCATCGGACGAACGACTGAAGACTAATATCAGAACAATCGAGGACGCCCTGACACTGGTTGAACAGCTACGCGGCGTAAAATTCGACTGGCGGGAAGACGTGGCATCGAATAGCGAGATCCCGCGCGTTCGACAGATCGGCTTGATCGCGCAGGAAGTAATGCAGATCGCACCTGAAGCAGTTGTTCAGGGTGCCGATGGCTACTATGCCGTGGACTACTCGCGGTTGGTGCCGTTGCTGATTCAGGGGATGAAGGAGCAGCAACAACAGATATATGAAGCCAGTAGGCAGATCGCAGAACTGAAGGCGTTGGTGGAGCAGCTGGTGCAATAGTCAGCTTTCCCCCACCCGATAAGAGCATCAAGCGTGGCCGGAATCAACGCGATTCCGGCCATTTTTTTCTCCCGGCGTCGCGTGCGTATAGTTAATCACAATGAATGCAGCAGCGCCGCAAGCCAGGCTCGGATATCTCGATTCAGACTTCAGTTTTCTATGAATTTTCAGAAAGTGGCAGGCATAAAAAAAATCAACAAGGGGAAGCCGTCCTCTCCTACTTCACTGATACACCCAATGGTATCAGTCAAGTGCTTCCCCTGTCGATTACACAACTGAGGCGTACCTCAGCTATATTATACATAGGGTGCCGTATCCGCGCAAGGAAAACTTGCAGTTTTTCTGTGCGATTTCTGACACTCTCAGGCGCTGCGCGCTGAGACAATCTGGGCTTGACCGCAACGCACCCGCTCAGCTATATTGGCTTTTCCGCGGTCGTCGCCGACGCCCGTGCCGTGACCGTAAGCTGTTGCCGTATAAAAGATTGGAGATGTCGCTGTGACTAAGTTCCTCGTCCTGGGTGCCGGACTGATGGCTCGTGCACTGATATATGATCTGGAGAAGTTCTCGAACCCTGAGAAAATCTATCTTCTCGACCGCGATCAAGCCGCGCTCGATTGGTTTTCGAGTGAGAGAATCGAGAAGCAGTGTGGGGACCTGGCGGACGAGGGTTTCGTGGCACCCTTCTTCGAGAAGGCCGATGTTGCTTGCGGGGCGGCTTCCTACAAGCTGAATGCCATGCTGGCACAGCAGGCGATCAAGCACAAGGTTCACTTCGTCGACCTCGGTGGAAACAACAGCGCTGTCGAAGCGGAGTTCGCGATGTCGGCGGATGCCGCAGCTGCGGGTGTAACGATCATTCCTGATTGCGGGCTGGCACCGGGGATGGCCAGCGTGCTGGTAGCGGCGGGCGCAGAGAAGTTCGATGAGATAAAGTCGGCAAAGATTCGGGTGGGCGGGTTACCACAGGAGCCCCAGCCACCGCTCAACTATGCTATTTTCTTTTCACCGGAAGGGCTGCTGAATGAATATCGCGAGCGTACCGTGGTTTTGCGCGAGAAGAAAATCACGCAGCTCGACAGCCTGACCGAGGGCGAAGAGCTTTCGTTCCCACCAAACTTCCCCCGGCTGGAAGCCTACCACACTTCGGGCGGGGCTTCGACACTGCCGCAGACTTTTGCGGGTCGGGTATCGTCGCTCGACTATAAGACGATCCGCTATCCCGGTCACTTCGAGAAAATCAAGCTGCTCTTTGATCTGGGACTTGCAGATGAAAGACCGGTAAGGCTGAAGAGTGGTGAGGTAGTTCCGGATGAACTTTTACGTGAATTGCTCTACCAGAAACTGCCGAAGAATGCTCCCGATGTGGTGCTGGTCTGGGTCGAGTTAGTTGGCAGCCGGGCCGGCGCCAGGAACCGGATCACTTACTACATTGAGGACTACCTTGACCGGGCCACCGGACACAGCGCCATGCAGCGCACAACCGCCTATTCAGCGGCGATAGTGATGCAGATGCTGGCGGATGGCACGATAGCGCGCCGCGGAACGCTCAGATCGGAAGAGGGCATCGATCCGACAGTCTTCCTGGGCCACCTCGACGAACGCGGCATCGGGGTTCAGATTACCACTCAAGCGATCCGGGGTTAGCAGCGACGGCCGGCCGGTCAGACGATGGGGTCAGGACCAGAACTGTCAAAGGGGTGAACGCAGGGCGTGCTGAAGTGTACGCGTTGTGTGGGACATGCCTTCCGAGCCACTCTATGCAAGAGCGGTGAAACTTCCACGAGCGACCATCGTAACTCTATAACTGTAGCTTAAGGAATCATATCATCTATCAATACAAGGATCTAACGCAATGAAGAAGATTGTCATAGGGTTAATCGTCGTTGTTGTTATAGCCGTTGTCGTGGTATTCGCGTTCGGCACCGGTGATGGCAGCAAGGATATGGGCCCGAAGGCGACACTGGTGGAGAAAGGCGAGATCGTCGAGAAGGCGATGGCGATCGGAACGATCGAACCATACCGCGAGATATTCGTCAAGTCCAAGATTTCCGGAATTGTCTCGAAGCTTTATGTGGAAGTTGGAGACAAGGTGAACAAGGGGGATTTGTTGATGGAGATATCTCCCCAGGCTACACCTTTAGAGTATACCGAAGCGAAGCGTAATGTCGACATGGCACAGATCGACTACGACAACGCCAAGACCGCCTTTGAGCGCGCAAAGGAACTCAAGGAAAAGAATCTGATCTCAGAGCAGGAATACGACGACAAGAAGGTTGCGTCGGACCAGTCAAAGATGCGCCTGAATCTTGCCAGGGAGCGGCTGGAATTGCTCGACAAGGGGTCGATCAAAAGTGGAAACATAACTGTGGAGAGCACCATCAAGGCGCCGACGACTGGCTCGGTGTTATCGCGCAACGTCAACGAGGGTGATCCGGTTGTGCCGCTGACATCATACCAGGAAGGCACGGCGCTGATCACGCTGGCGGATATGAACGATCTGATTTTCCGTGGCACAGTGGATGAGATCGATGTCGGCAAGTTGCGCGAAGGCATGCCGGTCAAGCTGAAGATTGGCGCCCTCCCGAAGGATACGGTTCAGGGCACTCTCTACAAGATTTCTCCCAAGGCGCGCAAAGAGAACTCCGCGACGGTGTTTGACGTCGAGGTACGATTCGCCGAGGGTGATATCGGCAAACTGCGGGCGGGATACTCGGCAACGGCCGAGATCACGATCAAGGAAGCGCGCGATATCCTGGTAATCCCAGAGCGCTACATTGACTTTCGCAACGATTCAACTTTCGTGATGGTGCAGGACTCGCTTGGCGTCAAAGAGGAGCGGTTCGTAGAAACCGGTCTCTCCGACGGCATCACGATTGAGATCAAGAATGGGCTTGCGGAGGGGGACCAGCTCGCCGAACGCACGGTGGCCTCGACAGAATAAAACGATCGGAAACTGACCACCATGCGACTCAGCTCAATTCGACTATACCTCAAGCAATTCCTTCATGATTTGAAGGCGCAGAAGCTTCGCACGGCATTGACACTGATCGGTCTGGCGTGGGGGACGGTCACAGTGATCTGCCTCCTCTCGTTCGGATACGGCTTGCAGACCTATCAGGAAGAGCGGATGTCAGGGTTGGGGGATAACATCGTGATCATGTGGGCGAGCCGGACAAGCAAGCCGTACGCCGGATACCCCAAGGGACGCTGGTTCGGGTTTCAGCCTGAGGATCCGCATATCCTGAAACAAAACATCCCTGAGATAGAGGGCGCTTCCGGCGAGTATATGCGCTGGAACGTCGACATGCGCAACGGCCGAAAATCAAAGCTCGGGAGCATTTCGGGGATCGAACCAGATTTCGAGCATATGCGCAAGGTCTTCCCGCACGAGGGCGGACGATTCATCAATGACAACGACATGTTCCAGAAGCGCCGAGTTTGTTTTCTGGGAAACGCCCTGCGTGACGAGTTGTTCGGTGCGGGTGTCGACCCTGTCGGACAGGTGCTGATGCTGCAGGGGATACCGTTCACCGTGATCGGTGTAATGGAGGAAAAGGAGCAGGATTCGTCTTACAGCGGACGCGACAAAGACAAGGTGTTCATCCCTGCCACTACTTTCAAGGGGATGTATGGTGATCGCTACCTCGACAACATCGTGTTCCGGGCGGCATCGCTCGAAGTACACGCCAAGGCCGTTGACCGGGTCTATGAAGTCATGGCGAAGAAGTACAAATTCGACCCGACCGACAAAGAAGCTCTCTCGATGTGGGACACGGTCGAAGGGAACGACTTCATGTTGTTCTTCGTCGTGCTGCGTTGGTTTGTGGGTTTTGTCGGTGCGATGACGCTGCTGGTGGGTGGCATCGGGTTGGCGAATATCATGTACCTGGTAGTGGAAGAGCGCACCAAGGAGATCGGCATAAAGATGGCGCTCGGCGCCAAGAAGGGCTTCGTCCTGGCTGGCTTTGTTTTCGAGACTTTCCTCCTGACCGCGATCGGTGGCGGCGTCGGGTACATCATCGCGCAGGGTATCATCGCAGCGGCCAACACGATGGATATCGAGGATTATGTGGGCGTCCCGACACTGGCCCTCGAGGATAAGCTAATCATCATCGGTGTGCTGGGTTTGATCGGACTGGTGGCCAGTTTCTTCCCCGCCAGGCGCGCGGCCAACATGAACCCGGTCCAGGCGTTGAAGCTGTAGGTGCTGCTGCCATGATGAATTCCCTCCTCTTCGTAAGATTATTCTGGCGCGATCTTAAGGCGAACAAGAAGCGTATGTCTTTGACACTGATTGCCGTGTTCTGGGGGACGCTTTCGATCGTGCTGTTGCTGGCCTTCGGTGAAGGGCTTAAGGATCGATTGGTTGAGAACGGAAAGGGACTGGGTGAAGGGATAATCATCGTCTGGGGTGGGCAGACGACGATCCCGTATGAAGGTCTCGGCAAGGGGCGGCGCATCAGGTTCTACCCGGAGGATTTGATGGAGTTGAAGAAGCAGATTCCGGAAATCGAGCAGGTCGGCGCAGACTACTTCAACTGGGGCACATCGTTGACTTATGAAAAAACTACGGTATCGAATCGGGTCAACGGGTTGTTCCCGAGTTTCGAGACGATGCGGGCGCACTACCCGATGCCGGGCGGGAGGATGATCAACGAACTTGACATGGAGAAGCGTCGCCGGGTGACGTTCCTCGGTGATCGGCTGGCAGAGAGCTTGTTCGGCACGGAGGATCCGGTCGGTAAGACGATCAAGATCGACAATATTCCGTTCACGGTGGTGGGCGTACAAAAGAAGAAACAGCAGATGGGATCTTACAGCGGTCCTGATGATAACAAGGCATCGATCCCCGCCACGACGTTCTCGGCGATCTGGGGAAACCTGCGCTATAACAACATCGTGGTGCAGCCGCGTGACCTCAAGCAGGCTGAATATGTAAAGCAGCGGATGTATGAAGTCATCGGAAAGAGACAGAAGTTTGATCCTTCCGACAAGGCGGCGCTGTCGATCTGGGATGTTATCAAGCAACAGGAGCAGATGGCAGCGATGATGCTCGGTCTGCAAATTTTCTTCGGCATCATGGGGTTCTTTTCTCTCTCGATTGCAGGGATCGGCGTCGCAAACATCATGTATGCCGCGATCAAGGAACGAACGGTGGAGATTGGTGTGAAGATGGCGCTTGGTGCGAAGAAACGTCAGATCATGGGACAGTTCATTCTCGAGGCAATCCTGATTTGTGGCATCGGCGGATTCATCGGGATTCTGATATCTCAGGGCATCTGTAGCGGCTACCAGCGGATCGACACCGGGATTGAGGCGATCTCGTGGCTGGGCAAGCCAACGATCTCGATGACGATCGCATTTGTGACCGTCGGAATCCTGGCGGCGATTGGCCTGGTGTCGGGTTTCTTCCCCGCGCGCAGAGCGGCGTCCGTTAACCCGGTGGAGTCGTTGCGCTATGAATAGTGTCCCGATCCGGAGTTTTGAGTTTTCATCCTGTATCAACCAGGAGTTTGCGATATGATGATCAAGATGCAGAGAATCAAGAAGGTGTATCACACCGGTCGCGTGGCTGTGGAGGCGCTCAAGGGCGTAGACCTCGAACTGGAGGCGGGAGAATTCGTCAGCGTGGTGGGACCATCCGGTTCCGGCAAATCGACGCTGATGAACCTGTGTGGTTGCCTGGACACCCCCAGCGAAGGTGAGTACTTCCTTGATGGCGAGCGTGTGGACAAATTTGACTCGAACCGGCTGGCGGAAGTGCGAAACAGGAAGATCGGGTTCGTTTTTCAGAATTTCAATTTGCTCCCCTATGCAACGGCTTACGAGAACGTCGAGCTGCCGATGATCTTCGCCGGGATTGGACAGAAGAAACGCAAGAAGACGGCCACCGAACTGCTTGAGAAAGTCGGGCTGGGGCATCGCATCGATCATAAGCCGACCGAGCTTTCGGGTGGTGAGATGCAGCGCGTGGCGATCGCGCGATCGCTGGCGAACAGTCCGAAGCTGATCCTGGCCGACGAACCGACCGGCAACCTCGACAGTCGCTCGGGGCAGGGAATCATGACTCTGTTTGAAGAGTTGTGGAAGGCCGGCACCACGATCCTGATGATCACCCACGACCAGAGTATCGCAAGGCGCACCAATCGCACAATCCTGATCAAGGATGGTGTGATAGTCTCTTCGCTCAACGGGAACGGAGCGATCCCGAACCTTGAGGAGGCAACCGTCGAAGGGTTCGGGGATCACGGGGGGCTCGACTAGCAAGATCACGCCAGCCTGAAATTTAGAGCCGTTGCCGCAGAACCGGCCAACAATTCCGGCGCGAGTTCAGTATCCAATTTTGTAAACCGTGTTGTTAAGAGGTACGGGGTGGTTCTCAGGAATCACCCCTATCTTGTCTCCGTTCTTGTATCCCTCCTGCTGCGCCCCCGGCCCGGTGCCGGCGATCAGTAACACAGAGTAGAATCATACAGAGCAGAATTATCTTGTCGAAGGTCAAACAGGCTTTAAGGTTGAAGCTATGTTGTCGTTTCCAAACAGGGTTCATGTTGCGAGTCGCGCCGATAAATCATTGAGGCTTGCGACCTTTGAACGAACGCCGAAACTCACATTGACCATGATGCGGCAGATCGCACTTGATGGTGACCTCGGGGGTCCGCTTGCGGAGGTCGAGGCGGGACTGCTGCTGTATCTGCTCACGCCCGATGAATTTAGCCGCAAGAACATCGAGTTTGCTTCCGACTTCCGCCTTGATGTCGACCCGGCACACATCTGCTGGGAGATCGAACGTCGCTCAGTGGAACCGTTCCACAAGTTCCGCTATAACCTGCTGCCGCTGTCGGGGAGCTATTCCCGCAACTCGCTGGCCGTATTTGCAGTCAGCGATGAGCTGCAGTTGCAGCTTGGCGAGTTGTTCAAGGGAAGCTCTCTGATCCCCCATCGGCTGGTATTCAAGCCGGTCGCGCTTCACAATGCATTGAAGGATGCGGTGGATGAACAATACAGCGTGGTGATAGTCGGCTCACCAAAGCGGGTGGACCTGTTGTTCTACCAAAAGCAGAAGCTGGTCGAGTTGCGCACGCTGAAGTATGACCTCTCGGTTATGAGTGAACTCATCCAGTTCGTGGATGATGTCGGAACTCTGGCGGCGACTTTGTTCAGCGGAGTCAGGCTAAATCAGCATCTATCGCTCCAGATCGCGGGTGTTTCGCAGGCACAGGTTATTGAGGAGAGGTTCTCGCTGCAATTACCATACCGTATAGATGCCGGACGCCTGCCGATCGCGAGGATTTGCGATGTTGCGGAGAGTTGCGCAGCTGCCGCCGAGAACAGTCAACTGGAGTCGAACTTCGACCTGGCCGTTGTTGCCAGCGCCTTTACTGAAACAGAGCCATGCGAATCATTGCCGGTGAAAAACGCGGCTTCCCCCTAAAGACGATCAAGCGTGCCGGTTTCCGTCCGACTCTCGATCGCGTCAAGGAGTCACTCTTCGGAACGTTGACGCCGCACCTCAGCGACGCGCGGGTGCTTGACCTGTTCGCGGGCTCGGGTGCGTTGAGCCTCGAATCGCTCTCACGCGGAGCGGCTGAAGCGTTGCTGTTCGAGCATGATATTCAGGCCGTCAGGGTCATCGAGGAGAATATCGCAGCGCTTGGCTACCAGGATCGCTGCCGGGTGGTCCATGGCGACTTCACGCTTGCCGGAAAAAGGGTTGCGCCGACTGTGCGATTTGATTTAGTTTTCGCCGATCCGCCCTACGAGCGCGGGTATATCGACAAATTGTTGGGTCATATTCGCAGTGTCAACCTGATGCATGACGAGAGTCTGCTGATCATTGAGATGGGGCGGAAAGAGTCAGAAGAGCTGAACCTTGACGGGTTTGAGCTGCTGCGCGACAAGAAATTTGGCAATACTCTAATCTGGTTTCTGCGCAAGCTGGTCTGAGAGAAGGTCTGATGTCGGAAGAGGTAAACAAGCTGAGACGCGCCGTATATCCGGGTAGTTTTGACCCGATCACGAACGGGCATTTGGATCTGGTGAAGCGCGCTGCGACGCTGTTCGATGAGGTGTTGGTGGCGATCGCAGACAACTCGTCGAAGACAGCGCTGTTTTCGCATGATGAGCGCCGGGCGATGGCCGAGGCGGCGATCGCAGATATTCCGAACGCCAGAGTGATCGTGTTTCGCGGCCTGCTGGCGCACCTGGTGGAGCGCGAGGATTGTATCGCCATTATTCGCGGCCTGCGCGCCGTAAGTGACTTTGAGTATGAGTTTCAACTGGCGTTGATGAACCGCAAAATGTCGCGTCACGCGGAAACGGTTTTCCTGATGCCGTCGTTGCGTTACGTGTACCTGAGCTCGAATCTGATCAAGGAAGTCGCGAAGCACCATGGTGAAATCGATGACCTTGTACCGGATGCGGTACTGCAGAAGCTTCGTGAGCGATTCGGAGATGGGAAGTAACCCGCACCGGATCCGCCGCTGAGTCGAACAAATGTTGGAGGAATCTTTGAGCGAGAGCAAGACAGAGCAAACATCGGATCAGTTCCAGGTAAGACTTCAAAAGCTCCAGAACCTGCGTGAGGCGGGCATCGAGCCGTTTGCTTACAAATTCGAGAAGACCCACCACGCACAGGAGTTGCTGGAGAACTACGACAACCTCGCCGACGAGGGAGCCGTGGTCGCGGTTGCCGGCCGACTGATGACGGTGCGCGTGATGGGTAAGTCGATTTTTGCTCATCTGCAGGATGACTCCGGCCAGATACAGATCTATGTGAAGAAGGATGCCGTGCCCGAGGAACAATTCAAGCTGTTCAAGAAGGCCGACATCGGCGACATCTACGGGGTGCATGGAACACTGTTCACGACAAAGATGGGCGAGAAGTCGATCCAGGTGTCGGAATTGCGTATCCTCGCCAAGAGCCTGCGCCCCCTGCCTGAGAAGTTCCATGGATTGCAGGACAAAGAGGCACGCTATCGTCGGCGCTACCTCGATCTGATCACCAACCCTGATGTCAAGGAAGTCTTCCGCAAGCGAAGCCTCGTTATCAGGGCTGTGCGGGATTTTCTCGACAACGAGGGATTCATCGAGGTTGAGACTCCGGTACTGCAGCCGATCTATGGCGGTGCGGCGGCCAGGCCGTTTACGACGCACCACAACAAACTGGACATGACCCTCTACCTGCGAATCGCGGACGAGCTTTATCTCAAGCGCCTCATCGTGGGCGGGTTCGAGAAGGTGTGGGAGTTCTGCAAGGACTTCCGCAACGAGGGACTCGACCGCAGCCACAACCCCGAGTTCACGATGGTGGAACTTTACTGGGCGTATGCTGACTACAACGATGTGATGGCACTGTATGAGAGGATGCTGAAGCATGTGGCTATGCAGGTGCATGGTTCGCTCAAGATCACGTTCGACGGTAACGACATCGACCTCGACGGTGAATGGCCGCGCGTCAGCCTGCTCGGGGCGATTTCCGAGGCCGTTGGGGAGGATATCTCGCAGATGAGCGAGAGCCAGTTGCGTGAGCTGTGCAAGCGTGTCGGTGTTGATCAGGAGGGGCTGGTGGGACGCGGAAAGTTGATAGATGAGTTATTCAGTGAGAAAGTTGAGCCGGGATTGATTCAACCGACCTTCATCATAGATTACCCCAAGGAACTCTCCCCGCTGGCGAAGCCGCACCGCAGCAAGCCTGGCCTGACGGAGCGCTTTGAGGTCTTCATCGGTGGGATGGAGATGGGGAACGCCTTCAGCGAGTTAAACGACCCGATCGATCAGAAAGAGCGCTTCCTGGCTTCGATCGAAATGGCGAAGGCGGGTGATGACGAATCACCGGCGATCCTGGACGAGGACTACATTTTCTGCCTCGAGCACGGCATGCCCCCGACCGGCGGGTTAGGATTCGGCATCGACCGGATGGCGATGTTGCTGCTCGATCAGCATTCGATCCGCGATGTGATCTTGTTTCCGCAGATGAAACCGGAGTAGCCGCCTGTGGCATTTGAGACATTCATTGCCGGTCGATATCTCAGGAGCCGCCGGCGTGAATACTTCATCTCCTTTATTTCCTTCATATCGATAGCGGGCCTGACGATTGGAGTGGCTGCGCTGAACTTCGTCACGGCGATGATGAATGGTTTCGAGACCGAAGTGCGACAGCGCATCATCGACACCACCGCTCATATCACTGTCTACAGCTATGCCAATGGAGGTGAGGGGATTCATGACTGGCAGGCGCTGGCTGACAGAGTCAGCCAGGTGGAGGATGTCGTGGCGGTTGCGCCGAACGTCTTTTACAAATCGGTGATCGGATCGGATGACGCCAACGACGGCATTTTCGTCAAGGGGATCATCCCTGACTGGGAAGAAACCGTCTCGCAGCTGAAGCAGAATATCGTCTCGGGACATCTGTTCCTCGAAGAGACCGCCGACAGTTTGCCGGGGATCGTGATCGGGCAAGGTCTGGCTTCGACCCTCGGAGTGCGAGTTGGATCGCAGGTCATACTGGCGTCATTGAAGCAAAAGAAAATGACGCTGACTATCCAGCCGAAATACAAGAAGTTTGAGGTGACCGGGATCTTCGAAACCGGGATGAACGAGTACGACGGTAACCTGGCCTACATTTCCCTGGCGCATGCGCAGGACCTGTTCAAGCTGGAGGGGCTGGTCACGGGGCTGCAGGTGAAGATCAGAGATTTTTACCAGTCGAATGAGGTGGCGCGAAAAATCGAGGAAGCGCTCGGACAACCTTATTATGCCGTGGATTGGTCTGAACGTCATAAGAATCTTTTCAGCTGGTTCAAGCTGGAAAAGTACGGCATGGCGATCGTCGTTGGGTTGATCATAACTGTCGCCGCGTTCAACATCATCACGACTCTAATCATGCTGGTTCTGGAGAAGAGAAAAGATATCGCGATTTTAAAATCGATGGGCTGTAACCGTAAGCAGATCATGAAGATATTCATGCTCCAGGGGACGCTGCTGGGAGCCGTTGGAACCTTGTCCGGTACAATAGTCGGGTTTCTGCTATGCTGGTTGCAGCAGACATTCAACATAGTGGCGTTACCCTCGGAGATATACTTTATCAACAGCCTGCCGATCGACATGCGCTGGCATGAGTTCGCGATTGTGGCTTCGGCGAGCATACTGATATCGTATCTGGCAACCCTCTACCCGTCGCGGCGCGCAGCACAGCTTTACCCGGCGGAGATATTGCGGCATGGATAGGCCCGAGTGGACCGGGCGTGGTTTCGGCGAGGTTGATTTGTCGATAAGTTTTTCGCACATTTGAGGTTAAGTAATTCAGTAAACAGGGCGACAAAGTAGACAGGTACTTGTCTGATTTGATGACAACCTGAGAAGTGCAGCAGAGAAAGCGTTGACGAGAACAATACTCTCAGCCAGGAGCTTAGAGAAAGATTTCAAGACTTCGGAGCAGGTGCTTCACGTGCTGAGGCAGCTTGACCTGGAAGTTGAGGATGGCGATTTCGTGGCGATCACCGGTGCATCGGGAGTCGGCAAGAGCACCCTTCTGCATATAC
>JBECKX010000112.1:0-8743 GCA_040235515.1 Candidatus Zixiibacteriota bacterium
GGGTTGAATGGGGTGGGTTCCTGGAAGGCCAACTGGGCATCAACAACAACTTCTCGGCTGATCCGTTGTTCTGCGGCACGGCGGCGGGGGACTTTACGCTAAAAAACAGCTCTCCATGTGCGCCGGAAAACAGCCCCTGCGGCGAACTCGTCGGGGCGCTCGGTGTGGCATGTCAAAACTTGCCGCCATCAGTGACCTCTGAAACCTCGGTATCGACGATCAAGCAGTTGCCATTCGTCTATCGGGCTTCGGGCACTGATCCGGACGGGCCGGCATTGAGTAATGCTTATACTGACTTGCCGAGCTGGATGTCAACCGATTCTGATAGCGCATTTGGTGTGCCGGGATTGTACGACGAAGACACTTCCTTTGTCGCCATCGTGTCGGATGGCTTTCTCGCCGATTCGGTGGAGGTATTGATCGAGCTGATTGAAACTCCGGTCGTTGGAGAACTCTACATTGACGGCCAAGCGGTTGCACTGCACGTCATTGACCACACGCCATTGATCAGCTGGGATTTCATCGATGTGACAGATTCCTATCCGCAAACAGCGGTTGAAATTGCGGTTGGGACCGATGATGATTGGCAATTCGCAGAGAAATGGAATCCGGCACCGTTTCTGACCACTGACAATGAGATCGAATATGCCGGCGCTACTCTCGATGATGGGGAAACATACTGGGTGCGTGTTCGCGTGAAGAATGATGTCGGTTGGTCGAGGTGGTATGATGCTCCCTTCCGCATGAACTCCATTCCGGAAATCCCGGTGCTGTTGTCGCCCGCCGACGGCTCAGCTGTGGCCAGTGTGATGCCGCTGCTAAAGGTCGTGCGACCCTTCGACCCTGAAGGGGACAGTCTCTTCATCCAATTCGAAGTTTCCGAGGGCGACTGCACGAGTGTTTTCTCGTATCAGGTGGGCGCGGCATCTGACACCGTCGAGATAGCCGTTGATCAGCCACTAAGTGAAAATACGAATTACTTCTGGCAGGCGAAGGCATCCGACTACTATGAGGAATCAGGCTACAGCGGATTATGGTCGTTCTATGTCGATGCGGAACAGACTGCACCTGCCGAGTTTAGTCTACTGAATCCGGATAATGACACGGTAACGGTTTTAGTCACGAATTCTCCTACATTCGCCTGGGAGCCTGCTGCCGATCCTGATCCGTTCGCGGAGGTCAATTACACCTTATCGATTGCCATAGATTCGCTTTTCGACTTCATGAGTTCTGTCGATTCGATCGCGGATACAACCTATCAGGTTGTAACCCCGCTTGAATGGAGCAGGCATTATTGGTGGAAGGTAACGGCATTCGATCAGACCGGGCTACAGACTGATTCGCGCGAAGTCTTCGAGTTCAAGACGATGACTCTTGGTGATGCTGATGGCAGCGGAGCGGTGAGCATTAGTGACGCGGTGCATATTATCAACTACATCTTTGGTGGCGGTCCGGCTCCGAATCCTCTGGCGCGGGCGGATGCCGACTGCAATGGAAGTGTCTCTATCAGTGATGCGGTCTATATCATCAACTACATCTTCGGTGGTGGGCCGGCGCCGTGTGCTGGGTAGAGGGATGGAACACACCCCCGCCGCAAACTTGACGCTGTGCGTCAAATTCACGGCGACCCCTCTCAAGAGGGGTTGGGCTACGATGGGCTGGCACTCGTTCCGTGCGCGGTGTACGTCCTCGTGCACCGCGAACACACCCCCGCCGCAAACTTGACGCTGCGCGTCAACTTCATGGCGACCCCTCTCAAGAGGGGTTGGGCTACGTCGGGCTCGCTGTAGTTGTGGGGCGCAGCGTGCTGCGCCCGGACATCTACACCCTCACCCCCGGTCCCTCTCCCTTAAGAGGGAGAGGGGAGTAGATCAGGAGTGGGAACATCGTTCAGGCAGTTGAGCGTGCGCGGTGTACGTCCTCGTGCACCGCGAACACACCCCCGCCGCAAACTTGACGCTGTGCGTCGATGGCTCTTTGCCAGCCAGTCAGTCCAGTGTACGAAACTCGTCAATGTCGGTCTCTGTTGTTCAAGGAGGAGACTATGACAATCAAGAGGACGATCCGGAGATTCCACAAGTACGCCTGCTTCAGCGCGGTCGCAGCGATCCTGCTGCTCGCGGGGTCACTTATCGCCGAGGTGCCGACCTCGATCTCCTATCAGGGGCAACTGCTGGATGCATCCGACAACCCTGTGCCGGACGGCAATTACACTATCGCATTTTCCATTTACGATCAGGCCGTGGGAGGTACGCAGCTCTGGACCGAGTTCCAGACGGTTGCCATCGCCGATGGTCTGTTCGCCGCCAACCTCGGCACGGTGATCCCGCTCAATGAGGGGCTCTTTTCATCCGCGACACGATACCTGGGGGTGAGGTTGTCGGGCGATGTTGAAATCACGCCGCGCACGATGCTGGTTTCGGTGCCGTATGCCATGCGCAGCGCGACCGTGGATGGCGCCTCGGGAGGCGTGATTACATCAAAGGTAACGATCGGGGCGAACAATCTCAACTCGGGAGCATTCGCTTTCGTCGCGGGGGAGGCGGATACGGCATCAGCCGACAATGCGGTAGTCGCCGGCGGCAAGCATAATATTGCCTCGGGGATCGCGAGTACGATCAGCGGCGGACATACGCATCGCGCTGCAGGGATCAATTCGACGATCAGCGGTGGGGCATCGAACCTGGCGGACAATGCCGCGGCGACCATCGGCGGCGGAGTCGGCAACCGCGCAGAGGGGGACGCATCGACAATCGCAGGGGGCTACATCAACAGGGCGAACGGGCAAAAATCAGCGGTTGGAGGCGGGTTTGGCAACGAGGCCACCGCGGATTTTTCAACCGTGCCGGGCGGCAGAGCCAATATTGCATCGGGCTCAAACTCATTCGCGGCGGGGACCAGAGCAGTCGCGCAGCACAGCGGGGCATGGGTATGGGGCGACTTCACCGATCAGGATTTCAGTTCCAGCGATACGAATCAATTCCTGATTCGCGCGCATGGTGGTGTTGGAATCGGAACTAATGCGCCTGCCGCAGCACTTCATGTGGTGCCGTTAGGTGGATCACAGGCTGCAACGTTTGATGGTGATGTTACCGTGAACGGCACGCTTGCGAAGAGCGCGGGGGCGTTTCGGATCGATCATCCACTCGATCCTGACCACAAGTACCTGCAACATTCGTTCGTGGAGTCTCCCGACATGATGAACATCTACAACGGCAATGTCACCACGGATGCCGACGGTTACGCTACAGTTCAGCTCCCGGAGTACTTTGGCGCGCTCAATCGGGATTTTCGCTATCAGCTCACGGTGATTGGCGGTTTTGCACAGGCGATTGTGGCGGAGACTGTTTCGGCGAACCGCTTCGTCATCAGAACCGACAAGCCGAACGTGAAAGTGTCATGGCAGGTAACGGGTGTACGCCACGACAAGTGGGCCGATGAGAACCGGATCGAAGTGGAGGTTGACAAGGTTCAGGTAAACACCGCGAACTGATGTCGGTAACGCGTTTTATCTTTACCTGTCGGCGCTGACCGCTGTATCTTCGGGATGTGATAACTCGCATCCTGCAAGTATTCGGAATCTACACCTTTGCCGCAGTGCTCTTCGCCGTCAGCGTGCATGTGCGCATGCTGCAACGCGGCGAGGAGTGGAACCTGTGGTTGCTTATCCTTGACCGGACTCTCGGTTGGTGGATCTGGGCTCTGTTTACGCCGGCAATCGTCTACCTGGCGCGGCGTGTACGGCTTGCGCGTCATAACTGGTGGAAATCGTTCCCGCTGCATCTGCTTGTAGCGACAGTGATGGGGATTCTGCAGATCAGCCTGGCGATCTTCATTTCAATCCTGCTCTACTCCGAACCGATTACGTGGGAATACTTCTGGAGCCAGACGCTTCCCTCGATCTATTTCCAATTCCCCTGGGCGCTGCTGATCTACGCGCTGATCGTGACGGTGGCCTACTATCTTGACAATTTGAAGCGACTCCGCGATGAGGAACTTACGCGGGAGAAACTGGTCGCAGAGAGCGCCAGGGCGCATCTGGCTGCGCTCAAACAGCAACTGCGGCCACATTTCCTGTTCAACTCGCTCAATTCCGTGATCGTGTTGATGCAGAAGGGGGAGGTCGAGACGGCAACAGAGATGCTTGAACGCCTGAGCGAGTTGCTGCGTGAAGTGCTGACTCATGAGGCCGCAACGATGGTGTCGCTGGGTGAAGAAGTAGAGTTTGTGCGTAAGTATCTGTCGATCGAGAAGATCAGGTTCGCAGAACGACTTGAGGTTGAGATCGACTTTGGACCGGAGACTTTGAGCTGGCAGGTGCCGGCATTCATTCTGCAGCCGTTCGCCGAGAATACAATCAAGCATGCAGTGGCTAAGTCGGAGACTCCTGTACGGCTGCGTCTGCATGGTGAAGTGAAAAATCAGCAGTTGATACTGACTGTCGCAGATGATGGGAGATTCCTTGCTGAAGAGGTGGGCTCGAGGAAGGGGGGCTCCGAAACGGCGATTGCGCGGCTCAACTATCTGTATGGCGAGGATGCTACGATTTCGAGTGGCCCCAACGCGGCAGGGGGATATCATACTGCGATCGCCATTCCGGTTTCACCCCGTATCGCGGTGATGAAGGGGTAACGCACGATGATCAGAGTGATTATTGTTGATGATGAGGCGCTGGCGCGTGACGGAATACGTCTGCGGCTGTCAAAGGATAGCGATTTTGTGATTGTTGCAGAACAGTCGAGCGGGGAGGGTCTGGTAAGAAAGTGTGTCGGGCTCGATGCTGATCTGGTGTTTCTCGACATCGAGATGCCCGGTCCGGATGGATTGGCTGTAGCGCGATCGCTGGCAGAATTGGAGCATCCACCACTGGTCGTCTTTGTCACGGCCTACGGTGATTTCGCGGTGCGGGCCTTTGAGGCAAACGCCGTCGATTACCTGCTTAAACCGGTAACAGCGAAGCGTTTTGGCGAGATGATTGAACGTATAAAAGAGCGTCTTTCGCTAAGAGCGCGCCGGCCAATACCGGAAGAACTGCTCCGCCTGCTGCAGGAGCTAAGGGAGCAAAAAGCGCATCCGGGGTCTGCGGAATATCTGAGGCAGTTTTCGGTGCAGGTTGGTGATCGCATCAAATTGATAAAGGCGGCCAGCGTTGACTGGATCGAAGCGCAGAGTTATTATGCCGCACTTCATGTCGGCAAGGAAACCCACCTGCTGCGGGAGTCGCTAAGGCAACTAGCTGGCCGGCTTGACCCGGCGATGTTTATCCGCATACACCGCTCGGCGATCGTCAATCGCGAACGGGTGAAAGAGCTGGCACGCCTGCCGAATGGCGACTATGATGTAATCCTTACCACCGGTACCCGCAGACGCATATCCCGCAGCTACCGCGCTGCTATCGATAAACTGCAAAAGTAGCCTCCGTCATTCACAGCACCATAGCTTCCATTCGCAGCAAGGGACCACCGGGTCGCAGCTTCGTCATGGGCAAACTGCGCCATCCAACGTAGTCTTTACTCAGTGAAGATCCAGTTCGGCAACGGCAACAGATCCTTTGAGGTCGTGAGAGGAAGGTGCGGGTAGTATGACGAGAGTGATACGTATTCGACAGGGGTACCGTACCCCATTGGTGGTACTGGTGTTAATCGTGATCATGGCGGCAGTCAACCTGCCGGCGCGGGCGGCGTTCACTCCTGAGACGCTCGGACCGGTTGTCTCGGATGGCGGCGACTCGCGCAGTGCAGCGTTCGTGGACTACGACAATGATGGGGATCTGGACCTGATGATCACCAATGGCCCGCAGGCGGGCGCGGCGGATTTCTTCTATCTCAATGATGGAACGGGCACATTCACCAGGTTGATGGGTGATCCGATCGCCACGGTTGCCCTGGCGTCGGACGGCGCCACCTTCGGTGATTTTGACAACGACGGTGACGAGGACTGCTTCGTGGCGACCTGGTGGAACAACACGAATATCTTTTATCAGAACAATGGAGACGGCAGCTTCACGCAGATCACTACGGGTCCGATCGCCACTGGTGGAACCTATTCCGAAGCTGGAAGTTGGGCAGATTACGATCAGGATGGTGATCTCGATCTCTACGTCTGCAACAGCAACAACCCGTTGCAGAATCTGCTGTTTCGCAACGATGGCGGTGGAACGTTTACGAAAATCACCTCCGGCCCACAGGTGACAGACACACACAAGTCTCGTGTCGGCGCCTGGGGTGACTACGACAACGATGGCGACCTCGATCTCTATGTCGCCAACGAGGGGAACCAGGTCAACGACCTCTACAACAACCAGGGTGATGGAACATTCAGCAAGGTGACCACGGGGGATATCGTCACGCACGCCGACGACTCGTTCGGGTGCAGCTGGGGGGACTACGACAACGACGGAGATCTCGACATGTTCGTCGCCAACCATGGCAATCAGAACAATCGGTTATATCGGAACAACGGCGATGGCAGCTTTACAGCGGTCACGACGGGCGAGATAGTTACCGACGGCGGTTACTCGATCGGATCGGTGTGGGCAGACTTCGACAATGATGGCTGGCTTGACCTGCTGGTGTGCAATGCGTTTGCCGGCGGCCTGACGAGTGATTTCCTCTACTACAATGACGGGGATGGGACATTCACGCGCGAGTTCGCCGATCCGCTTGCCCTTGCCAACGGCTGGACCTACGGTTGCGCAACCGGTGATATCGATGCAGACGGCGATCTGGACATAGCGTTGGCGAAGTGTTTCGGGGCGGCGGAGAATAACGCTCTCTATCGCAACGGTGGAAACGGCAATCATTATCTCGCGGTGAACTGTGAAGGCTTCTTGAGCAATCGATCGGGGATCGGGGTGCGGCTGCGGGTGAAGGCGACGATTTCCGGTCAGCCGATCTGGATGATGCGTGAGGTAAGCAGTCAGCCGGGATACTGCGTGCAAAATGGTGAGGATGCGTGGTTTGGGCTGGGTGATGCTACGGAGATTGACTCGCTGGTAGCGACCTGGCCCTCCGGCCTGACGACGATTGTGACGAATCTCTCGTCCGATCAGAAGTTGCTTCTGAGTGAATGCGACGCTGTCGATTCAGACGGGGATGGCATCGGCGACAATTGTGATAACTGTCCGGGGACCGGCAATCCCGGCCAGGAGGACAGCGATGGTGACGGAATGGGTGATGCCTGCGATCCATGTCCGAATGATCCCCTGAACGACTCCGATGGGGATGGTGTGTGCGGCGATATCGATAACTGTCCACAGTTGGCTAACGCGGGGCAGGAGGATGCGGATGCGGACGGCGTGGGAGACGCGTGCGACAATTGCCCCGATCTCTTTAATCCCGATCAGCTCGACCTGGACGAGAACGGGGTGGGGGACGCCTGCGATTTTGTGTGTGGTGATGCCGATGGCAGCGGGGCGGTTTCGATCGGGGACGCGGTGTTTATCATCAACTATATCTTCGGCGGCGGGGAGGCGCCGAATCCGATTGAGGCGGCAGATGCCGATGGCAGCGGGGCGGTTTCGATCGGGGATGCGGTATTTATCATCAACTATATCTTCGGCGGCGGCCCGGCGCCATGTTTTGCGTAATGCATTGTAAGACAGACCGTTACAGGCTTGCCGTGAACGGTCTGAGTCGAAGCATCCCGCTCAAGGAAAACCGGCAACCTACAATCTGCTTGCTTTTCAGACGCCTTCTGCTAAATTATTCGACTCTGCGTCTCTTAGTTAGAGACACAGGATGAGAGACGCTGGCATAATGAGTTGAAAATAGGTTACGCAGGAGATAGATTATGGCGAAAAAGAAAACCGATGCGCGAATCATCGTGACCGTAGAGTGCACCGAAGCACGCAAGGAAGGCAAACCGCCGTCACGTTACACCACGATGAAGAATCGCCGTAACACGCCGGATCGCCTTGAGATCAAGAAGTACAATCCGCATCTCAAGCGTCATACGATCCACAAAGAGACTCGCTAATTCGCTGAGAGCCCTTTGGGGCGGCGACTCGAGTCAGTAAAGAACAACCGAGTTGGGAAGAGATTCCCGGCTCGGTTTCTTTTTTTCTTCTCAATCTCGACAACTCAAATCGTGTCATCTGGTTGCGAACTTCGAGCTACTGACGCATGATCTCGATCAACCTGCGGTTGTAGTAGTTCATCAGGTCATCGCGCCAGATCACCCCCAGCACGCTCCTCTTGTCGTCATGTGCGACGACGGGGAGCATACGGATATCGCGCAGGCCGAAGAGTGCATTGGCTTTCTCGAGATCGTCATCGGGAAAGACGGTCAGAGTTTCCTCACGCACCAGGTCCTGGGCGATCACGAGATAATCGAGCGAATGTTGCGTCATCAGTGACCTGATATCCTGCATGGAGAGCACACCGCGCAGTTGGTTGGTATCATCGATCACGATGAAATAGGTGGATTCCGACTCTTCGAATGTGGTGAAGATCGAGGCGAGCGGCGTAGCGGCTTTGATTGTTTGAAACTTCGTGTCCATTATCTCGGCGACCTTGTGCGCTTTGAGAACGTTGATATCCCGTCCACCGCGGATATCGATTCCACGCTTGACCAGCTTGATAGTATAGATCGATTGCGGCAGAATTCGGCGGGCGACGAGGCTCGATATCGCCACTACCACCATCAGGGGCAGAATGATGCGGTAGTCGCCTGACATCTCGAAGACGATCAGGAAGGCCGTCAGGGGGGCGTGAGCCGCGGCCGCAAAGACGCTGGCCATGCC
>JBECKX010000138.1:0-13201 GCA_040235515.1 Candidatus Zixiibacteriota bacterium
ACCATATAGAGATAGCCGCTCCACCGGAGGACGCTTCCGAACAACCTGACACGATGGGAGCCGGGAAATCAGGAGTAGGCTTGGCGATTATGGTGGAGCGATCTACTCAACGAATTAAGCTTGACGATATTGGGGATTGCCCGTAAATTATAGGTGTACTGGCATTTACTGTCATTTACCGAAAGTGAACTCCGTTACCTCTGCGTAAGAAGTGAATAGAAGAAGAAGCTCTCTATTCCTGATCGTCGGCGTTATTTTGCTTATGATTGGGGCCACTGCGGTCAGCGCCGCTCAGAACTCGCTGCAGAAGATCGATGCTGCCGTGGCGAATGGTGCGCTATCTGCAGAGTTGGGTGTCATCTTCAAAGGAATCTCTGTCACGAATCCAGCCAGTCTGCCCGCGGAATACAAATCGAATGAGTTGATGTTTGACAAGTGCGCGACCGACCTGGTTACCGCCGCGCTTGCCCTGATCGAGGAGAATAAGGAAACCTACGGAGCCTATCGCGAGACCCTGCTGGCGCGACCGATTAAGGCTTTCTATATCGATTCACCCAGCGGGCACTTCAGGCTGCATTTCGATACGGTTGGTGTGCACGCGATTCCGACTGCCGACGCTGACTCCAACGGTGTTCCCGACTTCCTTGAAGTAGCAATGATGGCGGCCGACAGTTCATGGAGTCACTACATAAATTCGCTCGGCTATTACGAGCCGGTATCTGACCTCACACTGGGTGGCGGGGTGGATATCTATGATCTGTACTTTGAGACGATCCCATACTACGGTTTGACTACGCCGGAGACGGCGGGTCCGGCGGATTGGAATGACTATAGCTCCTACATCAAGATCCACTCGAGATTCACGCCCGGCTTTCCGCCAAATGATGATCCTGATGGTGATGTTTACGGTGCCCTCAAAGTCACGATCGCGCACGAGTTCCACCATGCGATCCAGTTTGCTTATGACGCCTTTGAGGAGAGCTACTTCATGGAAGAAACCGCCACCAGCATGGAGGAGGTTGTCTTCCCGGTAGTTAACGACAATCACAACTACCTGCTGTATTACTATGATGAACCTGAGGTGGGCCTGCAGCAGGGCGGAGTACACCGCTATGCTTCATTCATCTGGCCCCTCTACCTGCGGGAGAAGTATGACGATGACCTCGTGCGCTCGATGTGGAGCAGTTGCCGTTACAACAACGCCATCTCCGCCTGGTCGACGAATCTGGTTCAGCGTGGCACCACCCTCGACAAAGCATTTTCTGATTTCACCATGTGGAACTACTTCACCGGTGACCGCGCCGATACGACGCATTTTCCCGAGGCGGCGGTTTTCCCGCAACCGGTGATCATGTCGTACCATCAGGAGCTTCCCGATTCCGGGAACACGTCATCATTGCCGCCGGAGCCACTGGGGTCCAACTACATTGTTTTCGAGAATTTTGCGGGCTATCACGGTATCCTTTCATTCGAGATGGTCGGACTTAGCGCTGCGACCTGGGCCCTCTCCTACGTCATTGACTATGGCAACGGGAACTACGAAGAGCGCACCGCCTACTCGGTTCCGAACGGTAAGGTAAGGGTGAGTATCGACTCGGTTGAGAATGTCCTGCGTGTGATTTATATCCCCGCCGTCGGGTCACATTTCGGCACGGAATTCAATTATGTTTACCACCTCTCGTTCCGCAAGCAGGGTGACCTTGATAACGACGATCAGGTGGCGATCGGCGATGCGGTGTACGCAATCAATTACATCTTCGGGGGTGGCCCCGCTCCGCAGCCGCTACGGGTGATGGACTGCGACTGCAGCGGCACAAACACGATCGCCGATGCGGTCTACATCATCAATTATATCTTCGGGGGTGGACCACCGCCGTGCGTGATCAGCGGCTTGTAGCTTTGGGAGAAATGCTGGCTTAAGAATAGGAATCTGGAAAATGACCATTACTAGCAGGATAATCGAATCCTCGTTATTGCTCGCGGTATTGATTGGACTAATGCCTGCGACGCAACCTGCATTCGCCAGAGCGGAGCAATCATCCCTCGCGTTGATTGAGTCAGCCTACCAGGATGGCAGGCTGAGTGAACAGCAGAGGATACTCTATTCGGTACAATCGATCAAAGACCCCGCTGCGCTTCCGGCCGAGTTTCAGTCGGAAGTATTCGAGGGTGACCGCTGCGCGACCACCATACTGGTGGAAGCTTACCAGGAGTTCAACAACCTCGACTCATCCACCCAGGCAGCTTTGACCAAGCTGCTGGCGCGACCCTCGCAAGCCCACAGCATCGTCAGCCCGGACGGCATTTTCAGAATCCATTACGACCTGACCGGCGCCGACGCGGTGCCGAGCACCGATACCAGTCCCGCGAACGGCATTCCGGATTTCGTCGAGTGGCTGGCCGAGTATGCCGATAGCTCCTACCGCACCGAGGTCGACAATATGGGGCACCTGGTGCCGCCATCCGATGGCGGTCTGGGGGGAGACAACCTCTATGATATCTATACCGAAGAGATGCCGTACTACGGCTATGCCCAGCCTGAAGGTGGCGGACCTGAGCCGTGGAACGATTCATACAGCTATATCGCGGTGCATCGCGACTTCATCGGTTTCCCACCCAACACCGACCCGGACGGCAATCAGAAGGGGGCCGCCAAGGTCACGCTGGCGCACGAGTACTATCATGCGATTCAGTTCGCTTATGATGTCGGAGAAAACGTCTGGTTCATGGAGACATCCTCGACCTGGATGGAAGATGTGGTGTATGATGTCGTCAACGACAATTACAACTACCTCCCGACCATCTTCAACAATCCCGATTGGCCGCTCCACTCGACGACCAGCGGTCACCTCTATTCCGCCTTCATCTGGGGCAAGTACCTGGAGGAAAACTTCGGGGCGCAGACCATGCATGATATCTGGGACGAGTTGATCACGACCTCGCCGTATCCCGCCTTTGCGACGGTGCTCGCGACCAAAAGCACAACGGTCGCGCAGGAGGTCGCCAATTTCCGCAAATGGAATTATATCACCTCGTCGCGTGATGACGGCAATCACTATGAAGAAGGGTCGGAGTACCTGCCGGTTGCAGTCACGCGCACGCACTCATCCTATCCGGTCAGTGGCATGGGACCGGTTTCCGGTAAGTTCCCCGATGGCATGGGAGCGAACTACATCGTGTTTAATATTCCACCCGATGCTTATTCCTTCACAGTCGACTTCGATGGCGAGGATGGGGTGGAGTGGATCGTGCAATTGCTGGCTCGCAAAGTTGCCACTAACCAATACACGGAGTACCAGATGTCGCTTAACTCCTCACAGGCGGGGCAGTTTACTCTGTTGCCGATCAGTGGGAACAATGAGTTGACGATGGTGATTGTCAATGTCAGTCAGGGGTTCGATAACCGCTCATATTCTTACGGCGCCAGTTACGTCTCCAGCCCGGCTTATGCAATCGATGTTTATTCTTCAGCCGACGACAGCGTCTACTCCCATGCGGGGGTGACGGTCAGTTTCTCTGTCGAGAATCTCGGGCTCAATGCTGATGATTTCAATATCTCAGTGACCAACGATCTCGGATGGACAATGGCGCCATCCTCCGGTTCGATCTTCCTCAACTCAGGCCAGGTGAGCAATTTCAATGTGGTCCTCACCTCACCGGGGACCGACCCGATCGGGACGGTAAATTCAGTCAGGCTGACGGCGTCCGCCAACTCGGTGGTCGGTATCACCGATTCTGATTCCAGCGTAGTCGAGGTGTTCCTGCAGCATGGTGACAGCGATCACAGTGGGGCATTGACCATCAGCGATGCCGTTTATATAATCAACTATATCTTCGGTGGCGGCCCCGCTCCGGTACCGGTTACACTTGCCGGCGACGCCGACTGCTCAGGATCGATCGCGATCGCCGATGCAGTCTACATTATCAACTACATTTTCGGCGGAGGGCCATATCCGGTCTGTAATGCCATTCAGTAAGCTTGACTAAGCTATAGTGAGATTGATTTGCAATACTCGGAGGCTCACGGACACGCGTCGTGAGCCTCCCGTTTTATTCTCTCATCTCTGCTACAGAGTCGAAGGCGGTCGGGAGGCTGCAGCATTTTTTGTTGACTCTCATTCTCCGCCTCGGTTCCTTCTAAGTCGCAGTGAAATCACAACTTGAATCCGCTAATCATTGACATCGGGCAGTAGTTGGGTCTATGGATTTAAAGCAGATCGGAAAGTACGAAGTCGTAAAGACCCTTGGTGAGGGCGGTTTTGGCACCGTCTATCTCGCCAGGCACACGAAGCTCCAGAAGAATTTTGCGCTCAAAGTGCTGCACCCCCAGGTGGCGAAGGATAAGATGCTTTCAGCCTACTTCGAGCGTGAAGCCCTTGCCCTCGGTCAGCTGGAGCACCAGAATATCGTGCGGGTTTCAGACTATGACCAGATCGACGATGTAACCTTCATCGTGATGGAATATATCGATGGCACCAACCTTGATGCCGTCCTGCGCGAGAAAAAACATCTAACCATCGCCGAAGCCGCTCCGATCTTCCGTCAGCTCTTGTCCGGGATCGGCTATGCGCATGATCGAGGGATTATCCACCGCGATATCAAGCCCTCGAACATCATGCTGACCAGCAACGGCACGGTCAAGATCACCGACTTTGGCATCGCGATGGTATCCGATGGCGCCAAATTGACGCGTACCGGGACGGGCGCCGGCTCGCTCCTCTACATGTCTCCGGAACAGATCAGAGGAAAACGTGAGCAGATAGACAATCGCTCTGACCTCTACTCGGTGGGAATCACCTTCTATCAGGTGCTGACCGGCGCAACACCATTCGCAGCCGACTCCGAGTATGAGATCATGACAGGGCATCTTGAGAAGACCCCGCCGCCCCCGAGGGAATTCCGCAGCGATGTTGATCCGAGGGTAGAGGCGCTGATTCTCAAGGCGCTCGCGAAAGACCCGGCCAAACGATTCCAGACCGCGGCCGAGATGAATGAAGCGCTCGCCGGGATCGATTTGTCGCGTGAAAAAACGGTCAGGCAAACTTTGCCTGACATGGAAAAAACGGAACTCGCGATCGAGGCACCTCCGGAGCGTCAGCAGGGTGGTAAAGGAAGGCTGATCGGCATCGCAGCGGCTGTACTGGCGGTCGTAGTCATCGCACTCTACCTGCTGTTTGGCACCGGGGGGGAGGAGAAGCCGCCGGTGCAGGTTGAGAGTTTTGCCGACTCACTGCGCCTGGCCATCGATCAGTTCGGTGAGAAAAAGTATGGTGATGCCAGAGAATTGCTGCAACGATTGGCCGAATCGGGGTCTGCGGGCGCCGCTCAGAGGATGGAAGTTGCCCAGTTTGAAGCCGCAGCCATCCTGATGGAGGGGGACATCGTCACCGCTCGCGGACGGCTTGAAGCTCTGCATCGGCAAAATCCCGATCTGCAGTTCGACGATCGCTATCCTCCCGGGTTGCGACAGCTCTGGGATGAGATCGTCGCCGCTGCGGCAACGATCCCGGGTGGGATTATCGTTGCGATCGATAATTTCCAGGAGTTCCTGCCGGTTGAAGTTTCCGTAAACGGGGAAAGGCGACAATACAGCGGCGAGGAACTGCGTTTCAACAGTCTGAAGCCGGGCGAATACAATATCGAGGTGTCCGGAAAAGGTGCAGTTCCGGTTTCGCGGAAGGTCCAGGTCGCTGAAGATGTTGTCAGTCAATCATTTACACTGAAATCGCCCGATGCGCCGGCGACCGGTACGATTACCGTGACTGTTACGGACTACCAGATCTTTGAACCAGTGAAGGTTTATTTCGACAATAAGAGTGTAGAATATGAGGGTAAACCATTGGTATTTAGTGATCTGGAATCTGGCGAATATGAGGTTGGCTTGATCACCGATGTCGGGCGTCTGACAGAATTGGTGATGGTAGCCGGCAATCCGGTGAATATCACCTTCAAGCCGAACAACTCTCAGGCGCGCCTGACTGTCTCCTCACTGGTACCGGACAACCCCAACGACTTTGTCGCGGCCCAGGTCTACATCGATAATGTCAAAATCAAGGATGGTCAGACTCCGTACAAGGAGACAGTGATGCAGGGTAAGCATAAAATCTGGATCGAACATCCCGATTATCAGACCAGGGGAAAGGCTCGCTACATCGAAGTGAATCACGATGAACTGGTCGAATTCCAGTTGAAGCGAAAGTAGACATACGAACTGAGAAGTATACTTTTTACTGTTGGGAATAGTGAGAATAACGAACCGTTAGTTTTGTGAAAGGAAAACGCCATGAAACGCATTAACGGACTATTGATAACTTTGCTGCTGGTGATCCCATTTACCCTGGTATGGGCGGACACCGGCGAACAGATCGAGGAACTGAGCACACTTTACCGGCGCGGACAATTTGCGGATGTGGTCATGAAAGCCGGTGACATGCTCGAAAAGCAGCAGTTGGGCGCCGCCGACAGTGCGGCCGTATTGCAGTGGCTCTCACGGGCCTGCGCACAGAACAAGCAGGAGGGTCAGGCACAAAGCTATTTCGCCGCCCTGGTCAAGCTCGATCCGAACACCAACTTTGATAACGGCAATGAGCCGTCACTGGTCTCGAAGGCCTGGGCGAAATTCGTCAACGATACCGGCTACAAACCGGGCCAATTCAACAAGATGCTGACCGTGGCCGTCGTTGAATTCGAGAATGGCTCGATCGTCGATGCTGACAAGTACAAGACCGCCGGTCTGGGAGTCTCCGAACTGGTTCGCTATAATCTGATCTCTTCGGGACTCGTCTATGTGCCCTCGCGCTCGCACTTCAACTACCTCAAGCAGGAAATCGAAGCCTCCCAGGCGGGCATGATGGATGAGAACTACCAGATCGAGACCGGCAAAGTGATCGGTGCTTCGAATTTCATCTTCGGTACCTTCATGAAGATGCAGAAGAACAAAGTCAGGATCATGGCGCGCGTGATCGACACCGAGACCACGCTGCCGAAGAAGACATTCAGCGTCCAGGGCGATGACGACAAGATCGGCGACCTCTCGATGGAGCTGGCCGATTCGATCATGGCTTATTTTGAAGTAGAAGCCGAGGCGATCAAGGATGCCAAGTCGAAGGTTCCTGAGGTGAATCTGGCGGCATTGCTGGCATTTTCACAAGGTTTTGCCTATGAAGAAGAGGGAAATTACAAGAAGGCCGAGCAGTTTTATGCCCAGGCGCTCGAGATTTCTCCTGATTTTGTGCTTGCGTCAGATCGTCAACAACGTGTAGAATTGGAGATGAAGGCTGCGGGTCAATAGGCAGATTGACTTTGGCGGTCAAAGTTGTCCGTGCAAATTCGGAATGAATGCCGGAAACATTGTGGAACATAATTGTGAAACATACAGGGCAACTAACCGAATAGAGTACAAGTAGATGCTTTCAACGGCATCCCGGATCGAACTCTATTCGGTTGGTTGCGATTTTGTAACCAGACAGGCAGATCCCGAGTCAGGCCTCGGGGCGAACGAAACTGAAAGCGCAGGAGTCTCTTAGAGAAACAATCGCTATATGTGCTGGCGTAACATCGAAAAGATTCTCGTCGGCTTCTCATTACTTGCATTCTCAATCGTCATGATCTCCGGTTGTGCAACTACGCGCAGCGCGGGTGATGGCTTTTTGGCGAAGGGGCAGTATGAGCAAGCCATCACTCACTATCAGGGGGAACTGGCTCGCAGCCCGCAGGATGCTCACCTGTGGCGCAATCTTGGAATAGCCTATTTTCACCAGCAGCGTTTTGACGAAGCGCTGGAGTCGTTCGATCAGGCTGACAGGTTCGACCCCAACAATGCCAAAACCGCCCTCTATCGTGGGATGATCCACGAGCAGCGGGGCGAAGTGGACGCGGCTGTCTCCCTGTACCAGAGCTACCTGGCGCTCAACCCCGATTCTAAACTCGCCAGCGAGATTCGCTATCGCCTCCATTGGATTCAGGACAAGCACCTGCAGAAGCTGATCGCTGACGCGATCGCCAATGAGAGCAGTATTGATGTCGCCAATATTCCTTCCAATACAGTTGCCGTAGTGCGGTTTGATGCCAGCAGCCTTCCAGACGAATACAAGCCGCTCGGCCGGGGACTCGCGGAGTTGATCTATAACGATCTCTCCTATGTGCCTGACCTGAAGCTGGTGGAACGGCTGGAGATCTACAAACTCCAGGAGGAATTAAAGCTGAGCCAGTCGGAACTGGCGGATCAATTCAACTCACCGCGTGTGGGGAAGATTGTGGGAGCGGCGCGGGTGGTTACCGGCAAACTCGACGAACTTGAGGACAAAGAGGTTGAGATCGATGCCGGCATCGTGGCGGTTGGTCCCGAATTGGCCAAGTATCCGCAGCGGCAGAAGGGAAGCGTCGGAAAGATTTTTGAGCTTCAAAAGAAGCTGACTTATGAAATTATCGAGCAGCTCGGATACCAGGTTACTCCCGAACTGCGCGCCGCAATCAACCAAACGCAGACCAATTCGGTTCTGGCGTTGATTGCATACTCACGCGGTCTTGAGTACGCCGATCGCGGTCTCTTCCAGTTGGCGGAGGCGGAGTTCCAGGCAGCCCTGCAGGAGGATCCCGGATTCTCGATGGCACAACAGGCTGCGAGAAGCTTCAGCGGAATCGGTAAGTTTGATGGCGCACCGCGTCCGGTTTCCTCTCTTTCGGAGATGGTGCAGCTTGACGTGAAACAGGAGACTCAGTCGTTCGTTGATCAGGGTGATATTATCAAGCGCTTACAGGGCTCAACCGAAGGCGCGCCGCCGGAAGATGAGAACCCGGTGGTCACACCGCAGGCAACCAACGCAAGCGCCACTGTGACAGGACACACGGACTAATCTGCGTATCACGGCAGACGTGTGAGATAAATAGGAATCGAAGCGAAGCGAATCAGGATGATGAGAAAGCTCAACCTTCACAATTTTCTAAAGTTCTTAAAGCCCGCAATGAGTGCACTGGCGCTGTCAATGCTCGTGGCAGTATCGGGCACGCAGCCTGCCAGCGCGCAGGGTGACTCCGGATTGCGCAACAGCGTCTCCGGACAGGTGATTTACCAGAGCTGGAAATTGCAGCGCGGTGACTCGGAGACTACGCTCACTCAGTCGGCGTTGCCCCTCTATCTGCTCGTCCCGATTGCCACTGACTGGGAGTTCCACGTCAGTGGTTCGCTCTCGCGCACCAATGTTGATGACAAGGTCTCGCTCGACCAGACGATCTCATCGCTGTCGAGATCGCAGGCGCGCGTTTTCCGCTCATTTGCGGACCACCGGGCGTTTGCCTCCTTCGGGTTGGTATTCCCAACCGGCAAGACCGGCTACGATTCACTCGAAGTGCAAGTCACCCAGCTTATCGCGGATGACTACCTTAACATCCCGGTCAAGCAGATCGGTGAAGGCTTTGGCTTGATCGCCCAGGTCGGCGCAGCGAATGAATATGAAGGCTGGTTCATGTATGGAGCTTCGGTCACCTATAATCTCAACGGCAGTTATACCTATTTCGAGAATGGTGACGACTATAACCCGGGTGACGAGGTCACGCTGCAGGTTTCAGGCACGGCAGCCTCGGAACAGGGCGTGCTCGATGTCGACCTCTCGTTCCGCCACTTCTTCGCAGATAAGATTGATGGCAACGAAGTATTCAAGAACGGCGCGATCATTGCTGCGGTCGTTCGGGGATCATACCGATTTGACAAAGTCAGGACTGCGCTCACGGTTGCGCAGATCATAAGAAGCAAGAACTCGCTGCAATTCGGTTCATCACTTGACAGCGAGGCAAAGAACTCGAACAACAACAAGACGGTAATTTCGGGATCGCTCGGGTATCCACTGGCGGAGAGTGTGCTGGGATCATTGCATCTTGGCTACCGCATGCTGAGTGCCAATGACCTCGAAACGACGTCGCCCGACTACTTCGGCAAATCCTCCATCGTGTCATTCGGTGGTGGCGCGGAGTTTCGGGCTCCTTCCGGAAAATACAGCCTGTTTGGCCGAGTGACCATCAGTAGTGGTACCGCCGACAAAGACAACCCGGCCGGTGACATCGATGTTTCCGGTACCGAAGTCGTTCTCGGAGGGCGCGCATGGTTTTGATCCTTAAGCGAATCGCCCTCAGTGCAGCGGCTTTGGCGTTGCTGCTCGTGATCGCCTCATGCTCCACTTCGCCCACCGGGCAGAGTAACGATGTGGTTGTACGTGCATCACTCAAGCAACTCGGCGTCGGAACGAGCGTCGCCCGCGTGGTGCTTGATGTCTCCAGCGAATCGGGTTACGAGGAGACTCTTGAGAGTACTCTCGAGGATGGCCTGGTGACCTTCCGTGTCGAGGATATTCCGATCGGTGAGCCGATCAATTTCGTGATGTCGGCGTTCAACGCTCAGAACGTGTTGCTCTATTCCGGAGAACAGACTGAGAGCTTCTCACCGGGGGACGATGCGACAATCGACATCCTGCTCCTGCCACAGGTTCCGCTGGCGAGAGTTACGCCGGTTTATAGCCGGATCAACGGCGCATCGGGAAGCAGCACGATCAATGTTATTGTAAGTAATGTGGATGATATCTTCGGGGCGAGCTTCAGAATCGAGTTCAACCCGAATATCGTTCAGATAGGGGATGTTGAGGAGGGCTCGCTCTTTGATGGAAGCGAGACGCTGTTCCTGTCGCGGGTCGAGAGCAACTATGTTGCAGTAGCGATTACCCTGCAGGGATCGGGCTCAGCCCAGGGTATCGATGGCGGTGGAGTGATCGCCTCGATCGAACTCCTCCCGGGCAGTTCACTCGGAGCGTCCGCGCTCACCATCAACCCGGAGACTCTCAGGTTGGTGGACTGGCAGGGCAACACGCTTCCGACAAGTGGCAGCCTCTATATCGATAATGGGGAGGTAGAAGTCATTGCTCAATAGATATCGGATATTTCTGCTGGTGCTGGTCGCCGCGCTCCTCCTGCTTGGAGTATCGGCCTCTGCACGCACCATTTGGGTGGCCACCAACGGCAACGATGCCAACAATGGCGACTCCGCCACTCCGGTCCGCACGCTGGCGCGGGCGATCGCATTGGCCTCGACCGCACCACCAATGGATTCGATCATCGTCAGGGCGGGCTCCTACACCGATGGTGCAGTGGTCGACCGGCCCGTAATCATCCTGAGTGAATCGGGGGCTGCCAACACGATCCTCAATGCCGATTTAGCCGGTGTCGCGCTTGTCTACCAGGTTGGCGCAGGCACCACCGGCATTCTCGACGGTTTCTCGATCACGCGCGGTTCTCCTTCAAATATCGAGATCAACGGTGATCCCGACTTCGGCAGCATCGGCGTCGAGATCAGAAACTGCAGGATTTACCAGAACAGCCCGACCGCGGAATCCTCCGGCGGTGGAATTTATATGTACTATTCCGAGGCGAGGATTCACGACTGCTACTTCTTCGGTAACGAAGCTGGCATGGGAGGAGCAATCTACGCGGAATCCTCAAGTCCCCGCGTCTGGAACAATGAATTCGTCGAGAATAAGTCCCTCAGTGGAAATGGCGGAGCAATCTACCAGGGCTTCGAAAGGTTTCAGGCCCGTGCATTGTATCAGAATAATATCTTTCGCCTGAACAGTTCGATCACCGAAGGCAGCGGCATCTTCTGTCAGACCGGCTCGGTCGATATCATACACAACCTCTTCTTTCAGAACAGCGTTGCGGATGGTGCTGGAGCACTATTCACGACAGCCTTTTCAGGCGCGTACGTTGCAAGCAACATTTTCGCGGGCAACACCAACTTTGGCGCATCGTGCGGTGGCACGGATGGGGGCAATACCTTCATCAACAACGCGTTTTTCGGCAATGCGCCCGCCGACCTGCCGTCGTTCGATTGCGTGGATCCCGGAACACCGGGTACGAACATCTTCGGCGTCGACCCGCAGTTCGAGAATGCCGCCGGCAACAACTTCAAGTTGGCTGCTAACTCTCCTTTGATCGACAAGGGGGCCCAACTCCCCGGCGGGGCTGAGTTCGTGGATTATGACGGCTATCCGCGGTCATCCGGACAGGCGCCCGATATCGGCCCGTACGAGTATATCGTTTGTGATTTGTTCCCTGCATTCCAGTTCACCCCGCCGAATCCATGTGTGTTCGATGATGTGATATTTGCCAATAACTCCGATGGTTTCTGGGAGTACGCGATCTGGGATTACGGCAACGGCGAGATCGACACGATTCCGCCCGCGGAAATCCCGGAGATTCCCTCCACGTCGTATCAGCTCGCCGGGACCTACACGGTTGCGATGACGCTGGTGTGCCCGACCGACACCGTCACGATCACCCAGGATGTGACCGTAACTGCGCCTCCGGATGCAACGCCGCTCGCTGATGTGACGATGGGGTGCGTGCCGCTGACCGTGAATTTCTTCTTCGAGGATTCGCTCTCGCAGTCATCCGTTCTCTGGAACTTTGGTGACGGCTCCGGTTCAGACCTGCTGAAACCGCAACACGAATTCACCGCGGCGGGAACTTATCATGTCGTCCTGCAAAGATCCAATCTGTGCGGCACGGATATCGACTCGATTTCGATCTCCGTTCAGGAAGTACCGCTGATCACTTTTTCCGCCAACCAGAGTTCGGGGGATGCTCCGCTGCCGGTGAGGTTTACTCCCTTAAGTTCTCAGCAACTGACCGCCGTGAACTGGGACTTCGGTGATGGCGGCTCCGCTGTCAGACCGGCGCCAAACCTCTTTGCGGATCATACCTACGAGAAACCGGGTGTCTATACCGCTTCAGCTTATGGTAGCAATGATTGCGGGGATGGCCCTGAGGTGGTTGACGAGATACCGATACGTGTGTTCGGGTTTGAGCTTAAGCCGATCAGCGCCGATTCGCTGCAGCTATATACAAAATCATACCGCATGTTCGCCGATACGTTGTTCGGTCTTTACAGCAAGCAGATCGGATTGACCGCGGCGATAGTGCCCTCTACTCCGCGACGCGGCTCTGTGCAGACGACTTTCACCAAATCGACGATCAGGGCGGTGCTGGACTCAACCAACGTGAATCTGCAGTTGTCACCCGATCTTGCGCTCGGAGAATACCTGCTCCGGGTGATCGGCAAGCCGGCTTCCAATGTTCCTGCTGACACGCTGGAGATTCCGTTCTATTCCAATCCCGCAACGATCTGCGAGATCACTCCGACCCTCGTCGACTATGACAC
>JBECKX010000154.1:0-7461 GCA_040235515.1 Candidatus Zixiibacteriota bacterium
GTGGTGATGAGTATACATTACGTTCGCTGTCGGCTCTGGAGGGGATCGCCGATGAATTCGGCAAGCCGGATCATATCATCGTGGAGCTACGGAGCATCGCCAACGTGCCGATCGTGGAACGTGTCAAGAAGACATTCAAAGGCAACATCGATGTCATCTCGGCGGGCCAGATGCGCACACTGCTGCTGGCACAGGCGACATTCATTCCGGGGCTGACGGAGTTCTACACGAATCTGCTTTGTTACAGTACGCAATCGGATGCGGTTTATTCGATTGAGGTTCCGGACAACGCCGCGGGAAAGACGTTCCTTGATTATGCCACCGAGGTGATGCGTCACAGCGCTGATGAGCCGGTGATTCCGCTGGGGTTGATTCGGGCGGAGAATGGGCGACGGACAATCGCTACGAATCCGCGCGCGAAGGCGGAGGATGGTAGCGAGAACAGGCACTATCGAATCCAGAAGGGTGACCAACTGATCGTGATCGCGCACAAACCGCCAACGGAGGCAGTGCTGCCGTAGGATGATATTGCTGAAACAGTAGTGAGCAACAGTCGGTAAGAGTGGCAGTTGGGGAGATTACTTACCTACTCGGCTGTAGTTGCGTTACGACTCCGGGTTGTGCGTGTCTGTCTTCAATATTGAAATCGGAGATAGAAGCTATTTCAGCAGGTTTTCGCTTTTGAGGATTTCGAGGAAGCGGGGGTGTTCTTGTATTTTCGAAAAGAGGGGCCAGCGCGCGACAGTAATGATGCCGGGGTCGCGCGTCTCCGAGACAGTTGCGAGGAAAGCGAGCGCCCGATCGGTTTGTCCGAGTGAGAGCGGAATCAACGCCAGGGAAAAGTTGGCGATATACTCAGTTTGGCTGCGCCGCTCGAGTTCGGCTTGAAGTATCTCCGCTTCCTCTCGCCTGCCGCAGACGGAGAGGATGTGGCCATGGAAGGCGACCGACCACTGATGCCGGTGGAGTGACTTTTCGACCGGAGGGCAGACCGCCAGTGCTCCTTCACAATCTCCCGCGTCACAGAGACAGTTGCCCACGAGCCACCAGTATGATTTATACGCCAGCGGGTCTCTCTCCATGATCTCGTTCATGATGGCAAGGACTTCATCGTTGCGGCGTTCCATCCACAAGATGAGGGCGTAATGGACGGAGGGGAGGGCGGCGAGGGGATCGATCTCGATGCCACGGCGGGCTTCGGCGAGAGCCCCTTCAAGGTCATGCTCGTACATGTAGAGATACCAGTAGGCGTACCAGTAGCGATTCTGGACGTGCCTCGGATTGAGGCTGTTGGCGCGCTCGAAGAGTTCCTTGGCTTTAGCCCAGTCGCGGTCAAACATGAGGGAGACCATAGCCAGCGGGGTGTGGGCTTCCGCCAGTTCGGGGTCCAGCTCGAGCGCTTTGAGGGCAGCGGCCTTGGCTTTGGGCATACATTCGCGCGGAGGCTCGATTCCGTAGAGTGCCATCATGTGGTAGGCATCAGCAATGCCGACGTACGCGAGGGCGTAGTGGGGATCGAGTTCGATGGCGTTCTGGTAGAACGAAAGGGCATTAACCAATTTGCCACCGCGCTGCTCCCAGTAGAAGCGACCACGGAGGTACAAATCGTAGGCTTGCATATTGGATGTGCCATGCCTGATCAGGGCGTCTTTCTCGGAGTGTGAAAGTGTGACCTTGAGTTTTTCGGTAATGGAGCCGGCGATCTCGTCCTGGATAGCGAAGATATCATCAACTTTGCGGTCGAAGCGTTCCGACCAGAGGTGATAACCATCCTCGACATTGATCAACTGAGCCGTGACCCTGATCTTGTCGCCCGAGCGGCGGACTGACCCTTCGAGCATTGTCTTGACCTGAAGTTTTTCTCCAACCTCGCGGATGTCAGTTGATTTGTTCTTGAAGAAGAATGACGAAGTGCGGGCGGCTACGTGCAGGTCCTGCAACTGCGAGAGGGAGTTGATGATTTCCTCGGTGATGCCATCGCTGAAGTATTCGTTCTCGGGATCGGCACTCATATTGGCAAAGGGAAGCACTGCGATTGATGGTGTCTCGTGTCGGGGTGGCTGCGCGACGGCCGCGATTCTGGTTGATGCTCCGCTCTGCAGGGACTTGAGATCGTGCAGCAATTGATCTGCGCTCGTATAGCGGGAGGCAGTACTCTTCTGCAGCAGTTTGTCGACGATGTGTGCGAGTGGTATCGGCGCGGTTGAAAGCTTTGATTGCAGTGGAGGGTGGTCGCTATGGACGATGTTGTAGAGGATCGCGGCCTGATTGTCTCCACCGAAGGGACGTTCTCCACAAAGTGATTCGTAGAGCATCACCCCGAGCGAGAAGAGATCGCTGGCAGGCGAGATCTTCTCACCTCGTGCCTGTTCGGGTGACATATAACCGAAGGTTCCGAGGGTTGATCCGGTCCTGGTAAGATCGTTGGAATCATTGAGTGTAGCCAGACCGAAATCGACGATGCGCGGTCGCCCTTCCTGATCTACGACGATGTTGGCGGGTTTGATGTCGCGGTGGATGATTCCTTTCTTATGGGCAGCCTGCAATCCCTCGGTGATCTGAACAAAGAGGCCGATGATCGTATCGACGTCGGGGGAGTTTTCAGTAATATGTCGGCTGAGGGTCGTGCCCTCAATGTGGGACATAACGAAGTAGGGGCGGCCTTCGTAGTCACCTACTTCATGAATTGTCACCACATTGGGGTGGTCGAGGCGTGCAGCGGCTTGCGCTTCACGGGTGAAGCGAGCGATCATTTCCTTGTCGCTACAGAACTGAGCCGGCAGGAATTTGAGCGCAACTGAGCGATTGAGAGTGGTATCGACGGCGAGGTAGACCTCACCCATGCCGCCCTGTCCAAGTTTACGCTCCACGCGATACTGGGCAAGGGTCGAGCCCTCTCGCAAAGGCACCGCCCTCACGGTGTTATTGAGCTGATCATCGGAATCTGACATTGTGTGAAGATATGTAATGCTGCGGTGAGCGACAAATTGGTTTTTGTGGATCGCATAACTCTGCGGGAACGGCAACAAATGAGGTTGAATAGGGGGAGAGGCTTCGGGAGTTCAGGAGTCGTGCAGGAATGTAGAGAGCGCCGCGTTGTTTGCGATGACGCGCGCTTTGACATAGTTGATATATTCTGCTGGGAATGAATGTTCGTTCAGTCCGACCATGATATGCCGTACATAATCCCACTCAGTCACCAGATCAAAGCGGGGGGACTTGACGACGTAGGTTTCGGCTTTGACCGACGTTCCATCTTTCTTGACTAGCTCAAGCTTGCGGCGGATGTAGCTGCTGCCTTCGCCTTCGATCTCATCAAGGGTGCGCTCGCCGTTGTTGGCGGGATGATTGCGATAGACCAGGCGCTCAGGGATCTCGTATACCATTCCATAGATGCTCCGTCCATCGGGATTCGCTACGATATCGGCGGCGGCACAGTTGTTGTAGTTGCTCCAGACGGTGAAGTCGAATTCAAAGAGCTCGATGGTTCTGGCGATGAAGAGAGGTTGTGCGGCACCCTTGAGGCGCTTTTCCCCATTGAGCCTTGCGGTGGAAAGGTTGGAGCCGTACTGAAAAATCAGTGTCATGGAGCGCGACTAGCGGGAGAAGAGGTCGGTGCTCATATACTTCAAGCCGGAATCGACCATCAGGGTTACGATGGTGGAGCCGGGCCCGAGCCTCTCGGCGAGCTTGATGGCGGCAGACACATTGGCGCCGGATGAAGTTCCTGCAAACAAGCCCTCCTCCTTTGCGAGGCGACACGCCATAGCTTTGGCGTCGTCGGTGCCGATGGAGATGATTTCGTCGATCAGGGCTGGTTCCCAGAGCGGGGGAGTGTATCCGATTCCGACGCCCTCGATTTTGTGTGGTCCCGGCAAGCCGCCGGTGAGCACGGCCGATTCGGCGGGTTCGACACAGGCGACTGCGATGTTGGGGTTGTGCCGTTTGAGGATGGTTGCGACGCCTCTGGAAGAGGCCGCGGTACCGACGCTGTGAACGAAAGCGTTTACGTTGCCGTCGGTCTGTTGCCAGATCTCTTCACCGAGACCGTAATAGCCGGTGATGCTGTCCTCGTTGCTGAGTTGATTGGTCCAGAAAGTATTTGGTTCGCGACTGAGTTCGCGTGCCGCCTCGATCATATCGAGGATCAACTTCCGGGTTGTTTTTCCGCCTTCGCTGGGAACCATAGTCAATTCGGCGCCGAGCGCTTTCATGTGCTGCAGCTTGTCGCGGCTGAAGGCATCAGAGGTAACGATTTTCAGTTTATATCCGCGCGCCACGCAGACCAGAGCCAGCGAGATACCGGTGCTGCCGCCTGTATACTCGACGACGGTATAGCCGGGCTTGAGCCGACCATCCGCTTCCGCACGAGCGAGCATCGCCTGGGCGGCACGATCTTTCATGCTACCGGTGGGGTTCTCCCACTCAAGTTTGACGTAGACGCTGCCGCAGTCGGGCGGGACTACTTTCTGAAGGCGCACCAATGAGGTGTTGCCGATCGCTCCAAGAAGATTCGGGTTGGGGTTCATCGGTAGTGCACTAGTCTTCGAGGGGGAAGTTGATTCCGGGCCACTCGAAGGGAGTTCCCATCAACCTGCTCATGGCGGCTACCTGTCCGGCGTGATGGTATTGATGAGTCACGGTGCGCATGAAGATGGCGGCGGGTTTGAGCACACGTTCATTGTCGCCCCAGGTCATCATTTTTCGCGGAGTGCTCAGCTCCTGGCTGGTTGCGTGTTCGAGATAGTTCCGGGTCTGTTCGAAGACCTCCTGGCGCAGCATCTCCAGTTTGTCGATCGTGTCATACTCAGGTGCGTCATCATCGGCAATAATGCGGCCTTCGATCACACCTATCCAGTAGCGCGAAGCGGTGAGCACGTGATGCAGTTGAAGTTGCACGGTGCCGTCACCGAAGCCATCCATCACTCGATGCAGTTCTTCGTAGGAGAGTTTACGGCAGTGATCGAGCAGTTGCCTGAAGTTGCGATCGGCTCGTTCGTGGATATCAAGCAGCGCGGCTGAATCGTACATTCTCACTCCAGTTCCGGGATTCCAGTTTCGGCATTCCGCTGCAAGGTAGGAGCGACGGAGGTGCAATGCAATCACATTTCTGAGCCGCAGTGCCCGGGTCGAAGGGTGTTATGCCTGAATGCCTGACTACTCAGCGGGCTGGAAGAGTTCAACGGGATTGCCGGAGGGATCTTCCACCAGGAGTTGAGTTCCGCCGGGTCCGGTGAGGGGCTCATTTCTAAATGTAGCACCGCTTTCGGCGAGCTCCCGCTGAAGAGCTGCTAGATCGTTTGTAATTACTACCAGCCTGTTCCAGCCGCCGGGCCGGGGTGTTGATCCATCGGGCATAGGTCTTGCGGCCGAGGTTTCAGGACCACTGAGCCAGAGTTGGAGATCGTTGTGCTGGAGGATTGCAAAGGGTGGACCCCAGCGTTGAACGAGCGTGAATCCGAGTATCTCATAGAATCCCAGGGCGGAATCGACATCGTTCACGAGATAGCGCACAATTGCCATTTTGTCTCCCGGTTTCTCCCTGGCGGGTGCAGGTTCCGCCGAGGATCGGTGTCTTTGTTTTCTATACGTCTGGAAGCGGTGCTGTGCAGGGGCTCTTGCCGAAAATCGCCTTTCCCGGGAGTGTCAGTTGGGCTCGTGATATTGTCAAGATCAGCCGGCAGCAAAGCGAATCGCATAATAATTGTTGTTGTTGACGCTGGTTCAGCGCCTGTCTAATTTAACCAGATATGGGTGTGACATCGTTCATAGAGGCTGGACAGCGCAAGGAGATCTTCGGTTTCCTGCTGATCGTACTTGCCGTGTTCCTCTTCATCTCGCTGGCTACTTATCATGCGGGCGATATGGAGAAGTTGACGGCGAAGGAGGAACTGCCCGGTGGTCTTGGGATTTCGGAAGGGGGAGCGGGTGGAGAGGTCGTAGAGCCATCCACTTCGATTGGGGATTTACTGCAGATCAGGGTTGGGAATTCAGCCGGTATTGTAGGGGCGTGGACATCGTCGCATATTCTCACCGGAGTTGGTCGAAGCGCATATATCATCCTGCTGGTGATGGTGGTTGTCGGGTGGCAGTTTTTGTTCCAGGCCCAGACGAAGCGCCTTCGCAATAAGCTGTTACAGGCATTTGGATTCATATTCCTGCTAGGTGCGTTGATGTGGCTCTTCCAGCTTGATGAGCCAAATATCGCGGCGCAGGCACCCACCTCGCTGTCGGGCTTGGCGGGATTGACGCTCGCGGGGCTGATTCATGCGCTGTTCGGGACAACGGGGGGATTTGCGGTGATCGGCGCGGGGATGGTTTTCCTTTTCTTCGCGATTGTGCCATTCAAGGTTCAAAGTTACCGGGCAGCGTTTTCTACCGGCTGGCAGTGGTGTCTCCGTAACGCCAGATCTGCGGGTCACTTCCTGAGCAATCATGCGCGGGATTGGCGATCAAGTTTGCAGACGATCTTTCGCAAGGAGAGCATTGAGGAAGACGAGGGCGAGCCGGAGGAAATTGAGGAGGTTGAGCCGCAAGCGCGTGAGAGCAAACCGACAAAGCTGCCACGGGAGGCCAAGCCGGATTCAGATCAGTTGCCGCTCGATCTGGATGAGGAGCGAGAGCGGCGCAAACTGCGGATCAGTCGTTCCGCCAAGAAGACCAAGGATGGTTTTGTCTTTCCGCCGCTTGACCTGATTCAGGCTCCACCGCGACAGGAGCCGGGAATCACGGCATCGGATCTTGCAGCGACAGCGCGATCGCTGGAGGATACGCTTGATACCTTCAATATTGATATCGTGGAAAATTCGCTCGAAACATTCCCGGGGCCGGTCATCACTCGTTTTGAGTTCAAGCCTGCGCCCGGTATAAAGATAAATCAGATCGTGAATCTTGCCGATGACCTGGCGTTGGCGCTGAAGGCATCCAGGGTACGTATCATCGCACCGGTTCCGGGCAAGAGTGCTGTGGGGGTTGAGATTCCGAACCGGCGTCCGCAGCAGGTGTTTATGCGTGAGATTCTCGAATCGCGCGAGTATCAGAATAAGGATCGGCAGTTGCCGCTGGCACTTGGGAAGACGACGGCCGGTGAGCCGTATGTCGCTGATCTGGCGAAGATGCCGCACCTGCTGATTGCGGGAGCGACCGGCGCCGGCAAGTCAGTTTGTCTCAATGCGATCATTACGAGTTTGATCTATCGCCACACGCCGAAGTCGCTACGGTTCATTTTTATTGATCCGAAGATCTTAGAGCTATCGATCTATGCTGATTTTCCGTTCCTGGCGCGGCCGGTGGTGACCAAGGCAAAGATGGCGGAATCGGTGCTGGCGACGGCGGTCAACGAGATGGAAGAACGCTACAAGAAATTGGCCGGTGAGTCGGTACGATCACTTGCGGACTACAACAACAAGGTTGCAGAGGAGGAGCGGCTGCCGTACCTCCTCTGCAACCTTGTTGTTGTAG
>JBECKX010000184.1:0-3688 GCA_040235515.1 Candidatus Zixiibacteriota bacterium
TGCCAACCGCTGCAGCAGATTCAGTTCGGCGGCAAATTCGGGCTGAACCGATCGCCACTCGAGGGTGATTACACCCCAGGTGGAATGAGCCGTTGCCAGCGGGAGATGAGCAATCGAACGCGGCTCCACCAGCGCGGAACCGGGTATATACACATGGCTGCCACTTTGAAGTACTGAAGTCTCTTCCTCACCGAAAACATCCGCGGCTTCTTCAAATGAGTTGAAGACTCGGAATCTGATGGAATCGGTTTTGAGCAGCTTCTTCAGCCCTGCTTGAAGCTGATCGATCAGCTTCTCGTAACCGGGACCCAGCATTGCCAGGCGCGGCGCGAGATCATAGAGTTCGCTTGTTTCCTGAAGCTCAAACATCTGTTTGCGTGAGTCGATCAGACGTCTCATCCAGGTAATGAGCGCACTTGTAACGAAAACTGCTCCCCCCACGATCAATACTGATTCGATCAACAACCATACCTCAGAAGATCCGATGAGATCCCAGCCAGCGATGTTGGAGGCGTCCTGCATTGTCTTTGCCGCGACAAAACAGATCCACAGCAAAGCTCCAAATTGCAGCGTGTTGTAGATATCAGGATCGGTGCGGAAATACGAAGTCTTGGCGCGGTAGGTGAGATAACTAAGACCTATTAACGCCAAAATTGTGAGGTAAAGACCGATTGCCATTAGTCACCCCTGCTCCCGAAATGTCCAGGTTATTCTGCCTCTTAACCTTATCGGAACTTCGGGCGTTTCTTTTAGGAGCAACGGGGCCGAGTTACAGCGATGGTCGCTGCAGGCGGATTGCGATCTCTCCAGCGGAATAAGCGCCATCGGGCAGCAAGAATGCCGATACCAGCTCGTTCGGTACTTCTTCGAACAACTCCTCGCTCTTGCCAGCCGAATTGCTCGCTCGATAGCGTGCGGGAACCAGCTTGGTGAGGTCTGAAACGACGTAGAGCGGGATAGAGGATTCGCGCGCGGCCAGCGCGATAGCTTTCGTACCTACCTTATTGACGAAGTACTCTTCAGCTATCCAGTCGGCCCCGACGACCACGGCATCCACACGGGGCACGTGATGCAGGATTTCGTCGTCCGGGTAATTCTCCACCGAAAACCGCGCTTTGCGAAGTTCTTCCGCCAGCCGAACCCCCTCACTGGCCGGTTCGGCATAGGAGAGATGAATCCGACTATTCCTGTCAGCCGCAGCGAGAATGCACTCCTTAAGCGTCGCGGAGTAGCTGTGGAGCATAATCGCGCTGCGATCCCCAATCCGCTCCTGCAGAGATGGCGCAATTGCGGAAGCCGCGTCGGCAACCTCGGCGCGCAGTTCCCTGATTGAATAGAGCAGTCTCTGGAGCGTTTCGCGACGATCCGCCAGCGATACGATCGCGCGAATCTTGTTCGCCGCGTATTGAAACGGCGCCATCTCCGGTCGAACCGCCGCGATCAGTGCAGCCAGTTCGCTCGGCTCGAGCGTATTGGGATCATGGCTGTCGATATATTCTTTCAGAAGCGCAAGCAGCTTCAAGTAGAGCTGAGACGCGCCATGCTCGCGATCGTTCCTGATCGGCTCAACGAGCTTTTGCCACGAGGTCACTGATTTTCTTACTGTTTTTGAAGTGAAGTTTGGCGACCTGGCGCAGCTGCTCTTGCGAATTGGCTCGCACGAAACGACTGCCTGCCTCGTCGACCGGGTGTCCCCCACCCTTGGGCAGTGTCATGCCCCATTTATGCGAAAGCTGTTGCAGCGCGCGCAGAAATTCGGCCCGGGCCAGGATTGACGCCGCCGCCACGGAGATTTCGGCCTCGCCACGCACCATCTGCTCCACCTTGATCGAGCGGGCCTTCTCCATAAGCGCCCCTTCCAGAACATGGGTTCGGGCGAATTGATCGCTGATGATCCGTTCCGCCTCCACCTCATTGAGGAGGTTCTCGATCGACCGGGCATGTGCCCAGGCTAGCAGCTTATTGAGATTGCCGATCTTGTCATACAGCTCGTTGTACTTCTCCGGCATGATCACTACCAGATTGTGCGGAATCACCTGCTTGAGCTGCGCGGCGATCGTCGTGACACGCGCATCGGTGACTTTCTTCGAGTCGCGGACATACAGTTCATCCATCACTGCGAGGTGTTCCGGCGCTACTGCGGCCGCCGCGACCACCAGTGGTCCGAAGAAATCCCCCTTCCCGGATTCATCTACGCCGATTGTGTGTGACACGATTCAGGTACTGGTGTTTTCGCTTCGTCCGCCGCCGTCACTAGTTCGAGCGCTCAACGTACTGGCCGTTCGAAGTGTCGATCTTCACCTTGTCCCCTACCTTGATGAAGGGAGGTACCTTGACCTCAAGACCGGTTTCCAGTTTGCAGATTTTCGTGATATTGGAGACGGTGTCACCCTTGGCCACCGGTTCAGCCTCAACCACCTCGAGAATCACATGCGGGGGCATATCGATGTTGATTGGCTTGCCTTCGAAATAAAGTATCGAGTACTGCTCGTTTTCCTGCAGGAACTCCCGATAGTCGGAGACCTGATCCTTCGTCAGGAAAAACTGCTCGTACGTGTCGTTGTCCATGAAGTGCCACTGTTCGCCGTCGTTGTAAAGGTACTGGCACTTCTTGTGATCGAAATCGGGTTGGGGAAAGCTCTCGCCCGAGGAGAAGGTCCTCTCGATCACCTGGCCCGTAATGATGTTCTTCAGTTTCGTACGCACGTTAGCGCGACCGCGGCCCGTTTGTGAGCGCAGGAAATCGATGATATAATAGGGTTCGCCCTCGATAGCGATTTTCATTCCGGTTCGGAAATCACTTGTCGTGATCATTGCTCCTCCGTTTGGGGAGAAAGTCGTTGCAATTCAGATTGGTTCCTGATCAGATTCGATTCTGAAAACCGTTACAGTTTCAAAATATAATCAATTCATTCAGGGGAGAGTAAATATTTTTGCAGACGTCTTTAGCTGTTCGCCTGTCGGGCGCCATCGGCCAATGCCAGTACCGCCTGTTTCAGTTTCTCCGGCTCCACGACGGAGAATTCGCCGCCAAAACCAAGTAGCCACCTCGCCAGCTCCGACACTCCCGAAACCGTAGCCCGGTACTCGATCTCATCCTCACCCAACCTCTCGATTTGCTCGGAGCGGTGGTGGTTTGAATCACACATGATACGAGCGGCGGTTCCGCGGAACCGGACAACCACCGAGGTCGGCTCGCCCACTTCGACATCCCACGAATCCTCGAAGAAACGCTCCGGCGTTAGTGAGTAGTTTGCCGGGAAATGCTTATCGAGTTTGCTGATTGAGCCGATGCGGTCAACGCGAAACAGGCGCACATCCTCGCGGACACGGCAGTAGCCAACCAGGTACCAGTTGTGACGCCGGAAGACCACGAAGTAGGGTTCAACATCCCTCAACGAGACACCACTCTTAAGCGAGCGATAGCTGAGCCGGACGAGCTGGAATGATTCGGCCGCCTCACGCAACAGAAGGAGCTTCTTCTCGATCGCATCATTGCTTGAAGTATTCTTGATCGAGACCGCCTGCTTGGATGGCCGCCTTTTCATCTTCTCGGGAATCAGACTATTTACTGCCTGATTTATCTTGGTTAGTACTGACTTTACAGTCTTGCCGCTCTGCTTCATCCGGGCGAAAGGAGACCCTTCAAGGGCAGCTTTCAGGATCAGGTACTCCTCGACGTTCAGGT
>JBECKX010000055.1:0-4065 GCA_040235515.1 Candidatus Zixiibacteriota bacterium
ATCTCATCCTGCGAGAATGCGATGTTCGATGCGATCGTGCTGGAGAAAAGATAGGGGTCCTGCCGCACGAAGCCGATCATGGCCCTGAGATCATCGGCCGCCATCTGGTTGATATCGATTCCGTCGATGAAAATCGTGCCATCCGGCACCCGGTAGGAACGCATCAACAGCGAAACCAGTGTGGTCTTGCCGGAACCGGTGGAGCCGACTATCGCAACTGAACTGCCCGCCGGAACGTCGAAGGAAACATCGCGCAGCACCGCACTCCTGGTGCCGGGATAGGTGAACGACAATCCGCGCACTTCCACATCACCCTTCCCGACCGGCGCCCGCGGCGCTTCGACATCGGTAATTTCCGGCGCCTCCTCGAGTAGCATGTCGACCCGCTTCAGCGAGGCCGTTCCGCGCTGGTAAAGATTCACCACCCAGCCGATCGAAAGCATCGGCCAGATCAACATCCCGAGGTAGACGATGAAGGCAATCAGGCCGCCGGCGGTAAAGTGTGAAGAAGCGTTCATGACCGTAAATCCCCCGACTCCAATCACCAGCAGCATCGTGTAGTTTGCCAGCAGGCTGATGATCGGGTAAAACATCGCCCTGACCTTTGCAAGCGACAGGTTGAGGTCAACGTACTTGCGGTTAACTTCCCGGAAGCGCTCCTGCCGATACGCCTCGCGACGATACGACTTGACCACCCGAATTCCCGCCATCGACTCCTGCACGAAAGCTGACATATCGGAATAGTGATCCTGTACCTTGCGATAGCGCTTGTGGGTTTCCTTCCCCACCCACCACATCACGAGTGACAGCAGCGGAAGTGGTATCATCGTATACAGAGTCATTTTCGGCGAGATCAGCAGCATGGCTCCCAGGACGGCAATACTGCCGATGAAGAAATTCAGGAAGTACATAATCGCCGGTCCAGCGAGCTGCCGGATCGCTTCGATATCATTCGTTGTTCGGGCAATAATATCGCCGGTCGGAACACGCTGGTAGAAGCTGGCGGATAGTTTTAGCAGGTGACCGAAGAGTTCATTGCGAAGATCATACTCAATGAAGCGTGATGCCCAGATAATCGAGCGGCGCGCGAAAAAGCGGAACGTTCCACCGATCAGCACCGTGATCACAATCGCAACGGCATACCAGGGGATCGAGTAGTGGGCTACCGGGAATGCCGCACTCTTCATAGTCTCGAAAACGGTCCACGGCTCGAGCGACTCCAGCCCGCGGTGCGGAAACGAGTCGACTGCTTCCTTGACCAGCCACGGGGAGATCGCCAGGAAGAGATTCGATCCAATGATCACGAAAAGCCCGACGATGAAATAGTTCCGGTAGCGTCGGAAGTACTTATTCAGCGTCCTGCGCTTGCCCTGCTGCGGATTCGATTCGGTTGATGTCTTGCTCGTGCTATTCAAACTACAAACTCTCTCCGACCAGTTACGGGTAACCGCATATCGCTCATACTCATTATCTTACGTAGCGAATGCTCGCGTAGATTGCTATAGAACAGTTTCTCCGGTTTCTCTGGACAGGTCAGGGGCGTGTATCGAATAAAACTGATCTCTCTCCGGTTTGTGCCCGCTTCCTGACACGAAATCGTTGTAAATGGTTCGACAAGATATCAACTCGACCGGCATGAGCAATCACAACAATTCGGTTTTTTCGGTTCGTCCCTTTTCTGAGGCTTCGTCAATGCAATTCCTGTGTGACAGCACGGTTGGGAAACTTTCGACGCTGCTGCGGATGGCCGGCATCGACACAGCATACATAAGCGAGCCGGGCTGGCGTGAGGCGGCAATGCGGACGCTATCCGAACAACGGATAATCCTCACCCGCAATTCGCGTTACCGGGGGCTGAAACTGGCTCCCGAACTGCTGATTCTGCGCGCAGATGACCCGGAATCACAGTTGCTCGCGGTTCTACGTCACTTTCGGATCAGGCTGGATCGTGCACGCTACCTGACTCGCTGTGTGGAATGTAATCAGCTCTTGAACTCGGTTGATAAGGAGGAAATCGAGGATCGCCTGTGGGATTACGTGGCTGCAACGCAGGACAGGTTTTTCTACTGCGGTAACTGTGACAAAATCTTCTGGCATGCAACCCATGCCCGCGCGATGACCCAGCGGCTCGAGTCGATCAGGAAACAACTTGAGAATGATACTCCCTGAAGCGTTGCAGCAGGTCCTCCTCATTTCCGCCGGCGAGTTCAAGTGTGAGGGTGACGCGCAACGACTCACCCCCGGCCAGTACGACCTGCCAGCCTGGATTGAGGATTATCCCCTGAAACACCTTTTCAAAGCCACCCTCCGAAAGCGACACAGTATGGAGTGGATAGCTCTTCAGTTCGAAGGGAGCACTGGTAGACACTACCAGGCCGAAGTTGTACAGGCGGCTGTGAAGCATAAAGCCGCTGAGCTTCGACAACGCGTGCGGCTCTTCAAGGTTGAGACGTGACCGGGCGGCGGCAAACAGTGAGGAGACTCCGGATGGAAACGGAAAGCTGCCGAATCCCAGTTCAGTTGCGAATACGCCGGTCAGATCGTCCTCCTTCTGGTTCGACAGCAGATACTCAACCGTCACGGCCGACACGGAGTTGTTCAGAGTGATAGACTTAGAAAGCGAGACCGCCTCATTCTGCCATGAGAGCATAAGCCGAGTGCCTTCGGCTAACTGATCCAGTGACTCGATCTGATAGCCCTCAAGGGGGAGCTGGAACAATTCTGCAGCAACATTTTGCTGGATCTGCTCGACAGAGGGGTTGCCGGCCCAGAAATGGTCAATGAATAACCCTCGTCCATAGCTGTCCTCCGCCAGCAGCTTCTCCAAACCCTCTTCCTTTACCCGCACCATATCGTGAATCGACTTCGCCGTTCCGGGATCGCCGTCACGCTCCAGCAACTTGTGGTGGTAACCTTCGCGGCGGCGTCCCACAATATCGACGATGTTCTTTGTGGCATCGAAGTAGTCGAATTCAATGATCGCTCCCCCGCGTCCCGGCGCGAGAACGGCCACCCCTGAGTTGCCTGAGATGATGACCTCATCATGACCGTCGCAATCAAGGTCGGTCAGCGTGCTGTCCGAAGAATCCAGTGCCCGCTGTAGCAGTTTCTCAGCGGCCACCAATTCCTGCATCACCGCGCCACGGAGGTGGGGAAGATAAAGCCCGCCGAATACGCCATGCCAGTAGGGGCAGTTGCATTGCCCGGCATAAATGTGCGTCTCGATCTGTGCCGTCGTATCCTCACTCAACCGGTCGCGGTTCTCCTGCAGGCGACGGCTCAGCGAGATCATTTTCTTGTGAAGGAGATTCGTTTCTGGGTACTTGCTCAGGAAATTGCGCCAGAAACCTCCCTTTACGAATGCCACATTGTCGTCGTACAATTCGGCGTTCTTCAGGTCATGAACAAACCGATCATAATCTGCGATTGCTCTGGCGGGAAGCGCCCATTCGTTCATCTCGGAATAGGAGGCTGTCGGGAGATATACCAGACCCTTCGGCGGCGTCAGCGCCAGAGCTTCACCGAAGGTCGTCATCTCGATCCAGTCAAGGTTCCGCTCAATTGCGGCGAAGAAGCGCTCTAACCACTTGTCCTCGTAACAGTGTTTATAAGTCTCCGGCCAGACTCCAAACTTCTCACCATCATCGGCGTAAATTGCCAGATTAGCTCCCGAGTCGCTCGCGAGAGAACGAAGGTACTCGACCGTCTCCTCAGGATCAGCAAATGGAATCGTGTAGCGCAGCTTGCGTGCTATTGGAAAGAGGGCAATCTTCTCGCCGATATCCTCGGTCAGGTAGTAGCCATTAAGTTCAGCTTCATCCAGCCCGGCAAAGCGGAAATGGATATCATCCAGAATGGTGTATTCAACCCCTGCTTCACGCAACGAGTGAGGTAACTGCGGCTCCCAGACACGTTCCGCCAGCCACATGCCGGTTGGAACCACACCGAACTCGCGCGTGACAAACTCTGTCTGCCTGCGAATCTGGCCAACCTTGTCGCAGTCGGGGATAATCGGCAAGATCGGCTCGTAGAACCCACCGGTGAGCAACTCCACCTGGCCACGAT
>JBECKX010000060.1:0-28777 GCA_040235515.1 Candidatus Zixiibacteriota bacterium
CCCAAACCTGCGAAGTTGGCATTCACACCACGATATTCGGTATCATAAAGCTCATAGATGTTCAGCGGCCAGTCACCCGTGTAGGTGAGCCAGGGATCGCCGAATCCGGCCGGTCCCTCAGGAATGAAAGCATCTCCAAAGGTGTAGAAATCGCCACCGTTGAACCATGATGTGTCACCATTGGCGTTGATGAACGGTTCCGGTGCGTCAAACTGACCGTTACCGTTGAGATCAAAGAAGTACTCATACTCGTCGAAAAGGAGGAAATCATCCGGCTCAAGTCCGCCACCCGGGGTATTCGGATCACCCGGCTGCTGGAGGAAGCTGCGGTTGTATCTCGAGAGAGTTACTTCATAGTAGGTTGACTTGTCAATCTGGTGAGTTAACTGCGCCTTGTAGAACGAAGAGCGGTCCTCACGGATCGGCGCGGTACTCGGCGTGTAGATATACTCCCACTGGAAGACAGTCTCATCGGTCCAGGAACCGCGATACTGGAAGTTCAGTCGGATATTGGCACTCGCCTGCACACGCATCTGAATCTGCGCTTCATACTCGTTCCGCATGCGATCGGTCAGGTCGAAGAGACCGAGAATCGAGCGGCTGCGGAAATCGGTCGCGGAAGCCGATGTGAAATAATCTTTGTAACTGACGTAATTGTCAGTCTTGTCCGCGGCAGCCTGAACCTGGTAGAAGACCTTGTCGCTGAACCAGTTCATACCAAGGCGCGGGAGCAACTCCTGGCTGACGAGCGGTTCCGGACCAGACATACTGAAGTCGAGACGATCGAAATTCTCTGAGTTCTTGTTCAGAATATCGGTGCCGAGGTCGTCGGTGAGGTATTCGAGGTTACCGGTCGTGAAGTCGGAACCGGTCTTGGTGGTGATGTTGACGATACCGGATGAAGCGTTGCCATACTCGGCGTCGAAACCGCCTTTAATGATCTGCAAGTCTTCGATAACGTTACCGGAAATATTCATCGCCTGGTCAACCGAGCCAAGGCCACCCAACGGGTCTTTGATCGGCACGCCGTCAACAACGTAGGTCACCTCGTTCGAACGACCACCACGGATGTGGATTTCGCCGAAGCGTTCCACCACACCGACCTGGGTCGTCAAGATATCCTGCACGGTGGAAACCGGCATGTTCTTGATATTTTCTGCGGTGATCTGGCGGACGTTGGTCGAACGGTCAGCCTGCAGGAGGTCGCGTTCGGCAGTAACCTCGATGGCTTCCATCTCGATGACAGCCTCTTCAAGCGTGAAGTCTACTGAAGTCGTGCGGTCCACCAGGACTTCCACTCCGGTGGTTCTGACCGACTGATATCCCTGCAGGGCCGCAGTGATATCGTAGGTTCCGGGTGGGACGTTAATGATGATATACTCACCATTAAAGTCAGCCTGCGCACCCATCGTGGTCCCGTCAATTGTGACCACACCAAATGGCACAGGCGATTTAGTCTTTGAGTTGATAAGCTTGCCACGGACTTTGCCCGTTGTTCCAGCAAACACGCTGGTAGACGCAAACAGCGCCAGCAAGGTCAAAATCGCAGCATTCCGAATAACATGAGCGATTCGCATGGACCTACCTCCTTGCCGCTGAGGAGCAGCGACCTATCTGTAACAAATGTTGATTAATCTGCACTAATTCAGATGGTTTCGTCAGTAATCTATGGGTTTTCAACTGAAACTGGATTGACGCTATCAATTTTGGAAATACGCAACCTTTCCCAAGCAAACACGTAAACTAACTAAGATTGACTCGATTCCTGGTGGCGGACATGCTTGCGCTTAACTCCTTAGCAGGCAACTCAGTATGCAAGTTTGCATACCGGCATTTCCGTTGACGGACAATCCCTGAAATAACCACGAACTACCGCCTCCTGTCAAGCGAAAATTGACTCTTTCCGTGTAACCGACGCGTTACTTGCTTGTCACACCACATAGACTTGTAACTGCTTATTTTGTTTAATCTTCGCAGGTTCTTTTTCGCCAGTTGTAGCACGGCGATTTCGCCGATTACACCGTCTCGGATAGCTCATCCGGAACAGCCCAATTCGACCTGAAACACTCTCGCAAACGCCTCCCGCCAAACCTCAGCTACCTCATCACAGGCCGGGATCCTCCCCAATTCCAGTTCGAGCGAGGTCACCGACTCTGCTGATAGCGACAAACCCGCAGGCCAGATTTCGGCCAGGTCGGCGCCACTCCAGTTGTCCTCGATCCGCAGCGACCCATGCTGCAGGAAGAATTCCCCGGCGCGAAACTGCGCACTGCCGCAAATCTTCCGTCCCCGGACCGTAACCTCGAACGGATTGAGCATGGCAAAACAGGGCGAAAGCCGATTAGTTGCCTTCGCACCTGACTCGACAGACTCAGAAGTGGTCACGCCCAACATGCTGAGCGCCAACCGGTGTGCTTTGCTGATCGCTCGATAGGTTGTGCTCAGGGTCCTGAACTCAGGATGCCAGCGCTTGTGCGAGATGACGGCATAGCAGAGGTCACCCTTGTGCAACAGCGCCCTGCCGCCTGTCGGCCGTTGAACGACATCGTAACCGAGCCGGCGCGCTTCCTCCACCCGCACCGAGTCGGACGCTCCCTGGTTGTAGCCATAGCTTACCGCCGGCGGGGTCCAGCGGTAGAAACGGAGAATCGGCCGCTGTCTGCTTCCACCACGTAACTCGCCGAGAAGTCTCCGATCCAGGCCCATCTGATCGGCGCCACAGGCCGAGGTAAGCCCGAGATAGTCCCATGCAAGAGCTGATTCAGGTAAGAGCGTATCAGCGTTTACGACATGATCTGGCACACCGGGTGTTTTCATGGGGCCGAAGATACGCAATGGACGAAAAGAGATCAAGGCGACTCGTCAGATGCAGTGGAGATCCTGCGCCTAATGTCAAACATAGGGAGTCGTTTGAGGTCGCTAGTGAGCGAAACGGTCGTTACAGTCACACGATAGGACTAGCGATCGAGACTGTAACCGAGCGAAATACTGAATAATTGATTGGGTAATTGATTGAGTGATTGATTGGGAGACTTAATGAATGAGTGACCGAAAGGCCGGGGTGATCAGATCAAATCAGATCAGATGTCGAGCTTGATATGGTACTGCTTCATCTTGAGGCGCAGCGTCGACTCGGGGATCGAAAGCGCCTCGGCGGCGTGTTTCTTGACGCCTTCCGCCTTGCGCAGAGCTTCGACGATAAACTCACGCTCAAGCCGTCCGAGGTACTCATAGAGGGAGAAATCACCGACCGGTTCGGCGGGCTTATGACCCGATTCTTTGAGGCTATCGGTGATGCGACGGGAGATCATATAGCTTGAAATTGACTTCTTTTCACCGGCGAGCAGGACAAGCTTCTTCAACTCATTTTCTAACTCACGAATATTGCCGGGCCAATTGTAGTCTGCCAGGATACGGAAAGCCTCCGGTTCCACCTTGACCTCCGGGTCGAGCTTGCTGACGAAGTGCCGAATCAACAACGGCAAATCTTCGGTGCGCTCGCGCAGCGGCGGCAGTTTGACTGCAAAGGTTGAGAGGCGGTAGTAGAGATCCTGACGGAACTCACCATTCTCCATCGCCTTCTTCAGGTCGGCGTTCGTGGCAGAAATGATTCTGACATCGACGCTGCGAGGGGTGGTTTCGCCCAGGCGAACCACTTCCTTCTCCTCGATCACACGCAGCAGCTTCACCTGCACGGACAATGGCAAATCACCGATTTCGTCGAGGAAAAACGTACCGCCGTCCGCTTCTTCGAACAGCCCCACCTTCTCACCATCCGCGCCGGTGAATGCTCCCCGCTTATAGCCGAACAACTCCGATTCGAGCAGGGTCTCCGGCAGCGCGGCGCAATTGACAGAGACGAAGCGGCGATCGCGGCGGTTCGAGTTGTAGTGAAGTGCTTTGGCGAGCAGGTCCTTACCGGTTCCCGTTTCACCCTCGATCAGAATCGAAATCGAGGAATCCTTTACCTGGTTCACCCGCTCAAGCGTTTCGAGCATCTCCGGGTTTGAGGTAATGATGTTTGGGAACGCGAGTTGCTTCTGCAGTTGGTCTTTCAGGCGGCGATTGTCCTCTGCCAGCCTCCGTTTCTGTTCTTCCGACGACTTGAACGCGATGATGTCGGAAAATGCGATGGCGAACTGCAGATTCGCCTGCGAAAATGAGTCCGCGACGTCGTGATTGCGATCGACATAGATGAGCCCATCGGTATCCTGCGAAAGTTGAATCGGAATCGAGAGGAAACCATCGATCTGGTCGTCATCGATGCCGAGGAAATCGAACATCCGACGCCGGTCAGTCGAGAGATGGGAAACCAGCAATGGTCGGTCGAGCGGCAACGAACCGCCTCGTCCGTTGCTCAGAGCTTTGGTGACCTTGTTCAGTCTGGTTTGATCGAATTCGAGTGCCGCGAGCGGTTCGAAGTTGTTGCTGACAGAATCGTAGCTGAGGATAAAGGCGCGCTTGCCGTGCAGCCGATCACGCAGGACTTTCAAGGTGTCTTCAAGCGAGCCGCTCTTGAGCGAGCCATATTCGATGCGGGAGAGGAGCGAACTGAAGAGGCTGTACTCATTCTCGTTCGAGAGTCCGGAGTCAACCATATCTTCTTCGATCTTCATCCGCAGGATCCGGCATTCCTCAATCGAGCGATCGTCGCGCTTCTCGGCGGCCATCGCCTCGCACTTTGAAAGGTGGGAGAGCGCCTCATCATACTGCCGCGCCTGAACTTCCAGCAGGCTGAACTGGTAGTGGCAGCCAATCTGCAGACTGGTAATGACCAGCTTGTCAGCCAACCGCAGCGAGGCATGAAGATAGCGCGATGCCGCCTCACGATAGGCATCCGATTTCAGCAACGACTTGCCGGCGATATAGTACGCGTGCGCCAGTTCCCGAAGTTCACCGGCGTGATCGATCGACGCAATCAAATCGCCGAACAACTCGGCCGATTCAGCGTAGTTGCCGTCAACAGCTTTGAGGGCTGCCAGAATCTTGTCTGCGCCTGCGACTTCGATCGATTCACCGACACTCTCGGCGACTTCACGCGCCCGCCGTGCATGATCCTCAGCGAGTGCGAGATTTCCGACGCGATACTCAAGTTCCGCGATGCGGCGCTCGGTCTGGCTGATGATCGCACTCTCGGGGGCGATGCGGTTGCCGATCTCGATTGCGTGCTCGTAATGTTCACGTGACATGCGCAGGTCACCAAGTGCCTGGCACAATTCACCCATATACTCGTGATAGATAGCGCGTTCGCGGATCAGGTTGTTCTGGCGAATCAGTTCGTATGCCCTGTCGAGCGTCTGGCGCGCCAGCGCATATTCTTCCTGCAGGTACATCACGTAACCGAGTGACAACAGGTTCTTGGCTTCCGAAGCTGACGAACCGGTGCGGCGTGCTACTTCGACACACCCTTCCAACGTCTGCCGCGCTTGCTTCCACTCTCCGATGAGTATCTGCACGCGCGCACGGTTACCGCGAGCCTTGTTGACAGCAAGCTCGGAGGTCTCCGGCAACGACTCCAGCAGTTCCAGCGACTCCGCCAGAAAATTGTCGGCCAGCTTGAACTCACCCCGAATAAAGTACAACTGGGCGAGTTTGTTGTAACAGCCGACAAGCTCGTCGTCTCGGTCAATTCTACGGAAGGAAGAAATGGCATCCCTGATGAATGCCTCACCCGCTTTTAGATCGCCGAGGGCAATGTAGATCTTGCCCAGCAAGGCCTGCAGACGGCCAATGACACGGTTCTCGGCGGTGGCACTGACCAGCTCGTAAGCCTTCAGCGCCTCGCCCAGGACTTCGCGCGGCGGTTTATGATGAAATGCCAAAGCCGCCTGAGCATAGTGGAAAGTACCGATCAGGATATCATCCCCTGACTGGCTGACGCCGGCAGAAAGCTTACCGAGCTCGCTGCGAGCGTCTTCAAACCTATGCTCGTTAATCAGCCAATGTACCGCTTCTAAGCGTTGAGCTGATTCGAGCTTTGCATTACCCAAATTCGTGTCCATCGAAAATCAGCGTTTCTAAACGTTTTTCGCGTTTCTAAAGCGTTCTTCTAAATGTACGGCTAACTATCTGTAGTCCGGCTTCGCTACCTTTCCAGATAGATACTTACTTCCTCTTTCAGGCTTCGGCGAAACCTGATGCACTTGTTGACCAATCACGTACGAGTCGATTCCGGCAAAAAGCCAATATGCCCAGAATCTAATCCTGAACATGAAGACATCGTCGCCGCTGTCAGAATCATCGACATTGCCGATGTCGTCAGGGTCGTTCCCGATGTTTTCACTGGAGTTCGACGCGGTAGTCGTGTCGGTCGGCCTGTCATCCCAGGGATGGTCGAGCGCTGTCGCTTGACTTGACAGCAGAAGTGCAACCGAGGCAGTAATGATCACCAAAAATGTAATTTTCAGTAGGTTCATACCCACCGCCTCCTAGACTTCACTGTTGAGAGTCTATAGATAATAAATGTTCACTAACTCGAAGCTGTGGTCGCTTCAAAATTTCAGAATAGAATTGTTTGTGCAAGGATGCACACACACGATAAGCGTCGCTGCAAACCTTGTCAAGCAGTTTTTGCGCCGGAGGAAACTTTGAAGCGCAACCATGACACAATCCCTTTTACATTAACAACTTACGAAGCGGCGCAGAAAATGCGAGCAGCTCGGATCGCGGCTGACCAAGACCACGTATCAGCAAGTTCCGACCGGTCTGAAGCGAGTCGGCAGCCAGCCAAGACCCAAAAAGCCCTCAAAGCCACCGAACATCGCTGAGCAGACTACAGTACCTGGCTCTCGCGCAGTTTCTTGAACAGCGCATCAGCTATCTCAGCCGGAGTAGCGCCCTCAATCATTTCACCCTTCGGACGTGCCGGCGGGCTGGCCGCTTTGGTGACTTCACTCCGCATTGCAAACGCGGGCGAATTCAGATCAATCCCGGTGTCGGCGGTGCTGAGCACTTTAAGCTCTTTCTTCTTCGCCATCATCTTACCCTTCAGGGAAGGCAGGCGCGGTTCGTTGATTTCCTTTACCACCGACATTACGAGCGGCGTGGAAGCTTCTACTTTATCGAAACCGGTATCGGTCATTCGTTCGACGGTCAAGGTATTGCCGGCGACATTTTCGATTTTGCGAACGAACATCACGGCTGGCCAGCCGAGCGCGCCACCAACGGCGCTACTGACGCTGGAGGAGTCGGAATCGACAGCCTGCTTCCCGAAAAGCACCAGGTCAACATCACCGATGCTTTTAATCCCGGCGGCCAGTGCTGTTGCCACACCAATCGTATCGAGAGCGCCGAAAGCTTCATCGCTCAGGTGGACGGCCTCATCGGCGCCGAGGGCCAACCCCTCACGCAGCGCGTACTCAGCTTCCTTGCCGCCGAGTGAGAGAACAATCACTTGGCCACCATGCTTCTCTTTGAGGCGCAGCGCTTCCTCGATCGCATAGCTGTCGAAGGGATTGACCATTCCGGGGCTTTGCGGGAGTTTCAACTCGCCTTTGCTGTCGTCGACTGTCACCAGTGCAATCTCGGGGACCTGTTTGATGCATACCACTATCTTCACTTTTCAACCTCCTTGGCGCGTTCCGCCTCAAGGGCCACCAGCGCGCTGGCTGCGGCCTCCTGCTCGGCGCTTTTTTTGGAATCACCGCGCCCACTACCGAGCCGACGCCCTTCCACGAACACTTCCACAGTGAACACCTTCTGATGATCGGGACCATCTTCGTCACTGACGGTATAGCGTGGTGCGCCCTTGCCATTGGCCTGCAGGCGTTCGAGCAGCTCGCCTTTGTAGTTACGTAACGCGAGTTGTTTACTCTTCTTGGAAAAATCGAATGAAATGACTTTGCGAATCACTCCCCGCGCAGCCTCCAGCCCGCCATCCAGGTAGACAGCACCGAAAAGCGCTTCCAGGCTGTCGGCGAGGATTGACTGCCGCTCCCGGCCGCCGGCCCGCTCTTCATCGGGGGACATGAAAACATACTCTCCCAGTCCGATAACACCGGCGGTATGAGCGAGCACCTTCTTATTCACGAGGATTGATTTATTCTTGGTCAGTTTTCCCTCGGTCATATCGGTGTAGCGGCTGAAGAGTTCTTCAGCCACGATCAGACCGAGCACGGAATCTCCCAGAAACTCCAGCCGTTCGTAGGAGCGAATCGTCGTGGATTCGACCTGCCGCAGGTACGACCGATGCGTGAGCGCCTTGAGAAGATAGTAGTCGTCGTTGAACTGATAGCCGATCTTGGCTTCCAGGGCCGCCCGCGCCTTTGGGGCAAGACTTAGTTGGCCCCTCTCTGCAGGCATCTTCCTGCCAAAAAGCTTGGTCAGGAACTTGAGCATGACTACCCCGTCGTGTTGGTGTGTTTTCCGAGGACCAGTGTAATATTGTGACCGCCGAAGCCGAAGGAATTGCTGATACCGACTTTGAGATCAGCCTCTTTGGCGCCGTCGGAGAGGAAATCAAGATCGCATTCGGGGTCTTGTTCGAAGATATTGATCGTCCGGTGCGCGTAGCCATGATTGAGCGAGAGAGCCGTCACCGCCGCCTCGATCGCACCGGCGCCACCGAGCATATGTCCGATCATCGACTTGGTAGAATTGACCAGCAGCTTTTCAGCGTGCTCACCGAACACGGAACGAATCGCCTTTGTCTCCGCGATGTCGCCGAGCGGTGTCGAAGTACCGTGGGTATTGACGTAATCGACTTCCTCGGGCCTGATTCCGGCCGAAGTCAACGCCGCCCGCATCGCACGCGCAGCACCGTTGCCGTCAGGCGCAGGCGCAGTAATGTGGTGAGCATCAGCCGACATACCCGCCCCAAGCAGGCTGGCATAGACCCTGGCGCCTCGGGCCAGAGCGTGCTCCTCCTCTTCAACCATGATGATCGCCGCACCTTCGCCCATGACGAAACCATCGCGACCCTTGTCGAATGGCCTTGAGGCTGTGGCCGGGTCATCGTTGCGCGTGGAGAGCGCGCGTGATGAACAGAAACCGGCAAACGCCATCTCGGTGATGGCGGCTTCCGCCCCGCCCGAAACCACGATATCGGCCTCACCGCGCGCGATAATACGTTGTGCATCCGCCAGGGCATGCGCTGAAGAGGCGCAGGCACTGACGGTGGAATAGTTTGGTCCCTTGAATCCATACTTGAGCGAAATCAGTCCGGGGACCATATCGATGATCATCATCGGGATAAAGAAGGGGCTGACCTTGCCGGGGCCCCTCTCGATGTATGTCCGGGTTTGATCTTCAAAAGTCGCGATACCGCCGATACCTGAGCCGGTGACGACACCTACGCGTTCGAGATTGACTCTGCTCAGGTCGATTCCGGAATCGGCAACCGCCATTTCTGCGGCCGCAAGCGAGTATTGCTGGACCAGATCGGAGCGGCGTAACTCCTTCTTGTCGATATACTGCAGCGGATCGAAGTTCTTGACCATGCAAGCGATCTTCGAACTGAACTGCTCGATATCGAACCGATCAACCATTCCGGCGCCGCTTCGTCCCTCTTTGATTCCTTGCCAGAATTCCTCGGTGGAATTTCCGATAGGGGAGAGTATTCCTAAGCCAGTGATTACTGCTTTCTTCATAAGTGCGGACAACAATCCATGATAAAGGTCAAAGTAACGCGATCCGAGACAAACCCTGATCAGACCCGGTGGCGGAGTCAGTGATCGTCTCAAGCGACGAGCTTACTGCAGAACGCATAAACGAACGGCGTTTGAAACCACGCTGATCTGTTATGCGGTCTCCTGCTTGTGCTCTTTGATGTAATTGATCGCATCGCCGACAGTCTGAATCTTCTCGGCATCCTCATCCTTGATTTCCAGATCGAATGCATCCTCGAGCGCCATCACCAACTCGACGGTGTCGAGCGAGTCGGCTCCAAGATCATCCACGAACTTGGCGTTCGGGGTGACCGCGTCCGCGTCAGCGTTCAGCTGGTCTACGATGATTTCCTTAACCTTGGCTTCGATATCCATGGGAAAAATCCTCCAATGATTTGAGAATCAATCTATTCACTAAAGTTGTTATTCGAACTCAGTTCTTTCCGCAATTCCTGAATTGCAGAAACTCACATCAGTAACCCACCGCAAACCGGAAGCACCTGTCCGGTAACGTACGCTGAATCGTCGGATGCCAGGAAGGCAACGACGTTTGCAACATCTGCAGGCAGGCCCGCTCGTTTCATCGGAATGTTATTCAGGAAAGACTCTTTGGCGCTATCTGACAGCTCTTCTGTCATGTCGGTCTGGATATATCCGGGAGCGATCGCGTTGACCGTAATCCCGCGCCCGGCAAGCTCCTTGGCGCTGCTCTTGGTCAAGCCAATCAGACCAGCCTTGGATGCCGAATAGTTGCTCTGTCCGAAGTTGCCCATCAGTCCGACGACCGACGAGATATTTACAATCTTCCCGGAACGGGCTTTCATCATCACCTTGGCCGCGGCCTGCGTCATCAAAAAGGCGCCTTTGAGGTTAATCGCCAGTACCTTATCCCAGTCAGCCGCACTGAGGCGGATCAGCAATGAATCACGGGTAATTCCGGCGTTATTCACCAGAACATCAACCGAGCCAAACACTTCCGCCGCCCTGGCGACCGCAGCACCGGCATCCTCTTCCGAGGTCACGTCGCAATGCTGGTAAACGACCTCGCCGCGATCGGAGAGATCTTTCACGGTTGCCGCCCCAACATCGTCGAGGACATCCGCGATCAGTACCTTCGCCCCACCATCAAGGAATCTTTCAACTATTGCGCGACCAATCCCCCTGGCTCCACCCGTTACGATTGCTGTTTTGCCCGTAAAAGTCAAACTACCTCCATAATTTTCTCGGCAACCAAATCAAAGTCAGGCAGTTTGTCAAGATTCATGATTTCAACATCTGAGAGGGTCCGCTTCACCAAACCGGAGAGGACTTTGCCGGGGCCGATCTCTACCACCCGCGTTACAGCGTTGTTCTTCAGCGTCTCAAGGGTATCCGTCCAGAGCACCGGCGCGGTAATCTGATCGACCAGCAACTTCTTGATTTTCGCCGGATCACTCTCCGGCTGGGCGGTCACATTGGCAACAACCGGAAACTGTGCCGGCGAGAATTCCAACTGATCGAGTGTGATCTGCAATTTGGCGCCGGCGCTGGCCATCAATGGAGAGTGGAACGCGCCTCCTACCGGAAGCAGCATAGCGCGCTTGGCGCCCATTTCCCTGGCAACCTCGCACGCCTGTTCGACCGTCGCGTAGTCTCCTGAGATGGCGATCTGGTTGCCGGAATTGAAGTTAGCGGGAACACAGATCCCATGCGGCTTCATCTTGTCGGTCAATTCCAGCACCTGATCTCGCTCAAGGCCTATAATCGCCGCCATCGTGCCGCGATTCTCATCGCACGCCGCCTGCATCGCTTTGCAGCGGGTATTGACGGCTTTGATAGCATCCTCATGCGACAAAACACCCGCACTCGCCAGAGCCGAGTATTCGCCAAGCGAATGTCCGGCTGCGAAGTCGGGTGTGGCGCCGCCACCGTCCTTGCTAAGCTCCGCAAGCGCGCTCAGCCAGGCAAGCGAGTGAACCAGTATTGCCGGTTGAGTAACGACAGTCTCTTTGAGTTTCTCCTCGGGCCCGTTGAACGAGACCTCTGCCAGGTCGTAACCGAGAATCTCCGAGGCAGTCGCATAGAGCTGCTTGACCGAGTCGAACCTCTCATAGAGGTCCTGCCCCATGCCGACGTATTGCGATCCCTGACCGGGAAACAAGTATGCGGTTTTGCTCATAAGTTAAGTGCTTTCTCTACTAAACGCTATAGCCTGAGTGCTGACTGCCCGAATCGCGGTTAGAGCCTGATGAGTGTGGCGCCCCAGACAAGGCCACCGCCAAATGACACCATCAGGACCAGATCACCCTGCTCGAGCAGACCCTGCTCGCGAGCTTCCACCATTGCGATTGGAATCGAGGCTGCCGACGTGTTGCCATATTCCTGTATATTGACGAAGACTTTCTCTTCAGGAAGTTGCAGCCGCTTACGGAGGGCGTCGATGATTCTTATATTGGCCTGGTGAGGGATAACGAGCTTCAGTTCCTCCGGAGAAACTCCGGCATCCTCCAGCACTTTGATCGCCGATTCCTGCATGTAGCGGACGGCGTGACGGAAGATCTCTGAGCCGTTCATATAGATCCCCTGCGACCCGTTGCCGAGCGTCTCGTGGGTCACCGGGTTTCTGGAGCCACCAGACTTGACATACAGCAGTTCCTCGTGGCGCCCATCTGAACCGATGTGCGAGGCTAGTATCCCGCGTGTCGGATCATTCCCGGCCTTGATCACGACCGCGCCCGCCCCATCACCAAAGAGTACGCAGGTCGTACGATCCTGATAGTTCGTGATGCTGCTGAGGGTCTCCGATCCGAGCACGAGCACATTCTTGTACATCCCGGCTCTGATAAATGCCAGGGCGTTTTCCATTCCATAGATGAACCCGACGCAGGCGGCATTCAGATCGAATGCTGCCGCATTGACGGCGCCGAGATGTCGCTGCACGATCACCGCGGCGGAGGGCGTTTTCATATCGGGGGTGCAGGTACCGATCATGATCAGGTCAAGCTCTGCCGGATCCATCCTGGCATCCGCAAGCGCCTGCCTGGCTGCCTTGATACACATATCCGAGGTTGCTTCACCGGAGTCGCCAACCACGTGACGTCGTTTGATTCCGGTTCGGCTCGTGATCCATTCATCGGTGGTATCCACCATTTTTTCAAAATCGGCATTGGTCAGGACTTTCTCCGGCACGTAAGCACCAAGCCCGACGACTTCAGCGGATATTGAGTTGCCGTTGGCCATATTCATTTTGCTCTCTAACTTTCAATTGCCCCACTGGGGGTCCGCTCGATCCGTCTGCGAATGTGACTGCGCACATCTGTCTTAATCATCTCCGCCGCCACGCGTATCGCATTCTTGATGGCAATAGCCGAGGACTTGCCGTGGCTGACGACGCAGTTGCCATCCACGCCCAGCAGGGGGGCGCCGCCGTACTCGGCATAGTCAAACGACTTGCGCATCCTGCGCAGGAACGGTCCCATCAAGATCGCGCCGGTTTTGGAAAAAATGTTCGAGCTGATCTGCTTTCTGATGCGGGTCTCAAGGAATGTCTTTACCGACTCGGCGAACTTCAGCAGGATATTCCCGACGAAGCCGTCGCAGATGATAACATCGCATGAGCCGGTCATAATATCGCGTCCTTCAACGTTTCCCACAAAATTAAATGTCCCCTGCTGCATCAGCCCATGGCTGGAAAGCGTCAGGTCGTTGCCCTTGGTGGACTCCTCTCCGATCGAAAGCAATCCAACTCGCGGAGAGGCTACCTTGAGGATATCCTCGGCGTACGAAGCACCCATCTGCGCGAACTGGAAAATGTTCTCCGGCTTGACATCCACGTTAGCCCCGACATCCAGCAGCAGCGTGGTCTTCTCCAGCATGTTGGGGAACAACCCCGCGATCGCGGGTCGGTTCACACCGGCGATCCGCCCCAGGGTCAACACCGAATTGGCCATGAAGGCCCCGGTATTACCGGCGGAAACAACCGCCTGGGCTTCGCCATCCTTCTGCATCCTGACGGCGATCGCCATCGAGGATTGCTTGCGCCTGATTGCATCGGTTGCCGGCATATGCATGTCGACCGCTTCCGGTGCATGACGTATCTCGATCAGCAGCGAATCGATTTCTGTCTCCTGGGAGAGATGCTCCTTGAGCACCTCTTCATCTCCCACGAGCACAATCTTGAATTCGGATTTGTCTGCGCGCTCTCGCAGGAATGCCACCGACCCCTGAACCAGGGGTAGCGGTCCCAGGTCAGCGCCCATGCAATCGACGGCAATCGTGATTGTCAAGGCGTTACCTTAAAATTCCTTGCCTTCCGTAACCTGTGAACCGCGATAGTATCCACAGGCGGGACAGATATGGTGGATTACTTTTTTCTCGCCGCAGTTTTCGCAGTCGATCATACTCGGCACGGTGGCCTTGTAGTGCGTGCGGCGTTTGCGTCCGCGTTGACGTGAGTGTCTTCTCTTGGGAAGTGGCATGAGTTACTTTCTCTCTTACTCTACTGATACTCTCTATTGCCGTTCCTCTCAGCGGGAACAGCGATCAGGTAAACAACCTGTTGTGAATTAACTTTCGATCAATTCCGATCGATCAATTCCGATCAATCAGTGCGCTTCCGGCTGCCTCTTGCTGTTCAGCTCCTTTAACGCGTCCCAGCGTGGATCGATCCGCTCTTTGTGGCAGTCGCAGTTGTTTTCGTTCAGGTTTGTGCCGCACTGGCTGCAGAGCCCCTCGCAGTTCTCCCGACAGAGTGGCTTCATCGGTATCGAGAGCGCGATCATATCGCGCACCTGCGTCGCCAGATTGTACGCTTTGATGCTGTCGGAGACCAGCACAAAGTCATCCTGTTCTTCGTCAGGAACCTGTTCCTCCGGAACGAGTTGCAAAACGAGGTTGAGCGGCTGGCGATAGCTTTCGTCATACTCATTCAGGCAACGGGCGCAGGTATAGCGCAGAGTGAAGCTGAGAAAACCATCGAGGAAAATCTCATTATCCACCCGTCGCACCGAGACGTCATAAACGACATCCTTCAGCAGCCTGGCAAGATCAGAGACAACCTCGATCTCATCCGGCCCGGCACTCAGTTGGAGCTGTTTCGGCTCCGATTCTATCGCTTCCAGCACTATATCCATAGCTGGTTATTCTACGTTTATTGACTATTATTGTCAAGTACCGATTGGCGGCAGGCGGCACCTTGGAGCGTGCCGGCTTAGCCGCTGATCAGCACAATTGAATACGTTGTTATAACAAGCCGGGGACGAGATGTTCCCGCGGCCGGCAGAATAGAGGGAGGAGGATTATGCCCAATCCGATCGTCTATCTCGAAATTGGCGCGACCAACGTTGCCCGTTCCGCTACGTTTTATGCCTACGTCTTCGGCTGGAGTTTTACCGATCCTCAGGCGCAGGGCTATACGACATTCACGACCGGCACCCAGGGGATTGGCGGCGGGATCTACCGCACCGATGCCATTCACGGGGTGGGAGCCGTGATCGCCTACATTCAGGTGGCAGACATCGAGGCGACCTGCGCACAGATCAAGCATCAGGGGGGCCAGGTATTGGTGGCCAGGAAAGAGATCCCGGGTGGCGGCTGGTTCGCGCACTTCCTCGATTCTGAAGGAAACAAGCTGGGATTGTTTACGCCGAAGGGGTGAGCGGGGGTGCCACGGATTAGTGTAGGGGCGAATGGCATTCGCCCCTACGGTGTCTGTATGTCCGAACCCCTGCGGTTCGGACCCGGAGTTATCATGTTACGGTTTGTGTGCCCAACTCCGAGTCCCCTCGCCCTCTTGAGGGAGAGGGGCTAGGGGTGAGGGTGCTTTACTGAGGCAGGAGCCGCAGAGAAGACTAAGCCCGCCCGTTGGGTGGGAGACCTGCAGTGGTTCGCTGTGCAGGCCCGGGTTCGCAGTGGATTCCCGCCTGCGCGGGAATGACGCTCCCATTCGGTCGCGGTTGTTGTCATGCCCCAAGAGGGCATGACCTACGTTGCTCGTTCTGGGGAGATGTGAGTGGCTCCGACCCCCCTCGCCCTCTTGAGGGAGAGGGGCCGGGGGTGAGGGTGCCTTGTGGCGGTGGGCGTAGCATGCTGCGCCCCTACGAAAGACGTCATGCCCCAAGAGGGCATGACCTACGTTGCTCGTTCTGGGGAACTGTGAGTGACTCCGACTCCCCTCGCCCTCTTGAGGGAGAGGGGCCGGGGGTGAGGGTGCTTTGTGGCGGTTGGCGCAGCATGCTGCGCCCCTACGAAAGACGTCACGCCCCAAGAGGGCATCAGCTACTTCACCCGACCAACTCCATCGTATCAAGTGCGATTACGAGTTCTTCATTCGCGGGTACGGCGGCAACCTTGACGCGCGATGAATCGGTGCTGATGATCGCTTCCTTGCTGACGGCGGCCTTGTTCTTTGCGTCGTCCAACTCGATGCCGAGGAATTCCAGGCCCGATACACAATTTGTGCGAACCTCGGCCGAGTTCTCGCCGATACCGGCAGTAAACACGACCGCATCAAGTCCACCCATCGCCGCGGCGTAGGCGCCGATATATTTCTTCACGCGATAGCAGTAGATATCAAACGCCAGCTGTGCCCGCTTGTTACCCTCATCCTTCGCCTCTATCACTTCCCGCATGTCGGAAGAGACACCGCTCACACCGATCAATCCGGAATGCTTGTTCAGCATCGTGTTAGCTTCATGCAACGACAACTCCTCGCGGCCAATCATGTGGAGGATAATCGCCGGGTCGATATCGCCGCAGCGGGTTCCCATCATCAGGCCTTCAAGCGGCGTGAAACCCATCGTTGTATCGACGGAGATGCCATTCTTCACTGCAGACATCGAAGCGCCATTGCCGAGATGACAGGTGATGATTTTCAGCTCTTCGCGCGTCTTGCCCAACATCTCCGCCGCACGCTTCGACACGAAGTGATGGTTCATGCCATGAAAGCCATAACGGCGTATCTGGTATTTCTTGTAGAGGACATAGGGCACAGGATAGATGTAGGCATGCTCCGGCATCCGGTAGTGGAACGCAGTATCGAACACCGCGACATTCGGCACATCAGGCAGGTTGCGCATCGCAGCCCTGATACCGGTGATGTTATGCGGATTATGGAGTGGGGCCAGGTCGATCAGGTTGCGTAGCTCGATCATGATTTCATCATCGATCAGCGCCGACTGGGTGAAGCGTTCACCTCCATGCACAACGCGATGCCCCACCGCCTTGATCTCGGAGCGGTCCTTGATGACACCATGATTGGGAGAGAGCAAAATCGCAATGACGTGCTCGATCGCCACGATATGGTCGAGCATCTCGGCTGAGATCGTGATCTCCTCGCGGTCATGCGGCTTATGTTTCAGCACTGCGCCCGACATGCCGATGCGGGAGACGGTCCCCTTGGCGAGGCAGAGACGGTTATCCATCTCGAAGAGCTGATACTTCACCGAGGAGGAACCGCAGTTAAGCACCAATATTTTCATATTTCGCCTCCTCGAGCTTGATGCCTTCAGAATCATACTTGAAGAATCCCTGTCCCGTCTTCACCCCCAGGTGTCCGGCACGCACGAGCTTCCTCAGCAGTGGACATGGGTTGTACTTGTGCTCAGACAGCTCACGCAACAGGTTTTCCATCATACTCATCACTTCATCGAGCCCCATCATATCAGCCAGCGCCAACGGACCCATATTGAAACCGAAGCCGAGCTTCATCGCAGCGTCGATATCGTCAGCGGTGGCGATACCCTCCATCAGGACATGCATCGCCTCGTTCAGGAGCGGCACGATGATACGGGTGGTAACGTAGCCCGGATACTCATTTACCTCGATCGGCCTTTTGTTCAGGCGCGAGGCGAATTCGCGGGTGTGGATCATGGTTTCATCCGATGTCCGAAGCCCGCGCACCAGCTCGACCAACGGCACTTTGTGGACAGGGGTCAGGAAGTGCATCCCCACCACTTTATGCGGCCGTGTGGTCGCCGAGGCCAGCTCGGAGATCGAGATGGTCGAAGTGTTTGAGATAAAAATGATCTCTGGTGGGCAGAGCTGGTCGATCGTCCCGAACAGCTTGCGCTTCTTCTCGCGGTCTTCATCGATTGCCTCGATCACGAGATCGGCGTTCTTCACGACGTCATAGTCTGTCGTAGTGCTGATGCGAGCCAGGATCGCCTTCTTCTCGGACGCCGTGATTCCCCATTTCTCGATTTCGTGGTCGAGTGAATCAGAGAGGAATTGCCGCGAATGCTCCAGTATGTCGACACTGAGATCGCACATCGTCACTTCGGTGCCGGTTTCTGCGATTGTACGGGCAATCCCCTGCCCCATCGTGCCGGCACCAATCACAACTATCTTATTTAAAGCCATATTATCCTCTTTCTTTCGAGCCCAATATTAAACGATATCTGCGCAATCGTGCTGGCCCGAAACGTTTGCGGCGAATATATATATATGTTATCGACCTCTCAATCTATTTGTGAAATTTCTAACAATCTCACGCTAAATTCATCCCGTGGTTTGTGCCACAACAGATTCGCTTTGACAGGGGGGGAAAACCTTGCCTATGCTTCGCCTCCTCCTCTCGTATCAGGATCGGAGAGTTGTAATGCTTCAACCAGTTGGCAAAGTTCTTATTATCGGCGGTGTGGTGATGATTGTTGCCGGACTGCTGTTCCTCTTCGGCGACAAAATCCCGTTCCTCGGCAAACTACCCGGTGATATAATGTTTCGGCGGAAAGGGGTCACAATCTACGTACCGATCGTCACGTCAATCATCCTCAGCATCATCTTAACAATCATCCTGAACCTCTTCCGAAAGTAGCCTCCCCCAAACAGCAATCGAGTGGCATCTTGCTCGCAGTGAATCAGTCTGTTCGGGTTGTTGATTGAGTCGGCAAGTCGCCCAAAATGGAACCCGCACCCTGCTCCGCCGAACTGCGGCGCCAAAGTGCGGGCAGAGAGCCGAGACTCTCAGAAGAGGCGGGAGCATTAAGCCCCCGGAGTCTTTCTCGCCGATAAGTTTTCGATTAGAAAAGGATGGCAGTGCCGAAAGTCTCATGCAGGGAAACTGCAAACAAAAGGCGCCACGAACCTGGTCTGAACAGGTTCGGGCGCCAAAACAGCTAACCGAAGGCGCAAGCGTGCCTGAAACATCATCTGCGTTATTCTCTCAACCAGGCCTCGAGAGACGCTGGGGAGAATGCACCTTTATCTCACCTTGACGAATTCTCCGGGCGGGAATTCATCATACGCGCGATCATCGTCGTGACACTCCGTACAAACAGGCTTGGCAGCGAAGTTCCGCTCGAGATGGCACGATTCGCACTCGATCTCAGTATGGATTTCGTCGAGCAATAGCCCGGTTCTGGCGTGGTTGAAATTGTTCTCGTTCCAGCCGGAGTGACAGGCGTTACAGTCGGTATTCAACCGCGCGATTCGTTTTCCGGTCGGATGGCAGGCACGACACTCAAGTTTGCGGTGGAAGCGGCTCATCGGCCAGCCCGTGTCGGCGTGCGTAAATCCGGGTCGCTCCTGATTGTCGTGACACTTGCTGCAGCGGTCATCGACGTGACAATCATTGCAGATTGCGTGAACCTCCTCCTGCGTCTTCTTGACCACCGATGCAGGATTCAAATCATGGCAGTAGCCGCAATTCTCCTGCTTGTGACAATCAACGCAACGGAGGTTGAACAACTCGATATGTTCCATGTGCTGGAACGTCACGATGGGCCCGGCGTTGTATGGCGTCGTGTAAACGCGTTTCTCCGGTTCCGTGATCACCGGGTGTTCGATACCCATGATATCTGTCGGGTCCGAGATCGATTTGGCGATGGCGCCACCTTCCATCGGAATATGACAGATCACACACTTCGTGTCGTGGCTCCACTCACGATGGCAGCCCAGGCACTGGCGGTGGTACGCGCCCTTGAGGTTGGGTTTCGACAGGTCGGTCGATGTCGAGGTCGGGCTATGACACTCCCTGCAGGGCGGGATCTCATCCGTCGGGCTATAATGGTGACAGGTGGCGCAGTTGCCCCCCATCTCAGCCATGGAAGCATGCAACTTATGGTTAAAGCTCACCGGCTGGTAGAGGTCTGCCAGCGTGTTGAGCAGCATTGTGTCGGGCGCTTCCTTCAGGTCGTGCTCGGCGGTTTCATGCACCGCCTGAATCCGCGGACAGGCCTTCAAACATGGTTCATCAACGGTCGGAACGTCACATGTGTGACATTCCGCACAATTGAGTTTTGGAAAGTCCTTGTGCTTCTGTGCCGGGGCTGAGCTCAGCCCTGTCAACAGAAATGCCAGAGTACCAAGAATAATTACCAGATTCCGAATCGGTCTCATTTCAATTCACCTCACGCCGTCGTCATTCTGCCGAGAGACTCTTTTGTGCTCTCGGTCATGGTTTGTGGAACTGAAATCACCGGGAAGTTCAGCACCAGGAATCGATAGACCAATACTAGCGCCGCGATCAAACCGATCGTTACTGACAGCTCGAAGATGGAGGGGAAATAGGTTGTGGTCGAGTAGAGCGGCTTGTAGGCGACGAGGAATACGTTGATGCGATTCAACAGCACCCCCACTATCACCATCGCGGCAGCCGTGAAGAGCCAGGGAATGGCATGACGAAGCTTCTTGCTGCTGAGAATGACAATCGGAGCCACAACGCCGACCAGCATCTCGATACTCCACATCAACGATTGGAACGACCCTTCGAACAGATAGGGCCAGGCCTCCCGAATCGTGAGGTCCACCACTTTGACCGCAAAGTACACACCCAGAAGAAGCGGTGTGTAGCGTGCGATCGAAGCCAGAATGCCGGTCTCGGGCTTAAGTCCGAATGAGCGCGAGGCCAGAATCGACTCGAATATCACCATCGGGAAACCCACCGCAATTGCGGAGAGGAGGAATAGGAGCGGCGAGAAGCTCGTATACCAGAGCGGGTGCATCTTTGTCGGGGCAATCACCATCAGCGTACCCAGGGAGGATTGGTGCATGCAGGAAAGCACCACGCCTGCAATGATAAATATCGAGATGAAGCGGCCCAGGAATTTCCGGCAGACTCGCAGCCAGGAGTCGATGATGTTGTTCAGTACCTTCAGCGGACCGGGCAGGTTCACCCGACCGATGAAGCGTTCGGCAACGATCGGCAGAAACTCGATATAGAGCACCGTCAGGTAGATCATGACGCACATGCCGACTTCGAAAAGCACCGAATTGCCCTGCCACATACTGGGGAGCATCGGGTGCCAGACGTTATAATAACGGCCGAGGTCGGCGAGCAAACCGATCACAACGAAAGTATAGCCGAGCATCGCGGTGAGCAGCGCCGGCCTGACGATGACATGATATTTCTCTTTGTGGAAGATATCCGCGAGCGCCGCGGTCGTAAAGCCTCCGGCGGCGAGCGCGACTCCGGTAGCGACGTCGATGGCAATCCAGATACCCCACGGGTACTGGTTGTTCAAGTTTGTCGCACTTTCAAGCCCGAATGCCAGTCGATAGATGTAGGCCGCAAGCCCGAGGGCCGCGACAATCGCCACGACGATCGTACCTTTAGTGAAGTACGGCTTCTGAATCGGGGTCGGAACCTCAAGATGCGCTGACATTGTGACCCTCCTTCTCCTCCTCGTCCTCCTTCTCGCCGCGGGAATGCATGATCAATCCCAGCAGGCCATAGAGCGCCAGCGGCGGAATGAACGACTTGAAGATGCCGTGCTGAATCTTTTCGGTGAGTTCCGGTATATTCTCGGAATTGAGCTCCGGCAGCTCGGTGTTGGCGAACTCGGTCGGCGCAAGGTACATCCAGCTCGTACCACCGATTTCGGTCTCGCCATAGACGTGATCGACATACTTGTCAGGATGCGCCTTGATCCGCTCGCGGGCGACCTCGATCAGGTCTTTGCGCGTCCCGAAGGTCAGCGCCTCGTTCGGGCAAATCGAGACACAAGCAGGACGCTTTCCGTCAGCCAGGCGATCGGAACAGAATGTACATTTGCGTACCTGCGGTTTCAGTGCTTCCCTGTACTCGTACGCCGGGACCTGGAATGGGCATGCGACCATGCAATAGCGGCAGCCGATGCATTTCCAGGCGTCATAAACTACCGGCCCGCTATCGCTCTTGGACAGCGCCCCGACGATGCAGGCAGACACGCAGGCGGGAGAGTTGCAGTGCATGCACTGCACTTTCATAGTGTACTGCTTGTTGTTTTCTTCGGGAGCGACGAATCGATTCACGACGGTGTACGCGTCATCCGTTGGGCGGCGATGCTGCTGAAAGACCGACTTATCCTCGAAACTGGCGAGATCAGCCTCTTTCAGCTTGTGCTCATTGTTGCAGGCCCATTCGCACTTTCGACACCCGATGCAGACTGCGGTATCAACCAGAACGCCGTAGTTTTCGCCGCAGTCGGTAACGAAATTCTCTTCGCTGCCGAGGGCGGTCCCGGTGGCGGCTGAAACCGTCCCAAGTGCAGCCCATTTGAGCAGGTCTCTGCGCGTGAAACCCATTCTAGATCACCTCAATTCCTCGTACAAAATCAACAATAGGTGTCCACTTTGTGATTTATTTCACAATACTATGGGCACTTATCCTCAAATCCAGACAATTAATGCTACTTTTGGTCTTGCTTGTCAAGAATAAAATAGCAGCCTTGTCCGATTTTCAAATGCCTCCTTGCACCATAATTGTCGGCAGATAATGTGACAAAATTCACAATAATTATCCGTTTAGAATAACTCATTTTGCTTTCGAGACTTAGCCCATTTGGAGGTGAATCCACCTGATTGAGTCGATCGGAGCCGGGAATTGCCGGGGCAAAAAATAACACCGGCAACCCCGAGGTGAGGTTGCCGGTGCTTTATGTGGAAAGTAAGGTCGGACCTGATTAGACCCTATAAGACCTTCGATCCTGGACTAAAGATCTCTGCTTAGCTGCAGCTACACTTCGGAGCAGGACCGCCACCGAAGATGTAGTTGATGATGTATACAGCGTCACCGATTGAGATCGCGCCGCTACCATCAGCATCACCATTGAGATCGGTACACGGAGCAGGGCCGCCACCGAAGATGTAGTTGATGATGAATACGGCGTCACCAATCGAGATCGCGCCACTGCAGTCGGCATCGCCGCAAATGACAGCCGGTACGGAGCCGGTGGCGAGGAAGCCTTCGCAGTAGAGAGCGGTCCAGTTATTCAGCCAGTTGTCGGTGCTGTTGAAGGCACCGGCGTACGGGGCTGAGGCGAACCAGGCATCTTCAGCCGGAGCATCGGAGAGGCTCATGCTGAAGACTACGGAGGTCGCAGCCGGGCGCGGGTCGAGGGCGTTGGCGCCCAGGACACGGCTCATAGTGCGATCGTTGTTCGTGAACAGCGGGTTCGCAACGATGTTGTCCCAGGTTCCGATACCGGCGGCAGCACCACCAAGAGTCGGATAGTCGGTGAACACGCGCTGAGCTTCGTGCGGATCGTCGCCTACGAGGGCGGCTGAAGTCATGGCAGTCGGGTCGAACATGCACCAGACGGTACCATAGATGTCAAGATCAGCCACGGCGAAAGCCGGGTTGTCATAGACGCAACCGGAAACCCAGTTGGCGTCGGTGTATGACCCGGAGGCGCAACGGCTGTGATACTCGGCATCGATGGTCGGCGTCGTCGCGCAATCCGGAATGGGAGCGAGACTGACGGTTCCGCCTTCATCTTCGAACTCGACGCCTTCGCGCGGGAATTCGACAAAGATGGCGTTACGGATATGACCACCGGTGTTTTCCTTCGCCTTGATCGCAACATCCTGCTGGGCGGTGGTGACGTTCTCACCCTGACCCATCGCAGTGACATTGTAGACGATCGGGCGTGACTTCGGATCGGCATCGATGTTGCCATCGTCGCCGTCGATCTCGAAGGTGCGGTCGCCGCGATCATCGTTGTAGATCGAGAAGAGGAACTGGAGCTTACCGTTGTAGCCCTGATCCCAATCGAATGAATCGTCATCATTGAAAGCTGAGACGAGGTAGGTGCAGTTGACGTTTCCGCCGAACCATTCGTAACCGTCGTCAGCGTTGGCATATACTTCAACGTGGTCGATAGTCGTACCGGCGCCGACGCCACCAAAGGTCAGACCATTGATTTCGTTGGCAGCACCGATGACAGAACCACCGTGCTTGAGCTCAACATAGGTAACGACACCGGAGTTGTCGTTGCAGTCGCAACCACCGTAACGGGTGTTGGCTACCGGCGGCAGGCCCTCGATGTTGTTGCCAAGGCAGACTTCGCCAAGGCCACCATCGATGGTACCGGTGTTGATCGGAGCATTGCCGAGGAGAATCAGCGAGCCCCAGAGACCGCGGTCGGTCTGGAGGAGATCACCGACGACATCGATATCGTCCGTCTCAGCGGTGAAGATGATCGGGCAATCCTCGGTACCTTCGGCAAAGATCTTGCCGTTACGGGTGATGATCAGCGAAGAAACTTCACCCGGGGAAAGGCCGACTTCACCCTTGATGATGGTGCCCTTCTCGATGAAGAGACTGGCGCCATTGGTGACGAAGGTCGGACCCTGAAGAAGATAGATGTTTTCAGCATTCCAGACCGTGTTTTCAGTGATCTCGAATGAGGTGAACGGTGAAGCGGGGCCTACCGGAACGACTGTCTTACCGACTTCGGTCTTGCAGTCTACGACGCGGGTGTCGCAGCGCAGGTAGTCGAGGCTCCAGAGACAGGTCCAGTTGCAGAGCCAGTTATCGGTTGCATTGAAAGCGCCACGATACGGGGCTGAGTCGAAGAAAGCATCCTCGGTCGGGGCATCGACGACGTCGTCGAAAGCCGGACCATCAGCTGCCGGGCGAGGATCGATCGCGTTGGCGCCCTGGACGCGGATGTTGGCGTCGTCCTGGCCGTAGAAACGCGGGTTGTCGATGACGTTGGCCCAGGTCTGGCCGGTAACGGTGGTGGCCAGCGCCGGGTAGTCGACGAAGAGACGCTGCACTTCGTGCGGATCGTCGCCGATGTCATCCTGGGTAGTGATCTCATCCGGTCCGATGTTGTACCAGAGAGTACCATAGATGGTCAGGTTGGCGCCGTTGCCCATAACACCGGCATAAAGCGGATTGCTGTAGTCGCAACCGCCGACGTAGTTGGCGTCGACGTAGGTGCCGGTCCAGCAGCGTGACTGCTTCTCAGCATCAAGCACGCCGGAACAATCGTTGAACGCACCAACGGTTCCGCCTTCATCCTCAAACTCTACGCCTTCACGCGGGAAATCGTAGAAGATGGCGTTACGGATATGACCACCGGTGTTTTCCTTAGCTTTGATCGCCACATCCTGCTGGGCTGTGACAACGGTGTTGCCCTGGCCGTAGGCGGTGACGTTATAGACGGTGGGACGCGAATAAGGCTGCGAGTCAATGTTGCCGTCGTCACTGTCGATCTCGAAGGTACGATCACCACGATCGTCGTTGTAGATCGAGAAGAGGAACTGAAGCTTTCCGTTGTAACCCTGATCCCAATCGAATGAATCGTCGTCGTTGAAGGACGAAACGAGATACTTGCAGTTGACGGTTCCACCGAACCACTCGTAACCATCATCGGCGTTAGCGTACACTTCGATGTGATCGATCGTGGTGCCGGCGCCGACGCCACCAAAGGTAAGACCATTGATTTCGTTGGCGGCACCGAGAACGGATCCGCCGTGCTTCAGGACGACATACTGGACTACACCGGAATTGTCGTCGCAGTCACAGCCACCGTAACGGGTCTTGGCTCCCGGAGGAAGACCTTCGATGTTGTTTCCAAGACAGGTTTCACCGAGACCGGCGTCAACCGTACCGGTGTTGATCGGAGCGTTACCGAGCAGGATCAGCGAACCCCAGAGGCCGCGATCGGTATTGGTAAGATCAAACGGATCAGTCAGGTCGTCCGTGCAGGCGGTGAAGATAATCGGCTCGGCTTCGGTACCGGTCGCGAAGATCTGGGCGCCACGCTGAACGATGAGTGAGGCGACATCTCCCGGAGGAAGACCAACGATACCTTTGATGATGGTACCGGCCTCGATGTTGAGGGTGGTAGCCGGGGTGACGTAGGTCGGTCCCTGCAGGACATAGACGTTGCCGTTGGTCCAGTTGACCACACCGGCCGGCAGATCGCCTATCGGCACAAAGACCAGGGCCTTACCCGGCTCATTGGTACACTGACCGAAAGCAACCGAAGTCGCCATGATCAGCAGGAGAGCAATCAGTAAGAGTTTGCGATGCACTTGTTACCTCCTAAAAGTTAGTGCAGGTTTGGAACTGATTTCGGACTGAAGTAGAACAGAGTGAAACGGAGTCGATGCAAAACGGTCCATCCGAGATGCATCCGTGGATTTGCCTGCCTCCCCACCTGAAAGTCTGGTGCAAAGGTCGCTTATGACAGCGAAGGCGGAAAAGTGCGAGAAGCGTATCATTAAACGTTCAACCGAATCCAATTTGAGTCGCAGCTCGCGCTGCCCGGTCGGTCGTGCTTCACTCAACTCCGAAGGTTCCAATCCTGCTCGAATCGCGTCGGTCGCGATCCGGGAAGTAACCGCAAACGTACTGCTCATGACCTTGATGATGGCTTTCATGATGACTCTCATGCTGATCATGCTCGTTCGAGTTTCTTCCTTAGATTGAGTACTTCAGGCCGAGTGACCACGAAGTCCCGATTTCATGTTTGTAGCGAATGTATTCCGTGCCAACGAACGTCTGGGACTCGATATAGTCGGCGCCCAGAACATTCTTGACCGCACCCTTAACCGTAACCGGTCCCCAGAGACGCTGTGATGCCGTGAGATTGAGCAGGTCACGGGCGCGCTCGTAAACATCAGGCTTGTTGAACGAAACCTCGGTGAGGCGATCACCAAACCTATTGTAGAGCACCGCCACTTCCGTACCGGTATCGAGGTTGCCGTAGCTGAGATCAAGGTTGATCACGTACGGTGACTGACCGGAGAAGTCACGGGTATCGGGATAATTGGGGTCGAATGCGCGATAGATTGCCAGTTCGCCCGGCTCGAGGTCGACCTCGGACTTGACCAGCGTGATGTTGCCGGACAATGTCAGGTTATTGAGCATACCGATACCGGTATGATCGAGGCGGCGGCGGAACTCCAGCTCCATGCCGATAACGCGGGCATTGTGGACGTTCGCATACTGAATGTCACCATTGACACTCTTCTCGGCGCGTTCGATCGGATCGGTGAAGTGCTTGTAGAAACCACTGAGCGCGAGCACTTCGCCCGGACGAGTGAACCACTCCCAGCGCAGGTCGTAGTTGCGAACCAGGGTACGGCTCAACTCGGGGTTGCCGATCAGATTCACATCATTGATGAATTCGAAGCTGTAAAACGGCGCCATTTCACGCAGGGTGGGACGCGCCAGCGTGATGCTGTAAGCACCACGGAAGTTCATGTTCGCCTTCAGGTGGTAGACGATATTCGCCGACGGCAGCCAATCACCACCATCGATCTCTCCCCTGAGACCGCTCTTCGACTCCACCCATTGATCGGTGTATTCAAAGCGGGCGCCGGAGATGATCTCCAGTCGCTTCGTGATCGGGAGTTCCAGCATCGCGTAACCGGCGCTGATATCCTGCTGACCGACGTAGGAATCTCTGCCATTTTGCGCCGCCTGAACCGTGATACCGAAGACGTAGCGAGTGGTGCCACCAAGCTCGCGCGTGCCGATCACGCCGACGTTGGCAGGATCGAGGTATGCATCGGGATCACCGTTGTACCTGACCGTGGCAGAGTTGTTGTTGTACATCTTCTGCTGCCATTCGTTCTGCACGCGGTCTTTTTTGACGAAGAGTCCGCCGAGTTTGAACTTGGCTGAGTTGCTGGAATTGCCCGACAGCGGAATCGTGATGTCGGCGCCATACTCGTCGTTGCTCTCGGTAAGATCGCGATAGTAATGTGTCGGCAGGTCGTAGAGATTCGGCTGGATCCCCCAGATGATCTGGCCGTCGACGCTGTCGCCTGAGTCGCTGAAGAAGCGCAGATCAGGCTGATCCTGCTTGTTCTCCGCAAAGGACACGTGCCAGTCGGCGCGGGTGTGACCGAGGAGCGGCAGCAGGTGATCACCACTAACCTGGTAGCTGGTCATCGATCGCTCGGTATACTCGAGAGCGCGGGCGCGATAGGTCGTGCCGACGCCGATGTTATCAACGTATCCCTGAACGAAGCGCGCAAGCTTCTCACCCGACTGATTGCGGGCATAATTGAACTTCAGCTTGCTCGACTCGCTCAACCTGAGATTGGCGGCAATCAATCCGCCCCAGAGCACGTCGTTGCTTGACTTGGTGTCTACCAGGTTTGCGTAGGGTGTCAGAATAGTGTTCTTGTCGGTGTCAAGACTCCCCTGCCAGACATTGCGCGCGCCATCGGTGTAATTCGAAGTCTTGCGACTGTAGGACATGCTGGCAAGAACCCCCAACGGGCGTCCCCAGAGCGAATAGAGATTACCGAATGAGAGTGCGTAACTCTGATCGATTGGCGCCTTGCGCTCATCGGGTGTGAAATCAGGGTTTAACTGATTGACGATTCCTTCATAGCGATACGCCGCTGCGGAGTCCGTCTGGATTTGTGTGTAGTGCGGCAATTCGCCGTTGACGTCTTTGAGGTCCTGCGGCATGTCGTAGAAGTTGCCAGCAAACCCCGCCCATTCCTGGGGTGGTCCGGGGTGCGTCAGCACCGTCTTGCCAGTCGACTCAGTGTTGTAACCCAACGAGGATGAGAATGAAAGCGTCAGCTTCTCCGGAAGGTCCTTGGTGTTGAGGTTGATGGAGCCGCCGGTAAAGTTTCCCGGAAGGTCGGGTGTAAAAGTCTTGTTCACGACAATGTTGTCGAGCATGCTGGTCGGAATCAAATCCATCTGAACCGCGGGACGATCGGGGTCGGTCGAGGGAAGCTGTGAGCCGTTGAGAGATGTGCTGGAGTAGCGGCCTGTCAATCCACGAATAGCGGCATACTTGCCACCAATCACGGTGGCACCGGTGACCTTGCTCATCGCCGAGGCGGCATCACCCGCGCCGGAACGCGAAATCGCTTCCGACGATATGGCATCAGATACCTTGTTTGAGAGCTGGCGATCCTTCAGGATCGATGCTTCCGTATTCTGCACACGCTCAGCTTCAACGATGTCGACGATCCCGGACTCCACGACTTCCGAGGCAAGCGTGATATCGAGC
>JBECKX010000071.1:0-11219 GCA_040235515.1 Candidatus Zixiibacteriota bacterium
CGTCACCACTGAAGCTCGAATTGAACAATTCGAAATCGCCATTCGTGGGCGGTAACTTGGAGATGTCGCTCACAGTCACCGTACCTGAGGATGAAATCACGCGGAACGGGATCAGAATATCGGAAACGATGTTTGTGTTCTTCAACAGGATCGGAATATCGACCTGACCACTTCCCGCGGGAATTGGTACGGTTCCAAAGATTACCGTGTCGATACCGGGGTCGATCGAGTATGCGGGATGCGGCGGACAGGTTCCGGCCGGACCGGCATAGAAGACCCAGAGTGTGAAGAAGCGCGAATCGCCGAGATTGACCCCATCACGCCCATCGATATCGCCCTGGCCGGGGACCTCGGGTAGATTGCCTACCATGATCTCACTGAACATGATGAGATCACTGAGGTTCGAGGAGCCATCCTGATTGATATCAAAGCAGGGGATTAGTGTCTGAGCGCTTAGCGGCAGACAAAAAAGTGCAAGTGCCAAAGCGACAAACATAACTAATCGCTTCATGGTGCACCTCCTGAGGTGGAAGATAGAGCGCGCCCCCTTGCCGCCCCACGGGTTGTGTTGACTGTCGACCAGTCCTTGGTGTTACCGGATTGTACTAACAGTTTGCAGCAGCTAACGGTTTCTGTCAAGGAAAATCGGCAAACTGATCCACTAGAATCATGCGATCAGTCGCTTCCTGAGGCCTTAGCGATCGTTGTAGGCTCCGACTGCAGCCACCAGAGTTTGCATCGCCTCCCGCAGGTCCGCTTCATTCAAGACATACGCGATTCGGACCTCCTGCTTACCGCGACCGGGAGTGGCATAGAAACCGTCGCCGGGAGCAACCATCACGGTCGCGCCGTTGCGGCGATAGTCGGTCAGCAACCAGGCCGCAAACTTGTTGGCGTCATCGATTGGAAGCTGTGGCATGATGTAAAACGCACCCGGGGGTTTGCGGAAGATCGCGCCGTCGAGTTTGGCGAGTTCCTCGCAAACGACATCGCGGCGAGCCTGGTATTCGGTGATCATACCATCGAGGAATCGCGCCAGTGATTGATAGCCGGCGATGGCGCCAATCTGCTCTATCGTGGGGGGACACAATCTCGCCTGCCCCATCCGCAGTGCTGCCTCAATCAGGTTCGCGTTTCGGCTGACGAGACAACCGACGCGGGCGCCGCAGGCGGAAAAGCGTTTCGAGATCGAGTCGAGCATAACCGCACGGTCGGCGATCTCCGGGATACTCAGCACTGAAGTGTGCGCCCCGCCCTCGTAGGTAAATTCGCGGTAGACCTCGTCCGCCAGGAGCCAGAGATCGTGCTTGAGCACCAGTTCGGCCAGCATCTCCACGGCTGTTTGCGGCAGAATCGCACCGGTCGGGTTGTTCGGCGAGCAGTAAAGGATGGCCCGGGTGCGCGGTGTGATCAGCGACTCGATCACGTCGCGTGACGGCAAGGCAAATCCCTCCTCAACCGAGGTCGGAATCGGCACAACCTTGAGCCCCGACATGGTGGCGAAGCCATTGTAGTTCGTATAGAATGGTTCAGGCACGAGCACCTCGTCGCCGGGGTCACCGATCGCCATCAGCGCAAAAAGGATCGCCTCTGACCCCCCTGTCGTGACGATGATCTGATTGGGATTGATGTCGATCCCGAACCGCTCGCAGTAAGCGCAGATCTCCTCGCGCAGCGGCAACAACCCTTCCGAGGGACCGTACGCCAGTACCGGATCACCGAATTTCCGCACCGCCGACATGATCTCAGCCGGAGTGATAATATCGGGCTGTCCGATATTGAGGTGGTAGATCTTCGTGCCGTCGGCTTTGGCGGCGTTAGCAAGCGGCATCAGGCGCCGGATCGGTGACGCCTGCATATCGGTGCTGCGTTGCGAAAGCTCTATCTGGTTTTTTGAATTCGGCTTGCCCGACATCTCGACATCCGAGGATACTTCGCTGCTCATTTTTACCACCTGCCGCCAGCCAGCGGCGCAAGGGACAACACTTACGTCTGCACGGTTGCAGTCAGATTTGGTTCAAGGTTTCCTTAGACCAAAATCACTTATCTTCTCCAGGATTATCTTCTGGAGAATCGCTACATGTTACATACCGCGTAAGGTGCTGTCAACAGCGTATTCTGATAAGCTGGTGTGATTAACTCCAGTCTTTCACTTGACTTGGGATCGGCAATCGTCCATTTTGTCAGCCAGCCTGAAAGGAGTCATGGAAGGCGCAATGACAGACCCGTCTGAGTTTACAGGAACGTTCAAATCGCTGGCGGATGAAACGCGGCTGAAAATCATGCTGGTGCTCAACAGCCGACCGCGTTCGGTGGGTGAAATCGTCGACCTGTTTAATCTATCACAGCCGACGATCTCGCGGCATTTGCTCGTGTTGAAGCAGAATGGATTGGTTGTCTCGAAACGACGGGGACAGCAGGTTATCTATGCGCTGAATGAGGATGGCGTCCGTCATCTGGCTCTCGACTTCTTTCGCAATTTCGATTGCTGCAAGGGGATCTCTATTCCATCTCTCGGCCGCAAACGCTAAAAGGCGCGCGGAAATCCACCCAGGCCGATTCTGATCCTCCTGAGTAGTTCAGGAGCCCCTCATCGCCAGGCTGATCAGGTTGATTACTTTGACCGGCTTGATTGCTGTTCTGTGATTACCGTATCTTCATGTTCGTACGGCGGGACGCAGATGCAGAGAAACACCAGTTCGGTATTGCCGGTATTTCTGATTTTGTGTCGATTTCCCGGCAGGAGCGCGACAGAATCCCCTTGCCTGACGCGGAAAGTTTCACCCTCCACCCACATTTCCGCCTCGCCGGAGAGCATGAAGTAGATCTCCTCCGAAGTAGCGTGGTAGTGTTCATGCGTTTCTCCACCCACCGGCACAACAGCTTCGGCAAGCGATTGGCGTTCGACCATCGAATTGCGCGGCGCCATGATTTCCCGAATACGAGATCCATCCTTGGTAACAAACTGCACGCAGTCATCGATTCCAATAACTCTCGGCTTGATGTCTCTCTTATCTGTCACGGTTAGCTTCCCTGTCTTCATGGTTTAGAATGTAATCGACGGCGGCTGCAAAGTCCTCAACCAGAGGTATAGTCGTCAAGTCTGCCGGAAGGCGTTTTGATTCGGTTAAACCATAGCCCGTGAGCACCAGCACCGGCTTGGCGCCTACATTACGCGCCAGTTGCGCATCGGCGATCTTGTCTCCAATCACCCACGACCGTTCCAGATCGATCGCGAAGTCTGCAAGCGCCATATCAACCATCCCCCGGTTCGGCTTGCGGCAATTGCAGGTTTCGCCAAAGTCGGGGTGGTGCGGGCAATAATAGATTGCATCCAGGCGAACTCCCTCTTCCGCCAGCAGGCCGCGTAGACGCTCGTTCACACCAATCGCATCGTTCTCACTCAGCAACCCGCGGGCAATGCCCGATTGATTCGTTACGACGATCAGCAGATATCCGCTCGAGGCAGCCCGTTTGAGGGCAGCGGAGACTCCGCGATACAATTCAACCTGTTGGGGATCGGAGAGAAAGTTCTTCTCGACGATCAGGCAGCCGTCGCGGTCGCAGAAAAGTGCGGGTCTTGCAGTTCTATCCATAACTATCGTAGAGTAAATCACTCAGTGGCCGAAGTCAACTCTCGGCTCAGAGCCCCAACTGCGAGACTATCTGCTCGACATCCATCTTGAGAAAGCAGTAACGTTTGTCGCGCCAGCAGCTACGCTCACCGTGGAGGCTGCAGGGAGAACAAGACTCATTGATGCTATATGCGGAAGCATGCCTGCCAACGGGAGAAAAACCGAGGCGAGGATGTGTTGGCCCAAAGAGGGCAACCGTCGGGCGACCAAGTGCGGCGGACAGGTGGGCAGGCCCGGTATCATTGGAGACCACGGCATCTGCGGCTTCCAATAGAGCTGCTGACCGGGTAATCAACTCCGGTGTTACCACATGAACGATGGTGCGATTCACCGGTCCGCGAAACTCGTCGACAAACATGCGGAGCATTGCCGCCTCGGCTGGAGAGCCAAGCACGACGAAGTTGCCTATCCCCCTCTCGATCAGTTTCGCTGCGATCTGTGCGAAGAGAGAGGCTGGAGCCTGTTTAGTCGGGTAGCGTGCACCGGCGGCAAACACGGCGTAGTTCGATTCGAGGCCGAGTTCTGAGCGGTGATTTCTCCACCATTCTTTTGCCGGTTCAGGTGCGACCAGGACAGGCACCTTCTCTCCGGCGGGGATGCCGAGCTGTGCAAGAGCATCGGAATAGCGCTCGATTGCGGGCCTCGGTTCGTAGGCCAATTTTCGAAAATGGACTGCGCTGAAGCGCTGGAACCAGTCTTTACCGCACTTCACCGATCTCCCCCCTAACGCCGTCCTGACCCGGGCGCTTCTAAGGTTGTTGTGCAGGTCGACAATCAGATCGTGACGCTGCCGGCGCAATGAACCGACGATTTTCCGGAAATTTTGATCACCCTCCCAGCGCTCGATGCTATCGACTGCCGCAAACATCTCGACAACAGCCGAATACTGCGGCTTGGTCAGGTAGTGTAGTTGTGCATCAGGATAGGAAGCGCGCAGAGCACGTACGATTGGTTCGGTCAGAATAATATCCCCCAGCGAACTGAATCTGATAATCAGGATTCTCTTCATCAAAGGAAGAGTATAGTCAAAATACCCACTACAAGGCAGTAGAAACCGAACATGTAAAAACGCCGGCCAACGACGATCCGCAACAGCAGGTAGATTGCGACGAGGCCGACGACGAAAGAAACCAGCGCTCCGACACCGAATATTGTCAACTGCCCGGTGGCCAGCGGGTACCTGGTCAGCTCCAGGCCCTTAAGCAGTGCCGCGCCTGCGACCGCCGGCAACGACAGCAGGAATGAGAAGCGCGCCGCGGTTTCCGGGTTGAGGCGAAGATATAACCCCATCGTAATCGTGGAGCCCGAGCGGGAGATCCCCGGCAATATGGCGAGGAGCTGAGCGAATCCAATCGCGATCGCCGATTTCATCGAGAGCATGCTGTCGAATCTTTTCAGGAAGTAGGTGGAGAGCAACGCGGCGGCTGTGATCAGGAGCATGAATCCGCTGAACTGCGCGGAATCGAAGCGGGCCTCAAACCAATCCTCGAACAGCAGCCCCCCTACTGCGGCGGGGATGGTGCCGATAATAATGTACATCGCGAGCATAAATCCTGACCGCGTGTCGACATCACGTTCGCCAAGCAGGAAGCGGAAGAATGAGCGCGTAAGGCCGATGATATCCCGGTAGAAGTAGACAACGACAGAGAGGAGCGTGCCGAAATGCAGGGCGACTTCGAGGTATATATTCGCCTCATTGACGCCGAGCAGAGCCTGCCCGATCACCAGGTGAGCCGATGACGAGATGGGCAGGAATTCAGATGCTCCCTGCAGGATCCCCAGGATTATCGAGTCGAGTAGTGTCATTCGGCGGTGATTGGGCCTCGCAGGCTGCGCTACCCGATACTACCACATAAAGAAGTTGAGTGCAGCGATTGCGCCGATCTGATCATCTATCTGCAGTTCAGCCGAGATATTGAAAGTGCCGGTGAAATGAAACTGACTTCCCACCGTGATGCCGATATTGAATTCGGAGTCATCAGCAGAAGCCTGCGCCTCATTCAGAAGCGAGGATTTACCGAGGCTGACTGCCTTCGGCGTAACCAGTGGGCCATAATCCACGCTTGAGTTGTCGCTGCGCAGATTCAGCCTGCCGTACGGTGTGAACCGAAAGCCGTTCTGAAACTGGAGTGGCTTGCTGACGATCAAATTCCCCCCGATCGACCAGATCGTAATATCAGTCTTGCCGGTGGTGGTCAGGGAGTAATCGTAGGCATAGTATTGCATGACCGCACCGATGGCGACGTCAACACTCTTGCCCATATCCGTATCGGCGATCTGGTACTGGATATCGGAACCGACCAGCAGTGCTGCGTCATCGCTGGCATCAAGATCCATCAAACCGACCGTGAGTGAGATATCAACCGGTGAGGCAATCCCATAGCGGGCGTTTCCGAAAACCGTGAGTGCATCCTCGTAGATACCAACCCCTGTTGAAAGATCCAGGCTCCCCCAACCTAGGGTTTCGGCTGAGCGGAGTTGTGGAATAAAGAACGCATCCGCAGTCGCGGGGCCACAAATCGCGAACGCAAACGAGATTACTGCGAGCAAAACGAATATCTTCCTGAACATTGTTCCTCTTCCTCCAAAGTACCGAATATCGCGCGCCAACAGGCTGAATCAACAAGAACTTTAGAATGTTATACCGACCAGAACCCGGTGAGGTTGTCGTTGAACACAAAAAACAATTGAGAAAGAGATACCGACTGCGATCGGCCGGTGGGCGGATGGCTCGGACCGGGGCAGTGGTTGAAGTTCGCTTCTGAAGTTTACTTCTGAAGTTCGCGGTCTAAGCGCTGGCTTTGCTGCTGCGCTTATTGAATTTCATCCGAATCGAGTTGCCGACGAATCCGAATTCATCGCGGAGGCGATTTTCGAGAAACCTGACGTAGGAGCGATCGAGGTACTCCGGGTAGTTAGCGAAAAAGACAAATGTTGGGGGAGCGACCGCGGTTTGGGTCAGGTAGTAGAACTTGATATGCTGGCCCCGATGCGCCGGGGGATGTTTTTCCGCAACGACAGCTTTGAGGAAGTCATTTAAGTCGGAAGTCGAGATTCGCTTGAATCGCTCTTCATATATCTGCAGCACCAGGTCGAGCGGTTTGGTCGCGCGCTGTCCGGTCTTGGCGGATACAAACACCAGCGGGATGAAGTCCATGGTCTTGGCGCGATCATAGAATGCACGCGTGAAGTGATCCACGGCGTGCGTGTCCTTTTCCACCAGATCCCACTTGTTAACCACCAGCAGGATACCCTTGCGCTCCTCAACGACCTGCTCGATGATCCTGAGATCGTTGCTGGTTACACCCAGTGGAGCTTCCACCAGCACCATCACTACGTCCGCCCGTTGAATCGACCGAGCCGTGCGGAGAGCGGTGTAGAACTCGAGGTTGTCTTTCACTCTGGCAGAGCGACGCAAACCGGCGGTATCGATCATAACGATATTGCGGTCATTGTACTCGACCAGTGAGTCGATCGAGTCCCTGGTGGTACCCGCCACATTCGTGACGATCAAGCGCTCGCTGCCGAGGATCTTATTCACGAGCGAGGACTTGCCCACGTTGGGTCTGCCAACCACCGCCACATGAATCGTATCTTCGTCATCCTCTTCCTCCACTTCGGGGATGGCGGCGATGATTTCATCAAGCATATCCCCCACACCGGTGCCGGTCGCGGCGGAGATTGGAATCGGATCACCAAGCCCGAGGCTGTAGAATTCGCTCGCCTGCAATTCCAGGCTATGGTTGTCTGATTTATTGACGGCAAGGATGGTTGGTTTGCCCGTTTTTTTGAGCAAACGGGCGATATCCTGGTCGATATCGACCGGTCCCACTTTGGCGTCGGTCAGAAACAGGATCAGGTCAGCTTCTGCGATTGCGATCTCCGCCTGTTCGCGTACCTTCTGCTCGAACAACTCATCCGAGCGCGGCATAAACCCGCCGGTATCGATGGCGATGAAGTAGCGCCCGGTCCACTCAACTTTCTGATAGAGGCGGTCCCGCGTTACGCCCGGCGTATCGTCGGTAATCGCTTGACGCTGGCGTGAGATGCGATTGAACAGCGTCGATTTACCAACATTGGGACGGCCAATAATAGCAACTACGGGTAACGCCATAAATCTTGTTTCTTCCTCACTATCCGTATTTGCTAAGCTTCAATTCCAGTGTAATCTACGAGATAACCGCGACGGCATTTGCATTTCAATCAAAAATCCGCCACCGAAAAAAAACGAGCGGGTGAAGGGAGTCGAACCCTCGACATCCAGCTTGGGAAGCTGACGTTCTACCACTGAACTACACCCGCGGTCGAAGAAAACCTAGGGCGCTTTGGCGATGATTGCAAGTGATTTTTGCAGGATGATCGATTGTGCAGTTACGATGCGGCGGCGGTCAGCTCGGTTTCAGGCGCCGGTTTGGCCTTTTCCGGCTCGATTTGCGCCTGCAGTTCCTGGCGTTGTCTGCGGCGTTCCTGGCGCTGCCGTTCCCAGCGCGCATCCTGATCTGGGGTAAATGACGCCTTGGTGATCGTATCACCGAGGCGCTCGAAACAGACAGGACCGTAAATATCCTTCGTAATAGTCTTGTAGAGTGCGCCAAAGTGGAGCGTGGTGCCGGCGAAGACAACCTGGTCGGCGATGATGCGTGCATCACCAAGATCTTCGACTGTAGATTCGAGCTGACTGTATTCCGCTTCAAGCTCTTTGCGTCGTTCCGGGATCTCGCGGGCCAGCTTCTTGAACTTGTCAAGTGTCTCGCGCTGCTCCGGAGGGAGTTTGCCGGCCATCTCGATCTGGTAGAGCTTGACCATCGCCTCTTTTACATTGTGTTCGTTTTCCGCCAGTTTCTCCAGTTCCTGCGAGATCTGTCGCTGGCGTTCCACCGCCTGCATATCGTAAGCGACATAGATATGCGTCGGCACGGCGGCTTCATTTCCGATCCGGCCCGCTCTCACGTAGTAACGAGCAGCGCAACGGCCGCCGGCGATGTAGCCATTCTTGTCTTTCAGGATGATCGAGTCTGCAGCGTAGAGATCGCCGTTGTGGACTTCATGGCCGACGAAGATTGAACCACCTGCCCGAATCTTCTGGTTTTCCACATACTTCACGGTTACATCGGCGCCCGCCACCAGGCTGCCTTTGCCGCCGCCGAAAAATCCCCCACGAATCAGGATTGACGCGCCCGCAACAAGTTTGGCATCCTCAACGTTGCCGCCGATTTCGAGGTCCTGCCCGGTCTGTACTTTGAAGTCCGAAGTGATATCCTTGGCGATCCGGAGCGAACCGGCGCAGTCTAAGTTTCCGATCGAGGAATCCACCGAGCCGGGGATGTTCTGCTCGGCGTGAATACTTACTCTCCCCCCTCGAAAGCTGATCGTGCCATCGACGGCGGCGGTGAGTGCCATGCCGTCTCGTGCCGGCTCCACGTTGAACCCTGCCGGAAGCAGCTTGTCGCGTCCCGGTTTCGGCGGAATCTCCTCGTCGAATACGGAGCGCCCCGGGGTTCCGGCGGTCGGTGGGTGTTTCTTTACCAGGAGTTGTCCCGACTGGGCACTCTGGATGTAGTTAAGGTCTTTGTAGTTGATTTTACCGTTGGCATCGACGCTCGGTTCATGGCTGGGGGCCAGGTCGAAGAGGTACTCGAGGCGTGCATCCTCGCCATCTACCGGTTTTTCACCGCGCGCAACGAGGATCGGTTGACCATACACCGGTTTGGCCACCAATTCGTTGAGAGCGCCTTCGATCACGCCGAAGGTAACGCCCCCTTCGAGCAGGGTGCTGCGTAACTCCTCGAACGTCAGAAATCCTTCCGGCAGGTCTTCTTCTGTCAGAGTGATGTACGCTTCGCTGCCATCAGCATTCGCGGAAACTGAGATCCCCTGCACCGACTTTATGAAGTTGTAGGTATCCGGCACAGAAAGGCCTCCAACCGATGCTAGCTGTTCTGTTGCTGCTTGCGCAATGATTGGGAACGCCAGTAAGCGCGCTCCAGGACCACGGTGACTTCGTAGTGTTTGAACGGTTTGGTAATGTACTCGTCGGCTCCAAACAGCAAGGCGTCTTTGATGGTGTAGGAATCAGCGTATGCAGTCATCATGATAACGGCGATTGTCGGGTACTTGGCCTTGATCTCCTTCAACAGATCAAAACCGTTCATGTCAGGCATTTTGACATCCGACAATACCATATCGAATTCCTGTTTCGCCAGGAGTTCCCTTGCTTCGTTACCACCCGAAGCTGTCTCCACGGCATAGCCCGCCTTCTCGAGGATTTTGATCATGAGCTTACGCATGACCTCTTCGTCATCCACTACGAGGACTTTTATTTTACTCATTTCATCCATTGGGCCTATCTCCAAACTTCTACTCAGAATATCGGCATGTCTGAGAAACTGTTTACTGCCTAAATGCCTGTGCGAGTTGATTATTGCCCCGTACCGCGGTCTGCGCCACCAGCGACTGCGCCAGTTCGGTAATGCTGTCGAAGTCTTTGAACAGTTGTCCGGTAATACCAGTAGTTGCAGTCGGTTGGTCCGAAGCGACTCGCGCGATGGTCGCACCCGATTCCTTCAGGTCTGCCGTCAATTGTTCCACTCTGGAACTCTCCAGTCGATTGGTGAGGAAGATCACCGTGAGGTGTTCACCCAACTCGGAGCTGAGATAGGTGAGCGACTCTCGCATCGGCCAATCTGATTCAGCCATATCGAGCAGAGACACGCAGAATTTGCCCTGCTTGCATGTGAGCATATATACGAAATCGGTCAATCCAACATAGACGTTGCCGGCGGCGAGCAGATCGCCATCCTTCAGCAGGCTGATCGCAAATGGCACTGTTCTCTCCATCGCATTCAGATTCGCCTCCAGGAGTACATTCTCTGTCGGCTGCAGAACCACGATGGGTAAATTGAAGCTGGGGGGTAATTCCAGGAGAAACTCATGGAGCGCCACCGGTGCACCAACATCAGTCACGAGCACAACCAGTTCAGGCGGAGCGGAATCGCGCCCTGGCTGCTGGCACTGTCTGGCGGGAAGGTTAGATTTGTCGGTCAATGCTGTTTCCCTTCTTTAGTGAAACGACTGTATTGACGATACTCTCAGCGGCTTTGCGCACCCGATCTAAGTGGACGTTCATCTCCGCGAGAGTGACCTGTTGTTCATCTTCATCGAGGGGTTTACCACTGGCCCTTTTCACTGCAACGGCGGCTACTTCCTGTGCGACGCTGGTCGTATCGATCAATTCCCCGAAATCGGTACTGACCTGTTTGAAGGCGGCATCGGTCAGCCGCAGTCGTGCGTTAGCGACGGTCAGATTGAGATTCAGGAGCCTGATCTCATCCACCAGGCGGCTGATCGCTTCGACCAGCTGCGTAAACTCAACCGGATCTGGATTCGACATGGTCCGTGAGAACGCCTTTCTTCCCAACCCTTCCGATGGGAAACTCGAAGATTCTCGATTTGTCAGGGAAGCATCGTGCGCTCATCTTGTCCCGTGACCCGGCTCTGCCGGGAATCGTGAGGGATCTGCTCACTTGAGAGTATGCTGCGTCCTACTGTGCCGGAGAGCGTGACAGTGAGACTACCGGCATACTC
>JBECKX010000085.1:0-26044 GCA_040235515.1 Candidatus Zixiibacteriota bacterium
CTCCAGAGAGGTGTGTATTTCAAAACTCTCAGTCAACCTCTGAGGGAGTCTAAATTGTTCCTTATCCCTCTCGCTTGTCAGTCATGGCGAAGAGAATGACGAGGTAGGGGTGAAAGTAGATTCCGACGCACAGTTGGGAATACCGAGTGGCAGGCACGATTCTTCCAGCGTTCCTCTCCCGCATCTTCCAATTCATCTTGACTTCATGTAATCGAGGGTCTATATTATTTGCACAAAAGTTGGCGGCTAACAGGGCGGGCGTTCTGACTTCATCTCGTGTATGTTCCGTAAAGGTTGTGCGATCGTGCATTCTCGAGTCGCCGTGGGAACCCTATTAGAGGAAGGTGGGCAAAAATGGCAAATGATGACAGTGACAATCGTCTCCACAGGCTGGAGATGGAAAAACTGGAACTGGAGATGAAAGATCATCTTCAGTCGGTGCTCGACGAACGCATCGAACATACTCGTGAACGAGTAACCAAAACTTATCGCACGTACGTGCTGATTGCCGCGGTCATCCTCAGTGCTGCATTCACGACTGTTGGAATCTTTGGCTACAACGATCTCTATGACAAAGTGATGAACGACGCCGGTCTCGTATCGCTGCAAACGGCAGCTACTGATATCCTAACTACAATGCGAAATGATTCGACCTCGATCGCATCGGTGCACGCTGGAGTCAAAGCCTATTGCGACTCGATCGCTGATTTCAAGTCAAAGTGGGTTCCGGTTGGGACAATCGCACCGTTCGCGGGAAGTGTGAAGAAAATTCCGGAAGGCTGGGCCCTCTGTGATGGACGGGTTATCGACCTCACACGTGACAAACAGTACAGCGAGTTGTTCGCGGTGATCGATACTGCATTCGGACCCGGTTGTAACAAGGACGGCAGAGTCCTTGGAGACTTCAACCTGCCTGATTTTCGTGGTAAGTTTCTGCGTGGTGTAGCTCACAAGGCCGGGCTTGATGTTGCTCCGCAGCGAGATTCTCGATCCGCTGCCCTGGTATGCCAGCGCGGTAACAGAGGTAATAACGTCGGTTCCGAACAGGGATTTTCTACAGCGCTGCCGACACAGAATCGGTTTATTTCCGATACGACCGGCGCTCACACTCACGATGTTCTCCTGGAGATGAAAGCGAGTCGTGATCCGGGAACGAACAGGCCGTGGAATACAGCCACGAGTCACACGGAGACTGATCCGCATGCTACCTCGGTAGCCGGAATGCACTCACACTCGATCATTGGGGGCGACTACGAAACGCGACCGATCAATTCGTATGTCAACTGGATTATCAAGGTGTTCTGATCACATCCGGTGGACGCTAGCCAGTGTGAGATCGTGCAGGTGGCCATCCAATTTCAAGTGAACCTATAGTTGCGAACATATGTCAGCAAAACAAGGGATACGTCCTGGACGCATCCCTTGTCTTCAAACGACGGTTCAATAACGGCCGTCTCTCCTTATCCGGCTCAATTCCTCCCCGCCGCTAGTTCAGTTGTTCCCGATCATTCACTCGGACAGGTCAGAACTCCGCCGTAAGTGAACCAATTGTAGTATGCCGTATAATCAGCCATATCGACGTCGCCATCCTGATCGAAGTCGCCGGCTTCAAGTGGGCATGGAGCCGGGCCACCATAGTAGAGGTAGTAGATCAAGAAAATCAGGTCAGCAACGCTGTACCCAATGCCATCTCCGTTGAGGTCGCTACAAGTAAACTGGGAAATCTTGGTCACGAATGCATCGGTGCCATTGCGACTTGCATCATATGCGTTAGCCGTCGGGAAATCGCTGGATTGAGTCGATCCAGCGGCATACATCCGGCACTCAGCATCCACTGCTACACCCAGACCGAGATCCTGGCCCGATCCGCCCAGATAGGTACAGAAAGTTATGTAGTAGTTGTATGACAACTGGGTACCTATGCGGGCAACGAATGCATCGATTGACCCACCGTAGCTGTTGTCGACCGGATTGGAGACTGGAAGATCTGATGATTCGGTTCGTCCGCAAATCACCGGTTGATTCCTGCTCGTGAGAGCCAATTCGTAACAGTAGTCGTGGCTGCTGCCGCCGACAAGGGTGCTATAGATCAGGCTGGCACCGTCAGCCGCCACCGCAGTCACCGGGGCATCATAAGTGCCATCCAAAGTTGAATCTGACGCTGCGACGGTAGGGTAATTGGACGATGATGTCAGGCCGGTAAAATAGGCAACTCCCGAGGATGAAACATCCAACGCGATCGCCTCATCCTGCCCTGAACCCCCTACATAGGTACTGTATGTCAGCGATGATCCATTGCTGCTTAGCTGTGTTACGAAGCAGTCTTTAGTACCTCCGTTGTAGGATGCATCGTAGGCGCTCGCGGTTGGGAAGTTGGAAGAGGATGTAGATCCGGCAACGTAGACACCACCGTTCTTTTTTATCTCCCAGCCGATTTCACTGCCGCTGCCCCCGAGGTAGGTGCTGAAAATGAGCGATCCCAGGCTTCCGAATGCAGTCACAAAAGCATCGTTGGAGCCGCCGTTGTAGGTTGCATCATACGCGCTTGCAGTTGGAAAGTCGCTGGATGAAGTCCAGCCTGTGCAGTAAAACTTCAGACTGGGATCGAAGTAGACTCCAAACCCATCCTCGCTTGACGAGCCACCCAGGTAAGTCGAGAAGATCAAGCCGGTACCGGTAGAGTTCATCCAGATCACAAATGCGTCACGCACTCCCCCCAGTGTGTTATCATAAGCATTCGACAATGGGAAATTCGAAGACTGCGTATAGCCCGTTAGCGCAACTTCGCCCTGGTCCTCGTCGATGAAGCGACCCAACTCGTTTCCACTGCCTCCGATGTAAGTGCTATAGATAAGCGAACTGCCATCAGTGTCGAGTTTGGTCACGAAAACATCCTCGTTGCCGTTGAATGTGGAGTCGAAGTGACTGATCGTAGGGAAGTCGGACGAGTAAGTATGTCCGGTCACGAAGGCGTAGCCGTCAGGCGATACATCGATACTCAGCGCTTCGTCTGTCGACGAACCTCCCAGAAATGTGCTGTAGGTAAACACCGGGTCGATAGTGAATGCACGCGATTGGTCAATTGATGCTGGAATATCGAACCCGAAGCTCCTCTCCCCCCTCAGTTGAAATGGTGCGTTCTCATCGATTGAACCTCGAATCGAATTTTGTCGCACAGTTGGCGACGATTGTGCAATGGTGCCAAGCTTGGTTCGTGCTACCAACTCACCCGTCGCAGTCTCGGTCAACTCTTCAATTCCCTCAAATCGTAGCATGATTTGAGAGGCATCAGCACCCGGTGCAACGAGAAATTGATACTCAACCGCAGAGCCTCTTGACACCAATTGCAGGGAGATACCATCGTACACGTCGTGCAACACGATGCTCTTGTATGATGGCACTTCGCTACGCCAGCGAGCCGGGTCGTTACCAAGAAAGTAATTTGTGTAGTATCCAAGCTCTCCCTGCGGCTCGATTCTCACGTCACGATTGGAGCTAACAAGGTCCAATCGTACGACTTCAGTTGCTACGGGCTCCGGTTCAGAGCCCCGCGGGACGAGAGCTCTCGCATCTTCCCGGGCCAACAGAGATGTAGTCCTTGCTGACTTCGGATTGCTCATCCTGCAATTGAATTGGAAATAGACACCATCGACAGTAATCCACATGGTAGCTCCATTTCCATTCACTCGGTATTGGATTTCTTCATCCCATTGGCCCTGGTTGGGAGTGAAAGCCAATTGTGCATCACCCACACCTGAGGTGATCTGTGTTTCGACGGTAGTCGTAGCTGTAGCTATCCCGCTCAGCAGCAGAATCGCACAGACGACGCACCACACCTTCATTCGCATGTCTCCTCCTGAGATTAGCGCGCCCTGGATTGTTATGATTTTTAAAAGTACGGAAGTTAGCGGGGATTAGCCCACTGGGCCTTTTGCAATCATGCTAGTGTTTGGAGGCAATGTTGTCAAGACCAAAGTTCGTCATGGTTTGGAGGTGTACAGAACGAGCCTGGCATGGCAATCTCGACCTGTTGCACAAAAAGATACATTCTGCTGGCTCCGACTTCTTCTCCCTCTCCCTTGCAAGGGAGAGGGCCGGGGTGAGGGTTGGATGAGTGATCGTGCGCGGCGTACGTCCCCGTGCGCCGCGATTCGCAGCAGCCAGACGAGGATGGTTGGCGGCCACAAGATTTGTACCCACCGCAAGCGGTGGGGCACCGAGACAGTTATCCGTCTATCTTCTTCTGGATAAACGAGGTCAGCTCGCTGATCTTGATGCGATCCTGCTCCATCGTGTCGCGGTCGCGAACAGTGACCGATTCATCATTGGCGGTGTCGCCATCGATCGTGACACAGTACGGCGTGCCAATCTCATCCATACGGCGATAGCGGCGCCCGACAGCACCCGAGTCATCATAGAAACACTTGAAATGCTTCTTGAGGTCATGGAAGACCCTGGTGGCCGTCTCCGGCATACCATCCTTCTTGACCAGCGGAAACACACCAACCTTTACCGGTGCGATCTTCGGTGAGAACTTGAGCACAACGCGCGTCTCACCCTTCACCTCTTCCTCTGCATAGGCATCAAGCAGCACCGTCAAGAGTGTGCGATCACAACCTGCCGAGGTCTCAATGATGAAGGGGATGAACCGTTCATTGGTGAATGGATCAAGATAGGTCAAATTCTTGCCGGTCGCTTCGGCATGACGCGACAGGTCAAAGTCGGTGCGGTTATGGATCCCCTCCAGCTCTTTCCAGCCGAACGGGAACTCATACTCGATATCGAATGCCTTCTTGGCATAATGCGCCAGTTCATCGGGGCCGTGCTCATGGAACCGCAACTTCTCCTTGCGGATGCCCAGCTTCAGGTACCACTCCCAGCGCTGCTGCTTCCAGTAGTCGAACCACTTGTCATCTTCCTTGGGGTTGATGAAGAACTGCATCTCCATCTGTTCGAACTCACGCGTACGGAAAATGAAGTTGCCGGGCGTGATTTCATTACGGAATGCTTTACCGATCTGCGCGATACCGAACGGCACTTTCTGCCGCGCAGGTCCCATCACATTGAGGTAGTTGACGTAGATACCCTGCGCCGTTTCGGGACGCAGATAGATCACCGCACTATCCTCCTCCACCGGACCCATGAAGGTCTTGAACATCAGGTTGAATTTGCGCGGCTCGGTCAATTCTCCCCCACACTCGAGCGGCGATTTGGAGGGCTTCTCAGGGCAGCGTGCCGTCTCCAGCTGATCAGCACGGAAACGCGCCTTGCACTTCTTGCAGTCCACCAATGGATCGGTGAAATTCTGGACGTGGCCGGATGTTTCCCAGACTTTGGGATGCATCAGGATTGCGGCGTCGAGGCCTTCGACATCATCGCGCTCCTGCGTCATGGCGCGCCACCAGAAATCCTTGATGTTGCGTTTCAGTTCGATGCCGTATGGACCGTAGTCCCAGCAGCTGCCTAAGCCGCCATATATCTCTGAAGATTGAAAAATGAAGCCGCGCCGTTTGCAGAGCGACACCATTTCATCCATCATTTTGCTCGACTTGTCAGTGGACTTATCTTTGGCCACTTGTTCCTCCGTCCGATTTCACTATTTCAACAGCTCCAGTTTGCGCAGAAAATCGAGAGACTTCAAATCCGCACGCCTGCCGAGGTGATACTCGGTCATGGCGGTAAGGATACTCTTGATCTGATCGGCTTGTTGAGGCGATATGCTTACCTTGCGGTTATCACTCACGCTGACCCCCGAGAGCTGCTTCAACACGCGGGCGGTCCCTCGATCCAGCTGGATCGTCCGTGAATCGCCAATAAACTCCTTCGCGAGCACACCGCCACGCGCCGGATCGAAATAGAGTCGATCTTCTTCGATTTCTGCGCCTGATTCCACGCAGCGCTCCAGCTCGGGAGCGTAGCCAGAGAATATAAAGAGGAGGTACCAGAAATGCAAAAGCTCGCGCTCGAAATTTCCGCCGCTCTGCGATTTCTCACTCGAATCTAACAATCGCAGGTATTTCTTGAGGGAAAAATAAAGCTGCCGATTCTCCTCATGTTCCGGCACGAAGATATTCACCAATTCCAGAGCCGCCGCCGCGAACCCATATTTCTGTTCATCCTGGCTGATCTGATCGAACGATTCGGAGACTTCCGCTTTGGAGATGTAGTCCGCCGATTCCTTCTCGCGCTGGTAAAAAACGACCTCGGCAACCGTGAAATATTGTACCGCTTCTGCCAGCATTGATCCCGGCTTGGTGGCTCCGCGCGCAACCAGCTTCAGCTTGCCAAAATCACGCGACATGCAGATCAGGAAGAGGGAGCTATCCTGTACCTTCACGCGCTTGAGCACGATTATTTCAGTTTTGGAGAGTGACATGCTGCAATCGGATTCATCATAGGAAATCTGATTAGTGCAGGCAATGCTGACTTTGCGGGTGTGATCTACGCAGCTTGCAGGGGCTCAGCCTGCTGAGCCCAGGTGAAACTAATACTCTATCACGGTCTCGTCGAGTCGCCGCAGTTGATATCGCTCGCGCGCGAGTTTCTCGATGTAGAGGGTGTCGTTTTTGAGGCGTTCCCGTTTGACTTCCAGATCCACCAGTTCGGCGTTGAGTTTGACCTCCTTCGCCTTCAACTCCGCGATCTGCCTGTCGATCTCAAGCATATTGACGAAGCCATACTTACCCATGGCGAGATTGTAGCCCAGTGCCAGCAGCACCGCCACCAACAGGAAGAGGACAATCTTGCCGCGGACGCGCTGCCAGCGGCTCTCTTGCTTACGTCGTGCCATAGGAATCCTTAACGCTCTTACGGAAACGTCCCTCAGGACCTGGTCAGATTGAAGAAGACGTCCTTGCCTTTGAATTCCGCAGTCTTGGCCAACTCTTCCTCGATCCGCAGGAGTCGGTTATACTTGCAGATTCGGTCGGTACGGCAGAGCGATCCGGTTTTGATCTGCCCGGCGTTTACGGCGACTGCGACATCGGCGATGGTTGTGTCCTCGGTTTCGCCTGAGCGATGCGAGACTACCGAGGCGAAGCCATTCTTGGTAGCCATATCGATGGTGTCGAGGGTCTCCGTCAACGTACCGATCTGATTCAACTTGATCAGGATTGCGTTGGCTGCCTTCTCTTTGATGCCACGTTCGAGGAACTTCGGATTGGTGACGAAGAGATCATCGCCGACGATCTGGACACGCTCGCCCAGCGCTTCGGTCATCATCGTGAAACCTTTCCAGTCATTCTCCGCCAGACCATCCTCGATCGAGATAATCGGGAATTCCCGCGAGAGATCGGCGTAGAACTTCACCATCTCCTCGGAGGTCAATTCTCGTCCCTCACCGGCAAGAACATATTTCTTCTTGTTCTTGTCGTAGAATTCAGAGGCAGCCGGATCAAGCGCAAAGAGAACATCGGTACCAAGCTTGTAACCGGCCTTATCGACAGCCTCCGAAATCACATCGAGCGCTTCCTTGTTCGACTTCAGATCAGGAGCAAAGCCGCCTTCGTCGCCTACGCCGGTTGAGTATCCCTTCGATCCCAGTACCTTCTTGAGGCTGTGAAAGATCTCGGCACCCATGCGCAGGGCGATGCCAAAACTCTTGGCGCCGGCCGGCATGATCATGAATTCCTGCAAGTCAACTTTGTTGTCGGCGTGTTTGCCACCATTAAGAATATTCATCATCGGCAGGGGGAGGAGACGCGCGTTCGAGCCGCCGATATAGCGATAGAGCGGCAGCATCGAATAATTCGCAGCGGCTTTGGCGACCGCCAACGACACACCCAGGATCGCATTCGCGCCGAGGTTCTTCTTACCCGGCGTACCATCCATCTTGATCATGAATTGATCGATATCGCGCTGATAGAGCACATCTATGCGCTCTTCGACCAGCGCCGGCGCGATCTTGTTATTGATATTATCTACCGCTTTAAGAACACCCTTGCCCAGATAACGTTTTTTATCGCCGTCGCGCAACTCAAGCGCTTCGTTGGTGCCTGTGGATGCGCCTGAGGGTACGGCGGCTCGGCCAAACGAGCCATCATCCAGCATCACATCGACTTCAACAGTTGGATTTCCGCGGCTGTCAAGAATCTCGCGACCAACCAAACGAGCAATCTGCGGCATTGTATCCTCCTCAGGGTATTCTTGTCAATTTCCGGCGAATTTAAGAGTTGTAAATCAGTCGTACAATAATTTTAAGAAAAAACGTCAGGGAGGATCAGTTCGCCCCGCCGGATAAAACTTGACAATAAAATCTGTGATGTGCAGTATTCAAATATGTCTGAAAAGGAGCCAAGCAATGCCGCGCGCAAGTTTTCCTGCCCCGATTGCCACGCAGAGATAGTCATTAAGTACCTCAATCCGGGGGACACCGCACTCTGTCGTCGCTGCGGGAGCGAGGTCACCGTCCCGTCGGAGTTGATCGAGACCGAAGAGGCGCCATCATTTGCGACTCAAGAGCGACCAGAACCGGTGGCTGGAGGAAAATCAGTTGAAAAGCGACCCTGGAATCCTCGCTGGCTTGCGTTCTTCGGATTCTTCTTTTCTTACGCGGCAGCGGGTTTTCTATGGGCGCTCAATTTCAAGAGGCTCGGTGAGCCGGAGAAGTCCAGGTCTGCCTGGCTACAGCTTGTATTCTTCGTGATCGCAGCCTATTTCGTTTCGGACTACATCCAGGGACAGGACTGGCCGTGGCTTGCCAAGGTCATAGTGGGTGAACTGGTCAACTTCCCTTTGCTTTTCTATATGACGTACACCCAGCTTGAGCGTTTCAAAAGATACAGGGAGGATGGCGGAAAGGGGGCAAGTTATGTTAAACCAATATTCGTGACCATCGGGACCTATCTGGGCATCGCACTGACTTTGACCCTCGTGGTCTATGCAGTTGCAAAGCACGAAGTGACCTCCTTTCTCGAGCACAATGCCAAGCTTGCAGCCGAAGAGCGGATTGTTCAGTCGCTGCTACTGCGCGGTGACACTGATTCCGCCAGGGCATACGTAGATTACATGGAAGAGAGATACCCATATTATCGGGACGGCGACTACCATCGTTCCTACTGCTTTTTCTTCGCGCACCAATATGATTCCAGCGTGGCCTACGCCGAGCGATATCGGGATGCCAGGCCGGATGATCCGCAGGCAAAGGCTTTATTCCACATGGCGCGTGCTTATCAGAGATATCAAAAGGGAAGGCTTGAGGATGCACTCGTTGATATCACGATTTACCTGGAGGCAAATCCCGCGGATGAAGCAGAGTTCCTTTTCAGGCGCCGGCTGCTTCGAGAGATCGACGAGAAATGAATGGGCGCACAGGCACGCGATCTGTCTCTTACAGCAATTGCCAGCGCTTCCGCAGGTACCACTCCACACAGAGCAGCAGGATAATCAGAATCAGAATGTAGATGTTGTCAAAGAGGACAAACTCCGATCGACGGACTATTGTCTCTGGCTGCAGGTCGGAGAATTCAGGCATCTCGGCGAGATTGTTGACCGTGTAGAACTCCCCACCCGACAACTCACTAACCCGTTTCAGCAGGTCAAAATTCGATATCTGTGATAGATCTTCCAGCGTGTAGGGCTCAACGACGAAGGTGGCGTTCGGCGCCCCGATCGCCAGTTCACTTCGCTTGACAGTACCGTTAACCTTGTAGTTGCCGGGTGGCAGATAATGGAGCTCCGCCGAGTAGTACCCGGGGCGATCATAACGGAAACTGACGAAGGTCGTATCGGCAGGGTTTTCTCTTGAGATCAGAGCCGCTTCCACCTGGGCATCCTCCACGGCGATGTAGCTCTCATCCAGCACGCGCGCCTGCAGGTCAACCGATTCGCCCGAAATGAAGATTGGTTTTGCGGGCAGGATCGTAATCCGCTCCAGGTCCTCGCGCGAGACCAGCCAGAGCACCGAGTTCTCCATCAATTTGGCAAATGTCGAATCGGAGCTGTTTGCTCCGCGCGCTACCATATCGAGCCGCCAGAGGGGGAAGGCAGAGAGGCAGGCAACTTTGCCGTTGCGGTAACGTTGCGCGGCCATGATCGGAACCATCCCGGCGGTTGCTGTCTGTGCCGGTACTTCCGCCAGGATCACAGCTTCACGCCGCGGATTGATAGCATCAAGATAGCCGAGGAATGGTGGCAATTGCTGCAATCGACGCTGCGTCTCTTCGCCATCTTCGCTCAATCTGAGCAAGGGATGTATCTTGCCATGCTCTGTCAGATTGAACTGCACACGCTGTTCGACCACGGTCCGAAGTTCGGCGAAGTCATAAGGAAGGATGCCGCTCTGCAGCGGGCGCTTCGTATGGTTCCCGAAGTTCTCACCGGCAATGAATAGCATCCCCTTGCCGGTGCGGTCAAAGAACGCATCAAGGAGTTGTTCATGTTGTTGCAGCCAGGCGGCATCGAAATCGTAGAGAATCAATGCGTCGTATTCGCTCAGCCCATCAACGTTGCTGGGGAACGGGATACTCCCGGTGATCCGTTGCGGCGACTCGATGTACTGGTCAACCTGGAAATCCTGTTTCGCCTCCAGCGCCTTGCGCATCGAACCAAATTCCCAGTTGAGGTAGGCTGAGGCCAGCAGGATCTTAATCTGACTCTTCCTGATCTTAACCTGTATCTGCTTATTGTTATTTTTCTGTGACTCCTCGTTCTGTTGCACCGGGATCGATAGCTCAAGCACCAACTCGCCCTCGTTTTGCGGCTCAAACTTTAGTTCGACGCTCTGTTGGCGTCCCTCACCCACCAGGTCGATGTCGCGCTCGGTCAGGGTGGCATTGCCCTGCTTCAGCCGTACCGGAAGCCTGACCTTGTCGAATCCGCGAGATTCAATCGTGACCTCAACCGGAAACTCCTTGCCGACGAACCCGACCGGATTGTTTTTGACATCCACAATCTTGATATCCGGCAGCGGATTCGGGTCGCCGAAACCGACTGTTGTGATCGGAACCCCCAGTTGCTTTGCTTCCGATGCCGGATTGCGTCCGAGATTGGACGAGCCGTCAGACAGGAGGATCACCCGCCGCAGGTTTTCCTCTTCCATCGCTGCAGCCAGATAGTCCAATGCATCACCGAGAGCCGTGACCGGCTGCGAACCGTCAAGCGGTGCATTGGCGCGGATTGAATCGGAAACGGCATACTGCAGAACTCTTGCGCCCGGAGGAATGCGGTCACTCACCTCCTTGAGGATTTCACTCATGCGCTCAAACTGCGGTCCCGACTCGCGGTTCTGTCGCATCGAAGCGGAGTTGTCGACCAGCACAGCGACCGTAGGCTCTTTGACATCCTCACTCTTGACTATCACGAGCGGTTCGGCGAACACAAAGAAGAGTGCCGCCAGGGCAAGGCCCCGCAGTACCCCCAACGTGATTCGCCAGGCGCCCGAGAGCATCGGGTTGGTGCGGTGATAGTAGAAATAGGTCAGGATTATCGTGACAACGAACGCCAGCACGATCAGCCAGAGCCAGACCGAGGTGAACGCGAGGGAGTATGACGCGGCCACTGCGCTTGAGAAATGATCAAACATATATTCGTTATACTTGGCTGGAGCGGAAAAGTGGCAACGGGAAGTCGATTAAATGGAGCAATAATTGGAATGCGGGAGGATTCACTGCCTAGACGTCGCGATTGATCGAGAAATTCGCCAGCTTTTCCAGAGTTTTGAAATGCTCGTTACTCTGGAACGGCTCCATATAGGTCAGCGCACGGTCGGCCAGCGAAGCTGCCCGCGCACGGGCATAGTCGATACCGCCGGATGTATAAACGAAATCGAGAACCTTCTCAAAGCCACCATTCTCTATGCCATCCTCCAGTATTTTCAGAATAGCCTGCCTGGTAGAAGTCTGAGATTTCTTGAGGGCATATATCAACGGCAGTGTCATTTTGCCGCCCTCCAGATCAATGCCGATCTTCTTGCCGGTACGCTTGCTGTCACCCACCAGGTCAAGGAGATCATCCGCAATCTGGAACGCGCAACCGGAATACTCTCCGAAGTTTTCGAGGCGGGTCACGACATCTCGCGACGCTCTACCGAGCAGCGACGGGGAGACCGCCGAAGTCGAGAAGAGAGCAGCTGTCTTGTCGGATATGATCCGCATATACTCTTCCTCGGAAAGATTGTAGTTGTGAGTTTCCTCAATCTGCCGTAGCTCACCAACCGAGACCCGCTCGGTCGCCTTGGAAACACGACCCAGCAATTCAATCGAACCGGTCTTCACGAGGAGGGTGAATGCCTTGGCAAAGAAGTAGTCTCCCATCAACACCGAGGTGAGATTGTTCCACTTGGAATTGACCGTCAACTCGCCGCGCCGAGTATCGGATTCATCGACGACGTCATCGTGAAGCAGGGTCGCGGTGTGGATCATCTCCACCGAAAGCGCTGCTTCCACCAGGTGCTTTGACTCCAGCCCCGTGGCTTTGCTTACCAGGAATGCAAAAGTTGGCCTCAGCCGCTTCCCCTTGGTGCTGAGCAGATGTCGAGAAATGGCAAAGATGAGCGGGGATTCGTGCTTGAGGACCTTTGCCTCAAGGCGGTTAAACCGATCTAATTCGGCCTGAATCGGCGCTGTTAGCTCGGACAGATCATTTGATTCAGTCACTGTTGACATAGCGCGTAACTTATCCTTTCAGCCAGTCCAAAGCAACCATTTTATATAACGCATGAATCGTAGGGGAAATGGCATCAGTTTCGACCCGTAACGCTTCAGAGTTTTGTGCCGCAGAGGACTGTGCCCCTCTTGATAAGAAAAGGCGGGCGACCCATCGTAAGTCACCCGCCGGAGTTGTCGAATCATCGCTGTGGCAACGAGTTCGAATCGTACGGCACAGCTACTGAGAGCATCCGGGCGGCGATCCCCCGCCAAAGAGATACTGGATAAGCCCCACGGCATCCCCCAGTGACAGGACGCCGTCGCAGTTGACATCCCCGCGCACCGGGTCACAATTGTTCGGGAGCTGGTTTACCGTCACTTTGATAGTGAGCGGCAGTTCATATTGCGCCGTATCGATTATGCGCACATAGAGATTCCAGATACCATACTGAAAGATTCCCGGAATCCAGGGAATCGAAGCAGGATTGGTACCAACCACTGCAGGGAGTGAATCGCTTGCGATCTGGTCACCGGTAACAGCATTCACAATGCTGTCCACAACGACTGCGGCTACGGGCAAAGACGAGTAGACTTCGACGACAATCGGTATCTCATACCCGGCATTACCGGTATAGGTAGTCTGAGAAATCAGGAAGAACTCGCCCGGTGCGTTTTCCAGCGTAAGGACGCCGCCAACGAACTGCGGCACGAATTCGTTCTGACCGCTAAGGAAAATCACGGGGCCTGCAGGGATTGTGTATGCCGTATCTACTTCAATCTGTTGGCCACCAATCGCTCCGTGGAAGAACACATCCCCCAGCTTGTAGCGTCCCGGCGGCAGGGAGTTATTGCCGATGGCCGCCAGCGGGACCGTATCTGGAAGTGTGCCCTCCAGAGTAATCGAATATTGGCCGAAACCGAGAAGTTCGAACGCCACAACAACCTCGGGTGAGGAGGCAGCTATCGAAACCGAGTCGAAGGCAACCCCCGGGTGTAGTGTGCCGAACTCCATCCCGAAATTGAAGGCGTTCACCGGTTCGTCGCAGGTGAAAAAGACGGGTACCTTGTAGTTCCCGTTAAGAATCCCGAAGGCTTTGCCATCCTCTCCAAAATAGAGGGTGTCTGGTACCCCGGGGTCGGCAGCCAGAACAATCCCGGTTGAGAAGACCAGAATCAGGCCGGCAGCGAGTATTTTCAAGAACAGGTTGTTCATTTCATATCTCCATTCCAAGGCAGTTAGCGACTTCTGCATGACACTCTACCGGCACTGCGGTGGTAATCCACCGCCGAAGATGTAGTTGATAAGATAGACCGCGTCTCCGATCGAGACGAAACCGTCACAGTTGGCGTCACCACGTACCACGTCGCAATCTTCCGGCAGTTCGTTGACGGTGATGTTGAGTGTCAACTCCAGCATGTTGGTCGCCCCATCCGAGATTGTGAAGAACGCCTGCCACTCTCCATACTGGATAGTATTCGGAGTCCAGATTGCCTGGAATGGATTTGAGCCCATCACGTTGGGTAGTGAGTCGGATGCAATCTGGAAGCCGCCCGAAACGTTCACGATGCTGTCGAGAGACGCGCTGTTGATTCCCCAGCCCGATACGACATCAAGCAGCAATGAAATCGGGTGTCCGGCATCGCCTGCGAATGACGTGGGAGTGAGAAGGTAGAATTCGCCGGGCGAGTTGGTAATCTCCAGGGTGCCGCCCACGAATTGGGGTGCGTACTCTTCACCGAGAGGTTCAAGTAGCGCGAAATCCGCGGCTGGGGGAGCAAACGCGGAGTCGAAGGCGACAAACTCACCAAACGATGCTCCATGAAAGTAGACATCACCAAGCTTGTAGCGCCCCGGGCTCAATGGAGCATGAATCCCGAGACCGACCATCCCGATCGTATCGGGGAGAATACCGTCGCCCACATAGGTATATGCGCGGAAACTGAGTCCGTCGAAAACCGCCCAGGTCTCCGGGCTGGCGAAAACGGTAGATACAGAGTCGAATACTATGTTTGGATTGAGCGGGAGCATCTCCATGCCTGGCTGGACAGCGATTACCGCCTGGTCAGACACCATGTAGATAGGTACTTTGAAGACGCCTCCAGCAAGCCCGTGAGCAGTTCCCTGGTCACCGAAGTAAACGGTGTCAGGGATGCCGGTATCTTGCGCATTGATTGTGTTGCACACAAGGAATGCCAGTGCTACCGACACCAAAAGTTCCTTGAGGGGGCTTCTCATCGTGCAACTCCTTTCCCGAAGGAAGAGGTGAGGGGTACAGCGAGACGATTTTGCGGAGAGAGTCGATACTATCGCCGGGCCCGTGTTTGTGGGTATTCCTCAGGTTTATTTTGTTATGTTGATACAATTACTATAAACGAACTTCGACAAAGTTGTCAAGCTAAAACTGTGTTAGATTTGAGTTTGCGAGGATTCGCAGCGATTGCAGGAAGCCCACTGTAACCTCAATCCTGCAAGACTCGTAGTTTCCTGAAAGAGAGTTGCAGTCAAACCCATCGACATAAATCAAGGAGCTGATACTCATGCGTAATCTGGAAAGGATACAACCGGCGCGACCAGCGCTCGTCTGGAGTCTGACCCTCGTACTATTCGCCTCACTCTGCGTAACCCTCACTCCCGTGCAAGCTTGGGGGCAGGAGAGTGCCGCGGCGGACAGCCTCGGCGTCCATGAAAGGCTGGTGGAAGAGGCACAGGCCGTTGCGCCATTGATGAAATCGACTCTGGCGAAGCGCTTGCTGGAAGCCAGCAGCAGTCTGCCGGTGATCTCCGAACCGCGCGTTCTTTACACAAACGCGGAGACCAGGGAAGTGCTGAGTGAGGCCGAAGCAGCGGAGCTCTCCGAGGAGGAGTTGAGCGGCTTTGAGGCAAAGGAGCGAGATGGAGAATTCTATTACTACACCGGTTATGGCACACCCCTTGCCGCGGTGCATGCTTATGACCTGGTCGCGCAGCAGACCCTGCCACCTGCGAATGAACTGCGGATTCTGGAGTTCGGTTATGGATCGATCGGCCAACTGCGGTTGCTGGCGAGCCTCGGCGCAGAGGTGACCGGCATCGAAGTCAGCAAGACGTTGCGGGCTCTCTATAGCTATCCGGGTGATACCGGCAAAATTGCGGCCGCAGCGGTCGAGGGGGCGAAGGCTGGCTATCTGAAGCTGATCGATGGTCACTTCCCCGGCGACAGCGCGGTCATGAGCCAGATCAGTGGGTCATACGATATCTTCCTGTCAAAGAACACCCTCAAGCGCGGCTACATCCATCCCGAAGCTGAGGTTGACCCGAGGATGCTTGTTCACCTCGGCGTAGATGATACGACATTCGTGGAGACGGTGCATCGGCTGCTGAAACCGGGAGGGTACTTCATGATTTACAACCTCTGCCCGAAGTATACCCCGCCCGATGCAGATAAGTATATCCCGTGGTCGGATGGTCGCTGCCCCTTCGATCGGGAACTGATCGAGAAGAGCGGTTTTGAGGTGATCGAGTATAACCGGGACGACACGGAGTTCGCCCATACGATGGCGAAGGCGTTTGGCTGGGACTCGATGATGGATCTTGAGAACGATCTCTACGGTGTCTATACACTGCTGCGAAGAAAGTAAGAGGGGGGAGAGAGCTTTGATGTTAACAGCTTTGACTCGACCACGATCACTGCATGAGGCAAAGCTGCAATTCGGCAAAACGATCCAGGGACGGATGGTGTATCCGTCCCTGGTCACGGTAGATCAAGACCCCTTAGGTGGGGGTTTTGATTGGAAAGGCTAGCGAGAGATCGTCGGTCAGGTTGGTTGATGTGCCGGACGGAGATCTCATTATTGTCACAGCATCACGAAAAGCCTTGATCTGCCGGATTTAGGCTCCTCGCAACCGAGGTCTGTGACTCTAACTGACCTCCGCAGACACAGTTTGACCATGCATCGGTTCTGCATCAGGTAACCTGATCAGAGCCGATGTTGCGATCCGCTCGTAGCCTCAAGCGGGGTTAACAGCGATTTCGCGTGAGCGCATGGCGCTCCGACAGCGGCTATTTTCCCACTCAGTTGTGTAAGGAGGTACGATCAAACCGAAACCTCACGCCACCTCCGACTATGCTCAGCGCCAATTGGCTTGCCTGCACATTGGGAGTCCTCATGTCGCGAGGTTCCGACTGCGAATCTCTTTCTATTCTGTTTTTGATGTCGATCCGAAAGTGCTTCTCGGCCTGATGAGAAATAGGTGAGGGATTGCCAGCAGATCCGGCACCGCTGCCTGACGATACCAGATTGGGCGGAATCGACTTCCATGTCTTTCGACTTATGCTCGAATCGGAAACCTGAGCCTTTTCACTCCAGCTACCTTTCAAGCCAAATTACCATAATCTTCCGCGTGATTAAACGCAGAATAGCACTATAAAGTTCCCGAATTGATACGACGTGGAAAAGCCGTCAATGTGGAATCGTATCTTGCAACTTTGCTTTGCAGTCGCAAAATTTGATTCCGAACTCAAATCGCAGGGAGGTATGATGAAAACTGGAGATTTGATACCCAAATTCACTTCGTTTATAGCGCTGTTGCTGCTAACCGCGCTCGTGGCTCAGGCCACGAGCGAAGATTTGAAGCCGTTGCACCCGGTTAACACCTATTCGATCGTCGCCTTCGACAGCACAACCGGTCAATTCGGTGCCGCCGTGCAATCGCATTGGTTCAAGGTTGCGGATGTCATCTGGGCGGAGCCGGGAGTGGGCGCGGTGGCGACGCAAAGTCTTGCAGAGTTCAGTTACGGCGCCCTCGGATTGGAAATGATGCGTCTGGGGAAAACCGCCGAGCAGGCTTTGAACGGTTTGCTGGCCAGCGATCCCAACAGCGCGGTCAGACAGGTCGCTATGATTGATCGGAATGGCGTCGTGGCGACCCACACGGGAGCGAAATGCATCGCCTATGCCGGGCATCATGTTGGCTATCACTACTCGGTTCAGGCCAACTTGATGGCAGACTCGACCGTCTGGGGGGCGATGGCGGCGGCGTTTGAGCGCAGCGGTGGTGATCTGGCAGAGAGGATGATGGCAGCGTTGGAGGCGGCGCAGGGGGAGGGTGGCGACATCCGAGGAATGCAGAGTGCCGCAATGCTGGTAGTCTCAGGAGACCCGACCGGTCAACCGTGGCGTGATCGGCAGGTAGACCTCCGCGTCGACGACTCGCCTCAACCGTTGACCGAGCTACGTCGACTACTCAATATCTCGCGCGCCTATGATCATATGGATAAGGGGGATGAATACATCGCCGAGGAAGATTTCGAAGCTGCAAACAGAGAGTACGCCACTGCGGCTGACCTGGCGCCGGGGAATCCGGAGATATTATTCTGGCATGCTGTGACGCTGGTGAGCGCCGGTGAAGTCGCACGCTCTCTCCCCATTTTCAAGCAGGTGTTCAGTCAGGACGCTAACTGGCGCGAACTGGTGCCACGGCTGGTTGAAGCCGATTTGTTGCCGGGCGATGCTGCCGTCATCCAGCAGATCGTCTCGCAGTAAGTTCTGGTCCGCCAGTGGTACTTTCACTGGAGTTTGCGTAGAACCAGTTTCGGATCCAGGATGGTCCGGCAACTGTCAAGAAACTGGCTGAAGGCCTCAAACTCCGAAGTATCTATCTGGTAGTGATCAATGAATCTGGTGCGCACCATTGAAATTGTGGAGTCGTGGGCAGCGAATGAGATATCACCTCCACCGAAAGCGCCCACGTAGGATCGCGACTCGGGAAGATCGCCGGCAACATATCCACTCGGAAGGTGGATCGTGCAGGTATCAAGGTATGTGCGAGGATAGGCGAGGTGGAGTGGATAGCGCCGTTCCCTGAGATCCGTAGTCTCGGCGGGGGAGAAGATGGGAATCAGGGAGAGGTCAACATAGAGTTTTCCCGGGATCGCCACGGACTGCTGCCTATCGCCGCCATGGAATGCAAAGCTAAACTCTGAGAGCCCCGGAGATGCGGGAGGTTGGTCGACGCCCGTCAAGGTTACATCATCCTCTATGAGTCCATAGCTCTTCAGCACGCCAAACATTTCCTCCTTGTCCAAACCAGGCATCCCGGCCCGGAGTCGATGACCCAGGTTCCCGGTGCAGGTTAGCTCTAACGAGAATTCGCCTGCCGATCCAACTGTTGGGTAGATGTGAGTGTTTCGAACAGCAAGGTTCTGATCGGCGGTGCTCAGCGGGGTGCGCACAAGGTCACCATTAACGGGATCAACAACGAGAGCGTAGGTGTCCTCATCGACCCACGGAAGATCCCCCGGCAGGCAATCGAAACAGGTTGGATCGATCCAGGTGGTATCATTCCCATCTATGCATGTCAAGATAACGTGATTGAATCCAAGCTTCGGGTAGTCAGCTGCAACCATGCCTTGATCGCGCGTCAGGATCAGTGCGGGTCTTGCATCAACATTCGTCCCGGTCAGCATGGCGGCATACATCGTTGAAAGATCTTTGCAGTCGCCATATTGTTTTGCGAACGTCTCGCTCGCGGGACGCGGCAACCAGCCGCTCAAACCGATCTCGACCGCAATGTAGCGACTACGGGAAGAAAGCGTGTCATGCAGGTCTGCGACGAGTTGCTGAGGTGGCAGATTCCGTGACTTCAGGGTATTGATGATCGCAAGCTGCGAGCTGGACAGGTCGTAGCAACTGGCGAACATTTCTGCGTGTCCGGCGGCGAGCGTCCGCCACGTTGAAGCATCGAATTCGAAGCGCTCCAATTCGAAGCTCGTCGGTGCAAACTCTATTGAATTCTTGAAAAGCGAAGGCGGTGGCATAAACGGCTCCGATTCGAACGCAGGTGCGTTTTCAACACTCCATTTCCACATACTTCGCTTCTCTGCGATCAAAGAATCGGGCGGGGAGAACTCACCGTGGCTGAGGACGGTGAATCTGTAATCGTTCGGTGTAGATAACGTGTAGACGCCTCTCACCAGCGGAATCTCACGCTGTGCATGAAAATCAGGCAGAAATGCCGTGAAGTCCTTTGCCACCTTGTAGGCTACTTCAGTCTCAACCACTACCGGATATGACTTAACTTCAATTCGCTTGAAGTAGTGGCAGATATCGCTGTAGAGTATGAACGACTCACCGAAACCGCATTGCCTGGAAAGGTCGCCTTGCTTCCACTTGTGGAGTTCCTTGCCTTCAGCGTCATAAAGGTGGGCATGGAATTCTTTGATTTCTACGTACTGATCCTCGAAAATTGCGATCGTCGCTTCGTCGACATCATCCTCGTCGGCGACGAAGATTCTGGTAAGACGACGCCAGGTGGCCGAGCCGTCAGCGGCGATTTCATACCCGGTGCTGTCGTACTCCACCACGCTCTCATCAACCAGGAGAGAATCGAGCAATGTTGCGCCGGCGACATGACTGCAAGCCAAGATGGAGGCAGTCGCCGCAGCGACAATGGTCCGGCTCAGTAGCTCGCGCACCGGCAGCTACTCCGCACTTGTGGAGCCAACATACTCTGCCGCAGATCGTTCGAGCCCGGCCTGAGCGACCTTCTCGAATGTCTCCCGCAGGGTAGGGTACTCCCCGACGCCGAAGAACTCCTTGCCGACTATCAGTTGCGATACCGTGCGCATGCTGCTACCACCGCCAAAGGTTGACCTGTTAAACTGTATACCGTTCACATTTTCGCGTACCTGTTCCGGCAGGGTGACGATCTTGAGGCCATCGCCCACTGTTACGTCGGTGGTAGTATAGGAGGAAAACTTGAATCTGAAATCTACCGGATACATTCGCTCAGACTTCTTGAATGGATTCTCACGGGGAGCAAACAGCAGCGGTTCAAAGATGGCGTTGTCTTCAATCCTCTCGCAGAATTGAGGCAGATCGAGCACCAGGTCGATTGTCACACTGTCGTCAACACTGTAGTCGTTCAGGGTTGCCATGTTGAGATCGAACTTGAGGTTCTCCGCATTCTCCAACAAGACATCCCTGATTGATTCTTCATCGATCTCACCGTCAAGCAATTCCCGATAGGTTGACAGGAGGTGTCCGCAAACAGTGACGTGCGTGCTGCAAACGGCTGCACCGCTGTCGTCGATTCTGAGTCGGGCATTCGCTGAAATCGAAGTCTTCCGATCCGGATGGGTCAACTGAGCGATCTGAGAGTTTTCGCCATCGATGATTAAGCCGCCTGCGGCCATGCATTCCGGAGGCAGAAAGGCAAACGCCGCATACTTATCCTGTGTGTCGAGGAAATAATACTGGTCTTCAACTGACACCAGGCAGAGCACATGATTAAACTGTCCTGTGTGAATGATGTTAGGGCTGAACATGCAGTGATCGCGAGTACCGATCAGCAGCGGTAGAGCGCTGAACCCTGCAGCCTTCATCATCTCGACAAGCAGCAGATTCTTGCCGCTGGGGGTGCCGACCCGTTCCTCGAGCAGGTCTTTTGTCCCCGTAATATCAAAATAGTAATAGTCGGATTCCTCGGATGTCTTGAAGTTATCGCGAACGAAGCGGTAGAGGTACTTCGCCGAATCGAGGCTGCTTCCTCCTGCAAATTGAGCCAGTGCTTCTTCAGCAGCATCTTCGATATCACCACGGTTGTCGATGTTCCGCTCCAGGTAGTCCTCAAATGTCTCGCCGATTTTTGCCCAATCCCGATCGAACTTCAGCACATTGTAACGGTCTGCAAACTTGGTCAACTGAAAGTTAAGTTCGGGGCTGTAGTCCCTGACGGCAGGTCGAAACGGTTCCCGCTTGGTGGGGCGGAGGTCATGAAGAACCCAGGTGTACTTCGGGCATTTCTCCCCCCAGATATACTCTGTGTCTACGATCGGTTCCTCGTTTTCAAGGGGCACGTTGCGACGAACAACGAAATACTCGAAGCCATTGTGGATGATTACCGAAAACGAGGATTCCTTCGTGTACAAGTCATTCTGAAAGTACCATGGTGTCAGGTTCAGGAAGCGTTCGTGACGAATCTCGTATTTGTATTCGACGAAGCATCCTGCTTCGACAGCCGGGAAGGTGAATGTCAGTATCTTGTAGTCATCGAGACTCTGCTCATGAATGTCGTCACCCTTGACCTCAATCTTTCTCGTTCCATCCGCGGAAATGGTCTGCGCTTTCAAATCGCGAATCTTCTCACCATCGGCCAGATAGATTTTCACGTTGATGGCATCATCAGCGCCGGAAACGTTGAACACCTTGCAGCGCCGATGAAACTTGAAGTGAATCTTGTTGGATCCGTACGGTTGAGGAATCTCGACTGATCCCGTTTCGAACAGGACCGCCGCGCCTTCCTCCGCATAGTACTCGGGGAGTGTGTAAGCCATCTCAGCCTCAGTGACTTCTCCGAATTCTCGCTTATCCTCGGCAAAGGCGCTGACTGTGAGCGCGAGGAAGCAGGCGAACCAAAACCTCATCCAATGCTTAGGCCAATGCTTTGGCCAATTCTTTGCAATAGTGCTGCATCTCATTGTTTCCAATCCCTTTCCTTAGTGCCGTTGTTTGCGAAGCCGAATAGCTCGGAATGCGGCGATTTATTGATATTCTGATCTGATCCAGTTGCACGGAATGAGACAACCCGGGTTACTTCTGCGCGGGGCCGTTGGGAGTCGGCTTGCGCTCGCGCTCGCTTGAGTAGTTCCACAAATCTTTCCCCCCAACCGCGCCATTAGATATCTCTTAGCAATAGTTGCTAATCAATTCTATGTTGTCAACTATTAATTTGGCATCAAATGTCAATATTGCTGACAGGGATTGACAACCAAAGCAAGAAACCCGTTGGGAGCAGGTCCCAACGGGTTCGGTATGTGTAAGTCTCAAGCGAATAGGTTGGTTACGGAACGAGATACTCCGGCGAGCGGGGGAGTTCGACAGCGAGTTTGATGCTGTTGATGCGGTTTGTCGGGCTTTGTTCCTCGCGCGCAGCGAGCACCGACTGGACGACACGCTCAAAACCGATGCCGCAACCGGCGGACTGACCTTCACCTTTACTCAAGACGTCGAAGTACCAACTGAACTGCTCCGGATCGACGCCGCGATCGATCAGGTGGTCATACATGTATGACTCCTCGAACTGCTTCTTGCAGACCGCCGCGTCACCTTCACGTACAGCGCCGCCGACCGACTCGCCGACGTGAGGCAGCAGCAGATCACAGCAGATCGTCTCATCACCATCACGCTTCATCGAGAAGAACTTGATCACACCACCCTCGCGCGGTTTCGGGTCGGCCGGATAGTGGGTCACGAAGGTGGGACGGCCGTGCAGGTACTCGCAGATCGCGAGTTCCTCGGCGCTACCGAGGTCGTCGCCATACTCAACGTCGTGACAGTGTTGTTGCAGGGTGGTAATGACATCCGCATACTTGATGCGATTGAAGGGTTGGTTGATATACTCGGCGAGGCGAGTGCTGGGGACGACAGTCACCGCGGCGCGGTACATCGACTTGATGATGCCCTCGACATTGTCCATCAATCCATCGAGTTCAAAGTCACGGCCTTCGAACTCAATCAGAGTGAACTCACACAGGTGCCGATCGGTGACCTTGCGCTCCTGGCGGAAGGATGGACCGATCGTGAAGACGCGATTGTGAACGTGCGTGAATGCTTCAAGGTAGAGTTGACCGGTCTGCCGCAGGAACATCTGCTGCTCTTCGCCGCCCGGCTCGTACATCGTTACCGACATCGCGTTCGGAAACCATTCGCATGAGCCGGTGGCACCGGTGATATGGGGAACGCAGATCTCCATGAACTCGTTCTCTCCGAACCACTCGCGGGCTGCCTTGAGCATCTTCGAACGAAGCAGAGTTGTTTGCAGAAACCGACCTTCCAGGACCTCAAAGTGACGCATCAGCGTGACCTCCATTGATTGGTAGTTAGATGGGTAGTTATCGCCTTGAGTAACAGGCATAAAAAAACGCCACCCGGAAAATCCGGATGGCGACGACTTTCAAATACAATAGCCGCAGCAAGAAAGAATGCTCCTGCGAGATCAGTCTTGTACAAGACCAACCTCCGGCGCGTACGACCTTATGCTCAGAATCGTTTTCAAACCTGCTGCACTCTCACCTGTCGCGCCAGCTCCAGCCGCGGCACGACTTTATACTCCCTGAACTGCATTTCCCCCTGATTCGCTGTATGAATGTCCTTAAAGCTACATGGATAGAAATTCTTGACGTTTAGTCAAGATAAAATTTCTCGCGGATCAAAAAAGTGTTGGTGCAGGTGGCTGGAGCGGGTCTGCGGCGACGGCGCAAGGAGGGTGGGATCGGCTGGAGTGGCATTTAGTCCGGGGCTGTGACTGTCCTGTCGATTCTAACGGTGCCAGAGATATTGCGCGGCATTGAGGACGACGCCGAAGTAAAACAGCATTCCGCCCCACCATGCCAGTCGGGCGCCACGCTGGCCGAAGCGACGGCGCAGGCTGCGGAAACTACTGAAGAGGTGCGGAACCTCGTCATCAGAATCATGCAGATGGCGGTAGGCCAGCAGAGAGATTACCAATCCCCAGATGATTCCCATCCCGGCTACAATCACGACCAGGTCATCTCGCAGCAACGACAGCAGATCAGCTATTTCAATCATCTCTGGCCTCCTTCCCGGCGATCAAAGCGCCGGCGAGGATATTAGCGCAAGATGGTTGCCAATCGCTGCGGCGCTAGCGGCGCGATCGGCCGAGGATAAAACCGATCACCAGACCCACGAAGAGTACCAACAGGATAAGGAGGAGTCGACTGATCATGCAGCGAATTTGAACAGAGCGTAACTGAAAGTCAATCGGAATCGAGGGGGTCTCGCAGTGACCGCACGGGCGCATCTTTGCGCAAACGATTTCACCGTGACCGCGCGAGAATATGCAGATGAATTCAACTATCGTCGGGTTTACCGGCTGCCGAAATGGGTCTGAATTGTCGGCTGCAACCGAGAAATAAGGGAACCATTGGCTGGATAGTGGTTTATACCAACCGAATCAACTGCGGCATCAATTGAGTCCTTCACCCATTTAGCTGGCAGGAAAATTGCGCTGGTAGACCCTGTTAGACTTGACAAAAATTACTCCTAATCGTTAATTCTTCGGTGGTTAAGCCCTTTAAGCACCAAGAAATGTAATTGGAACGAGGTTTTATCGACCGATAGGTAATTGTAAACGGGCTGTTGCGGCAGCCGCGATGTTTACCCGAAACACCTGCACGACTTGCTTGCGCAGAATACTGCGATGAGTAAATTACTCGTCTCTCCGGTTCGAACGAATGGCAGACGAGAAAGCTGGCGAGTCTTCAAGGTGGTAATTCGAGGACAGATTTCCGGTCGACAAAACTGATGTTTCGATTTACAGTCGTATTCTATTCATTTCTCCCGCTCGTTCTAATACTTGCGCCACTTGCTGATCGCAGCCAGTTGATGGCGGCGTTGGTGGATGTTGAGCATTCCTCGCGTGCCGGAATCAATTTCACCGCACATCTGACCGGAGAGGATCATGCCTCTTCAGCGATCAACCAGAAGCGAGTCTCTTCCCGCTCAGCCTTCGGCGCAACCGGAGTTGCCGCCGGCGTTGACGAGACTGCCGACTACGAGGTTTATTGCTTCGCCGTCCCACCCGGATTGCGAGCGGAGATTGGCAGTGTCCGGTTGAGAACGGCAGAGGGTGAATTACTACCCGACAACGCGGTTTCTCTTAGCCCTCCGATCGAGGTGCGGGGGCTCAGGCTGGCGAAGCTTGTCGTTCCGGTCAAAGTCGTGAGTGGCGCCCGGACTGCCAGCGTCGCCACGGTTTCGGCAGAGATTAGATTTACGGCGTCCGCTACGGCGGAAGCGCCCCCCATTCAGCGGCGCGGCAATGGCCGCCTCGATCAGATCATTCGCGCTCTGCTCCTGAATGAGGAACAGATTGATGAGTGGTTTCCGGCTGAGTTGGCAAAGCCCCTCCAGAGCGCGCAGAATCCATTCCCGAATTCCACGCAATGGTACAGGGTGACCACTGACGTGAGTGGTATCTACCAGATCACCGGCGCTGATTTGAATCAAGCCGGCGTGAACCTTGCCACACTCAACCCGGCGCAGTTCAGGTTGTTCTACGCCGGCGGAAAACCGCTACCGCTCGAAAACGACGCTCCACATGACTCACTTCGCGAAGTCGCGATACTGGTTCAGGATGGTGGTGACGGGCGGTTCGACTCGCAGGATAAGCTGCAGTTCTACGCCGATGGCGGTGATTTCTGGGATTATGCCCAAAAGGAGCCGGAGTACATCTTCAATCCATATAGTGAGCGGAATGTATACTACCTGGCGTTGTCAGGCAGCTTCAGCGGTCAACCCGCACGGATTCCCGTAGTAGCGGGTGGCGGCGTATCCACCCCCGACACAGCGACGCAATTCATTGACTATATCCACAGAGAAGAGAATCTTGATCTCTCTGAGAATTCATCCGGCGATGTCTTCGACTACTATCACTGGTATTGGGGCTTGGCGGGAGATAA
>JBECKX010000111.1:0-6618 GCA_040235515.1 Candidatus Zixiibacteriota bacterium
GCATACGGCTTGTCGAAATCGTCATAAGCCGCCCAGAATGCGTCTTTCGCATCTACCGGGATACGGAGCCGGTAACTCTTCAACCCCGGAGGAGTGATCTTGCGCAGCAACTCTGGGTTGAGTTCAAGCAGGTAATCGAGGCTCGTGCCGCAAGCTTCCGCCACATCCTTAAGATCAATGCACTTGTCGATCGTTATCGTCTCATACGAAATCGGCTGCTCGTAGTAAGGCTCGAAGCCATATTTTTCCGGATTCTTGGCGATGATCGTCGCCGCCAGAAACAACGGCACATAGTCGCGTGTCTCACGCGGCAACCGCTTCATGTTCCAGTAATCCTTGCCACCACTGCGGCGGATTTCGCGATCGATGCGCCCGGCGCCGGTGTTGTAAGCCGCTACCGCCAGGTACCAATCATCGTAACGGTCATGCAGATCCTTCAAATGACGCGCAGCCGCTCGCGTCGCCTTCACGAAGTCGCGGCGCTCATCATACCACCAGTCGCGCTGCAAACCATAAATGCGGCCGGTCGACGAAATAAACTGCCACGGGCCCATCGCCTTGGCCCACGAGTAAGCATTGGTCTTGAATCCCGACTCCACCAGAGCAAGCCAGAAAATATCTTTCGGCACCCCTTCTTCAGCCAGAATCTCGGTCCAGAGCTGCTTGTATTTCCCTGAGCGTGTCAGCGCCTGCTGGAAGAAATCGCGCGCGATCGTCTGGAAGTAAACGATACAGTTTTCAACCTTTTTGTTTACTTCAATCGGAATATCATACGGCTCTTCCTGATCAACCTTGGTCTCGATCTCGCTGCCGCTGCGCAGCTTAGAAAAATCATCGATCTCTACGAACCGATCCACAAACGCCGAACTCGACGCGTCACCCGGTATCGTCGCCAGGTAGAGCAGCGCCAGCTTATACTCCGTGCGCAGGCTCTCCAGTAAGTCGTTGTAGCGCCGTCCCAGAACCGAGCCGGGCTCGAACTGTGTGTCAAGATTCGAGAGAATCTCTATAGAACGCTCGAAATTATACTGCGCCTCAAGCCAGCGCTCATTCGCATTGGCCTGGACACCATAGTTGTAATAATCCTCTGCAAGTCTAAGCTCTTCGGCGGCTGCCACATAGGCGGGGTCGTCGACTGCTTCGGCGTTCGGATCAGGAACCGCCTCCCGCGAAGCATCGCCCCTGTCGTCTGTTGAAGTGGTTTGATAGCCCGGTTCATCCGCGATGTTGATTCCGGGGCTTTCTCGTACAATGGAAGAGCACCCGGTGAGGAGGCCCACTACCATGGAAAGTGCTAACAATGCTAGCGGAAAAACTCTGAATCTGTATTTTCGCATGTTAGCGGTTCCTCCTATTACAGCGAATCTGTTCGTAAGCTGTTGAAAGATAGGGCTTAACATGTTTAACTGTCAAGATTAAATTTGTTGATAACATCTCTCAGTTTTTTTCTCCACTCCGGGTCGCTTTTATCAATCGTTATCAGCCCGTCGACGCGCCTGAACCAGGTCAGTTGCCGCTTCGCATAATTGCGGTGACCCTGTTTGATCAACTCGATGCAACGATCGCGCGAAATCTCGCCACTTAACAGGCCGAGCGGCTCGCGATAGCCCAAAGTCGATTGCAGCACATCGGATTGCCCAAATCCCCGTTCGACCAGCGAGTCAACTTCCTCAAGGAGTCCGGCCTCTATCATTTTATCGACGCGAGAATTTATAATTTGATAAAGTTTTTCGCGCGAATAGTTTAGCAGAATTGGTCGGATTTCGAAGCCATGCTCCGGATATTCCCCCCGCTCCATCAGTTCCGCCTTGCTCTGCCCGGTAAGATGAACAATCTCAAGCGCCCGGATCAGCCGCGATCGGTTAGGCTCCCCCATCATCGCCGAAGTCTCAGGGTCAGCCTGCTCAAGCTTCTCAACCAGTTCCTCGGTGGCAAGCTCCTGTAGCTCCTCCCGATAACTCTCATCGGGATCAGGAGTTGCAAAGAATCCCGTTATCAATGCTTGAAGGTATAGCCCTGCTCCCCCCACGATCAGCGGCCGCTTGCCGCGCTTACCCAGCTCAGCGATCCTCTCCACCGCGTCGCGGCGGTAAAGCTCGGCGGAGTAAAGCCCGGTCGGCTCCACATAGTCAATGAGGTGATACGCTCGCCCGTTTAACTCCGCTTTCGTCGGTTTGGCGGTACCGATATTGAGATACTTGTAGATCTGACGCGAGTCGCAGGAAACGATCTCGAACCCGAATTCATCCACCAGCCCCAGCGCAGCCGCTGTCTTTCCAACTCCGGTGGGGCCAACAATGGCCGGGATGATCATCTTGCCGTCACTTCCGGCTGGCTGAGGTGATTGACTATCCGAGGCGTCCGAATTTGAGGTCGAGCTCATCACGCGTAAATTTCAAGATTGTGGGCCGCCCATGCGGACAGACGTATGGATTCTCGGCCGCCAACAGGCTCTCCAGTAATGCCCTCATCGCCGGCTCCGAGAGGCGATCTCCTGCCATGATTGCACCACGGCAGGCAAATGATGCCGCTTTCTTTTCGAACCGCTTCTTCTCGTCGCCGCTGATGTCGCTGAAATCATCCAGCAACTCGCGGAACAACTTCTCAGGATTCTTACTGCCAAGCGCCGCCGGGATTGCCTCAAGCTGTACCTGGCGGGGGCCGAACTCCGACACGGAAAACCCCAACGATTGCAGTGTATCGCGCTCCCGCTGGAACAACTCCAGGTCCGCAGGCTCCAGTGTTACGGCGACTGGAAACAAAAGCTGCTGCGACGTTATGCTCTCTTTATGGAACGACTTCATCGCCAGTTCGAACAACACGCGCTCATGAGCGGCGTGCTGATCGACAATCATCAGGCTGTCCCGGGCGAGCGCGACAATGTACAAGCCCGCCATTTGATACAGCCGCACCGACGCATCAATCGTCGACTTGAGCCCCGCCCGGCCGTTCAGATCATGAACCACGGCACCCTCCTGTGGTTCCGCGCTCTGGTCCTCAGAATCAATCGAGCTGCCGAAGCTGTCGGCTGTGGCCTCTGAGTCGGGCCGCGCAACGATCGCCGCCAGCGATTCCTCGGCGGTTCGTCCACTCCCGGTCGTTGCCTCGAAAAATGATCGCATCGATTCGCGCGTTCTTTGTCGAAACTCTTCAGTCATCATACCGGGATTGCTGCGCCGTGGAATCTGTCCCAGACCGCGGGTCGAATCACCCTCCAGCAGCGATTCACGCACGAGATGATACAGTGAATGAAAAAGAGTCCGCTCGTCGGAGAAACGAACCTCCGACTTGGCCGGATGGACATTGACATCCACCAGCGACGGGTCGATGTCGAGATAAACCACACCTTGAGGATAGGTGCCATTATTCAAAAACTCACCATACGATGACATCAACGCCGCAAAGAGCGCTTTCGAATCGATCCGGCGATTATTAACCAGCGTCATCACACGCGACCGGTTGCGGCGGCACAATTCCGGCAGCGACAGGTAAATCTCCAGTCGAAACAGTTCCCCCTCGCGCGAACTGTGCAGGAACTTCGATTTGTTACTGACTCCGAACAGTTGAGCCGCCCGCTCGATGCGATCGGCAGTCGCTGAGAGATCAAGCAATACTTGTCCGCCCGACTCCAGCACGAATGCGGATTGCGGATTACCCACCGCAAGCGACTCCACCACCTCGGCGATGCGCCGCACCTCGGCTGAGGAAGTCTTCAGGAACTTGCGTCGCGCCGGCGTATTGAAAAACAGATTCTTTACACTGATGTATGTGCCAAAATCACACCCAACCTCCGCCGCAGACTTGATCACCCCACCCTCAATCTCAAGCTGGTAACCCGAGTCAGCGCCGGCGGCACGCGACTTGATCGTCAACTGCGCAACAGAAGCGATCGACGGCAGCGCTTCACCCCTGAACCCGAATGAGCGAATCGCAAACAGGTCCTCCGGTGTCGCCAGCTTGCTGGTGGCGTGACGCTGTACCGCCAGCCGCAGTTCCTCCGCCGTCATCCCGACTCCATTGTCGTTGACTTCAATCGTACGCGAGCCCCCCTCCTCCACTCTCACTTCGATGCGGCTTGCCTGAGCGTCTATCGAGTTCTCCACCAATTCCTTGACGACCGAAGCCGGTCGCTCGATTACCTCACCGGCGGCAATCTTGTTGATCAGAACATCGGGCAGCAGCTTGATGCGACTCATTCGCTCCCCCCATCCTCCCGCGACTGCAGCACCAGCTTCTGCAATTCCGACAACTCGTTGAGCGCCTCCAGCGGCGTCAGCTCCTCGACGCGGAGCTGGCGCAGTCGCTCCTCCACCTCTGACGGCTTCTGTTCGAACAACGCCAGCTGGTTGGGGTTGACGTAGTGACTGCGCGTGCGACTCTTGATCGGATCAAAACTTCCGGTCTCAAGCTCCTTGAGTATCTCCGCCGCGCGCTTGGTCAGCCCCTGCGGAATCCCCGCCAGCTTCGCAACCTCAATTCCGAAACTGTCATCACACCCACCCGGCTTCACCTTGCGCAGGAAAATGATCTTGTCTCGATGACGCTTCACCTGCACCTGGTAATTCTTGATCCGGGGTTGAAGATTCGGCAGTTCGGTCAACTCGTGGAAGTGAGTCGCAAAAATCGTACGCGACTTCAATTGCGGCTCGTTGTGAAGCGCCTCACACAGCGCCCACGCAATCGCGAGCCCGTCGTATGTTGACGTGCCACGCCCGACCTCATCGAGCAGGATCAGACTCTGCGGCGTCGCATTATTCAGGATCCGCGAGGTTTCGTTCATCTCCACCAGGAATGTTGACTCACCCATCGCCAGGCGATCAGAAGCCCCCACACGGGTGAACACCCGGTCAACCACGCCGATCTCCGCCCTTTCCGCAGGCACGAAACTCCCCGCCTGCGCCATGATTACGATCAAACCCACCTGGCGCAGATACGTCGACTTACCCGCCATGTTCGGTCCCGTGAGCAGTTGAATCTGTTCTGAAGCGGTATCAAGCAGCGTGTCATTGCCAACGAATTCACCACGAGGCAGTAACTGCTCAATGACGGGGTGTCGCCCTTCAATGATCTCCAGGGTCGCACCCGTGCTCATCCGGGGACGCGTATAACCGTAACGCCGCGCCGCCACCGCGAACGAAAAGAGTGTGTCGATCTCACCTATCACCCTGCCCGCGCGGTTGATCGCCTCGATCTCCCCCGCTACCTGATCGCGCAACTCGTAGAAGAGTGTCTCCTCCAGCGCATTTATCTTATCCTCGGCAGCCAGGATCAGCTCTTCCTTCACCTTCAACTCATCCGTGATAAAGCGCTCGGCATTGACGAGGGTTTGTTTGCGCACAAACGACGCCGGTACATTCGCCAGGTGCGGCCTGGTGACCTCTATGTAATAGCCGTGCACCTGGTTATAACCAACCTTGAGGGAGGGAATCCCGGTCTCACGCCGCAACTTCTCCTGTAACCCGCTGATAAAATCAACCGCGCCCTGTATCGACGCCTTCAATGCATCCAGCTTATCCGAATAGCCGGCACGAATCAATCCACCACCCGTTGCCAGCAACGGTGGTTCATCAACCAGCGCCGCCTCGATCCGTGCCGCAGTCGCGCTTAAATCAGGAATCTCCGCCGCTGAACTCTCAAGCAGTTCGCTGGTATTGTTCAGCAGGAATGACTTGATCTCCGGCAACCGCTGCAGGCTCAACTTGAGCTGGATCAGATCACGCGGCGTTGCCTTGCGATAGCCAAGCTTGCCCGCCAGTCGCTCCAGATCAGCGATGTTGCCCAGCGTCTTGAAGAGTGCATCACGAAGCTCATCATCGACTACCAGCCGTCCCACCGATTGCAGCCGTCGTTCGATTGAGTCGATTTCACGCAGCGGCGCGGCCAACCAGCGCCCCAGGCACCTGTGTCCCATCGCTGTCTGGCAATGGTCAAGCAAACCCGCAAGGGAGTGTCGCTTCTGTTCGCCGATCGCCGGACGCAAAATCTCAAGGTTGCGCAGAGTCGCCGCATCAAGATAAACATACTCCGCCTGCTCGGCGTAGCGCGGCGGACTCAAGTGCAGCGGTGAGGCAAACTTCATCTCCTCGATATATGAAAGGAGGCTGCCCAGGGCTGCCGCAGCCGAGGGACGCTCACCCAGCTCGAAGGCCTCGAGTGAGTGAATCTTATAGTACTCCTTGATCTTTCCTTCGCTGTAATCATGATCGAAGCGCCAATCCTCGATCTTCGATAACTCCGCCCCCAGTTGCTCAAGTCGCTTCATCGTCGCCTCATTCGTGGCGTCCGAGAGCAACAACTCCTGCGGAGCAAGCGATTCGATCATGTCGAATACGACTTCCGGTGATCCCTCGAATGTGGTCACGCGGCCTGTCGAGAACTCGAGTGCCGTAATCCCGGCAGTGCCGGAACCATTGCTGTGGAACGACACGATCAGGTTTTCACGGTCCGTTGGAAGCGCACTGTCGACTGTAATCGTGCCCGGGGTGATGATCTCCGTCACCTCACGGCGCACCAACCCCTTAGCCTTCTTCGGGTCCTCAGTCTGCTCGCAAATGGCAACTTTCAGACCGGCGCGCAACAACTGTGTCAGGTACTTCTCGGCCGAATGGTACGGTACAC
>JBECKX010000113.1:0-16718 GCA_040235515.1 Candidatus Zixiibacteriota bacterium
GTAAGGAATTGAAGATGAAACGACTGATTCTGCCAACTCTGATTCTCGCGTTGTTGCTCCTTGGTTCGATGACCCACGCATCTGACCGGGTCTTGATTGTTGTCACCAGTCATTCACAGATGGGTGATACCGGCAAACCCACCGGGTTCTGGCTGGCGGAGTTGACCCATCCATATTATGTCATCAAGGATGCCGGCTACGACTTGGATGTGGCCAGTATCGCGGGGGGAGTCGCCCCGATCGATCCGCGTAGCATGGACACTACTGATGCGGTCAATAAACGCTTTTTGAGTGATGCTGACTTGATGTCCCGCGTGCTTGCCAGTAAGAAGCTCTCCGATATCGATCCCGCCAACTATGCCGCGATTTTATTCAGCGGCGGGCATGGCGCAATGTGGGATTTCCCCGGCGATCCGGCGGTCAACAAGGTTTCGGCGAGTATCTACGAGGATGGGGGCGTGGTTGCAGCGGTATGCCACGGCCCTGCTGCGCTCTCAGAGATCAAGCTCTCTGACGGCAAGTATCTGCTCGACGGTAAGCGTTTTGCGGCGTTTACCAATGAGGAAGAAACCAAGGTCGGGCTCGAGAAAACCGTTCCTTTCTTACTGCAGGATCGATTGACCGAACGCGGTGGGATTCAGGTACCGGGAGAGGCGTGGCAAGCGAATGCCGTATCGGATCAGCGGTTGGTAACGGGACAAAATCCGCAATCGGCGCATCGCGTCGGCGAGCTGATTGTCGAGGCGCTCAAGGCACGACCTGAACCCGCGAGATAACAGCGGCCTATATCGCCCCTGCCGGAGCTGAGATAAGTAGTTGTCCCACGTCGTTGAATATCCTAATTGATCATCCGGGTAAAAGAAAACTGCGGCAGGGTTCAGCATGAAGCTACCATCTCTATCACAGATATGGTCCGACTATAGCGCAACATTTCGGCGCTTTCCACTCACTTTGATCAGTGCGCTGATTGGCACAATTGTGGCACTCATGCTGGTCGAACAGGAGGCTTCGCCAGAGCCCTCCATCCTCTACAGCATACTTCTCACCACCATCCTTGCACTCCCTCTGTTGCCCGCCCTGAAGCTCACCGCCGAGAGGAACAGCAACAAGCAGGGGAGCATCTGGGGCCTGCAGGCTTTAGGGGTCGTAATTTTGTTGGTGCACGCACTGAGTGTACCTGCCGACCTCTACCGCGCGCCGATGATACATGGCTTTCGATTCTCTGCGTTCTCAGTAGCAGGAGTACTTCTGCTTGCAGCTCTTCCTTTTGTCCGCCACGGTGCGAACATCGGATTCTGGCAGTTCAACAAGACCCTGGTGTTTCGAGTTATTCTGGCTGAGGCATTCGCGGTCGTTCTTTTCTCCGGTCTTGGCCTGGCGCTGGCCGCGCTGGACAATCTCTTCGGTGTGGATATCCCGGGTAAGAGGTACTTTGAACTCTGGATATTGATCCAGGGACTCTTCGTAGTCTCCTTCGTCCTCTCAGGCATTCCGGGAAGCCTTGCTGAGCTCGATCAAGTCACTGAGTATCCACGCTCGCTGAAGATATTGGGGCAATACGTGCTTGCGCCGCTGGTGCTCGTCTACTTCGTGATACTCTATGCCTACATTGCGAAAATAGTTTTCACCTGGAGTTGGCCGCAAGGATGGGTGGGGCGGCTGATCCTCGGATTCTCAGCAACCGGGATTGTCGCGCTCTTCGTGCTTGATCCACTGCGCGAGAAAATGGAAAACTCCTGGATCAGGAAAGCATCAAACTGGTACTACCTGATTCTTCTTCCCCTTGTGGTCGTGCTCTTCCTCGCACTCTGGCGCCGGATCTCCGAGTATGGCATAACCGAGGATCGCTACCTCGGGCTGACAATCGGCGTATGGCTCGCATTCATCGCCGGCTATTTCCTGCTGAGTCGTTCGAAAAGTATCAAGATGATTCCGACATCGCTCTTTGTTCTTACGCTTATCATCTCTATCGGTCCCTGGGGAATGTTTGCAGTCGCGGAGCGAAGTCAGATCAACCGATTGGAAAGTATGCTCAGCGCCGATTCGATCCTGGTGGATGGCAAGATTCAGAAAGCGCCTTCGCCGGTGTCCGAGGAGCACAGCGTCGAGATCAGCGCAATACTTCGCTACTTAAATGATGTCCATGGGTTTGCCGGGATCGAGCCATGGTTTGACCAGTCACTTCAAGCTGACTCAACGATGACCCGGAGTCGGTACAAGTCCGCGGAGGACGTTGCGGCCTTAATGGGTGTCGAGTACAGCCTCTGGACAAGGGCCTCACTGGACAAATACTTCTCTGTGTATGTTGACCCGCAGGCTCCGATCTCTCTCTCCGGATATGATCAGATGCTACATGCGCAGTTTGGAGGTCGTGTGACCTGGGTTGACTCGACAAAGCAATCGAAGGTGGTGAAGGTTGAGACAGATTCCGTTTCGATTTTGCTGCGATTCTTAGCTGATAATGCATCTGCAGATACGATTAGAATCCCCCTCACGACTCTTATCGATCGCGCGGACTCTGTACGAACCAGCATTTATGAATCACTCTTACCGCTTGAGCAAGCGATGCTGGAGTTCGAGGATGACAACTACAAGACTAAAGTCGTTATGCTCAGGGCAAATCTTCGACGGAGCGAGGGTGGTGTGGTGGTGAACTCTTATGAGACCCTCGTTCTCTACTCACGCAAGGGTGAAGACTAGGCGACGGCCCGGCGGCTTTCTCCCCACAGTTTCGCAACCATCTGCTTTCCTATTAAGATCGAGCCTTCTGGCGTTGCCTCGGGGTTGCGGCCGATGCAGAAATCAACCTTTCACCTGCGTTCATCTTTGGCTGAACCAGCCGGATGAATCGTTCTCGGACAGATAGCGCGTAGCAGTCGAGTACCTGCCACAAAAGAAAAACAGGCGCTTCAATCGCTTGAACGCCTGTTTTCCAGTGTCAGGTTGATTACAGCTATGAAGCTATTGTGGCTGCCACACTTCCCACACTCTCCCGACCAGTTCGGGTCCTGGCTTAAGGGTTGGTTTACCGGGCTGCCACTCGGCAGGGCACGCTTCGGCGCCCTTAGTCTTGCGAACATGTTGGAAGGCGTGAATCTGGCGGATAGTTTCATCGATCATTCTTCCCACCGGAGGTGTCATAACCTCCATAGCCTGGATCACGCCATCGGGGTCGATCAGGAATCGGCCGCGAATATTGACGCCGTTGTTTTCGTCGTATACGCCATATACTCTGCCGAGATTTCCTGCCCCGTCCGCGACCATCGGCCACGGAATGCCATTCTTGGTCATCTTCGCGAGTTCTGCTTCTTCCCAGATCTTGTGGACGAAGGTGCTGTCAACTGAGACTGAAAGAACTTCAACACCCAGTTTCTTCAATTCATCAAACTTGCCGGCGACCGTCGACAATTCGGTCGGTCAGACGAAGGTGAAATCGCCGGGGTAGAAGCAAAGGAGAACCCACTTGCCGGCGTAGTCGGAAAGCTTAACGCTTATAAATTTGCCCTTGTGATATGCGGGGGCTTGAAAATCGGGAGCCTTAGCTCCCACTCTTGCCACCATCATGCTTCCGCCTCCTGCTATAGACTTGGTCTCATTAGATTGATCTGATTTCGGCGACTGGCCAATCACCGTACCGGTAGGTTTTGCGCAGCCAACATCTGCCTCAGCCATACTACCTCCTGGAGAAAGCGACTGATCAATGACTCTATACTCTGCAATTATGGATCAAAGACTCCAAAGTCAAGGCGGATTACCGCGAAACACCCAGAATCGATCTGTGGCTTGGTGTTTGGCTGCGTAACTCTTTATCCCACAACATACCACTCCCTGCACGCCGCTGGACAGATCGTGAAGCGCCCCTGGCCGGATTCGGCGAAAAGATCGGCATTTTGCGCGGAACTTCCGGGGAATTCGTGTGTTATATCGTTAATGACAATAATCTTGCGCAAGTCTATCATTCTTCAGTTAGCTCTCGGACTGGCTTTCCTGTTCAATTTTGCGGTCCTTTACTCGCCGAGTTTTGCCGCGCTGGCGCAGTGCGAGTGTGAAGAGAACTGCGATGAACAGAGCGAAGCGGGCTGTGCCTGTTTCGACTGCATTTCCACACCGATAGCTTGCGAGATTTCAGTCCCGGAATTTTCAGCTTCAACTACAATATCCCCATTCAGGCCATGTGCAGCCAGCGATCGTCCGGTAACTGAGTTTACCGAACGCCTCGACCGTCCACCCCAGAAGTCCCTCTAAGTAGTCTCTGGTCCTTTGGGCTGCCACGATTGAGAGCCCAAACAATTCACGTTTCCATAATCCCATGACCCGATTCGGGTCAAGTCAAGCGATTGGCGCACGGCTGCGACTGCCGCAAAGGCGAGAAGCCTGTTGCCATTCGAGGAGAGCGACAATGAACAAGAATATATGGCTGGTTGCGCTGCTGGTGGTGGCTGGTTGCGTAGCCGTAATCCTTCTAACCCGCACTACTGAAACAAGCAGCGATCCACACGATCATGCCGGCCATTCTCATCTCGACCACAATTCAGCAGAAGCGGATATGGCCGATTGGTGCGCCGAGCACGCAGTTCCGGAGTCGGAATGCACCAGGTGTAATCGATCCCTGATTGAAAGTTTCAAGGCAGCGGGCGACTGGTGCCTGTCGCATGATCTGCCGGAATCTCACTGCCGCCTCTGCAACCCCGAGCTAGTCTTCCCTCAGGAACTACAAAATTCAGCCGGTACCCGGGTCTCTGATTGGTGCGCCGAACACGCCGTACCTGAGTCTCAATGCACGATCTGCAATCCGGCCCTGATTGAGACGTTCAAGGCCGCGGGCGACTGGTGCGCACCACATAATCTACCTGAATCGCATTGCCGTCTCTGCAACCCCGGCATAATGTTCCCCCAAGAACAACTGCTGCTGGTGCAAGAGCAAGAACTGCCGGAGAGCTCGATCGAGGTTTCCCTCTACTTCAGACCCAACCGCAGTATCTGCGCGACGAATGACGCGTTGATCCGCTTCACCTCCGAGTCTACGGTTGAGCGCTCGGGCATCAGTACTGCGGCCGTCCTCGCGGCAAATCAGGAATCCACGATAGAAGCTCCCGCAGAAGCGAAGTTTGATGAAAACTCAACGATGGTGATCGCTTCCACCGCCCGGGTCGTGGTGTCAAGATGGTTGATCGAGCCGGGGGAAGTTGTTGAGAAAGGTGATCCGATTGCTGTGCTGCAATCCCCGGAAATCGCCGAGCTTCAGGCACGCGCGATTTCCGCAGCAGCGGAGCTGGAAGTCCAGGCACAGGAAGTCGCCAGACATCAATCGCTGATTGATAAAGAACTGATCACCAAAAGCGAGTTCGAACGGGTTCAGGCCCAATATCGCAAGGCTGAAGCGGACCTCACTGCGGTCCGAGGCTTGCTGCGGACGAGCGGGATGGGGAGTGACGACATCGAGAGATTGCTGACATCGCGGGATGTCTCAAATCAGTTCACCCTCAGGTCATCGGCTTCGGGATTGGTTGCGGAGCGGATAGCCCAGGTGGGCGAACTGCTTGAGGAGGGAGAACCGTTAGCGATACTCACGAATCCCGGCTCGATGTGGATCGAAGCCAGACTGACCGAGGACCAGATGCGGCACGTTGAAGTCGGGCAGAAACTGCTCTTCTCCACCGATCAACACTCGCTCGACAGGAGTACCGCTACGATCATCTGGGTGTCGCCCTACCTCGATCCTCATACTCGCACCGGAACAGTGCGAGCCAGGGTGGATCATGTTTCAGGTCAGTTGCGAGCAGGTGAGTTCGGTAATGCCTGGATCATGGGAGATACATCGGAGAAAGTCACGCTGGTGCCCAAGAACGCTGTGCAGTGGGAGGGTTGCTGTAATGTGGTGTTCGTGCGCGAAGCCAGGGATCGCTTCCGCCCGCGCAAAGTAACGATTACCAACGGCCCCGATTCTTACTATCGCGTGATCCAGGGTGTTTCGGTGGGTGAAGAGGTAGTGGTCAAGGGCTCCTTCCTGTTAAAGACCGAACTGAAGAAATCAAGCATAGGCGCAGGTTGTTGCGGCATCGAGCCGGTCGGTTAAAGGCGCCACTATGCTGAAATACATCGTTGAATTTACCATTCGGTACAGGATCCTGATCCTGATACTCGGTGGAGTTCTCTGCCTGTTCGGGATCTTCGCCCTCTGGCATCTGCCCTTTGATGCATTCCCCGACACGACCCCGACGCTTGTGCAGGTGAATGTATCCGCACCGGGTTGGGCGCCGGAAGACCTGGAGCGGCTGGTCACTTACCCGATCGAACAATCATTGACCGGACTCGCCGGGCTGACAGAGGTCAGGTCGGTAACAAAGTATGGCCTCTGCCAGATAACCACCATTTTCTCTGACGAGACCGACCTCTACCTCGCGCGCCAGCAGGTGAGTGAACGGCTCCCGGCTGTGGAACTCCCCGAAGGGATCGAACCCCCCAGGCTTGGCCCGGTATCTACCGGGCTTGGCGAGATTTTCCACTACATAGTACTTGGGAATGGCGCTGATCCTACTTATCCCCGCACCATCCAGGACTGGAACATCAAACCGCAACTTCAGGCAGTTCCCGGGGTTGCGGAGGTAAACAGCTGGGGCGGCTTCGAGAAGCAGTATTTGATCATTCTCAAGCCGGAACAACTGGCCAAATACGGTCTGACAGTGGATGCACTGGTCAAGCGAGTGCACGAGGACTTAGGCAATGTCGCCGGGGGGCAGGTTGTGAGGGCGGGCGAGATGACTCTGATTCGCGGGATCGGGGTTGTCGAATCGATTGCCGACATCGAAGGGGTTGTGGTGGACGTCCGCGAGGGCGTGCCTCTATTCATCTCCGATATCGCCGACGTGGTCATTGGTCACGAGATTCGGCGAGGCGCCACAACCTACAACGGGCTGGGAGAGGCGGTGCTTGGGCTGGGATTCATGATCACCGGTGAGAATCCGCCGAGCGTGACTGAACAACTCGCAGCGCGCCTGAGTGAAGTCGAGGAAACTCTCCCTGACAGCATTAAGGCAGTCACTGTATATGAACGCACGAAGCTTGTCGACGAAGTCCTCTCGACCGTAGAGCACAACCTGTTCTATGGTGCGATCTTGGTGATTGCGGTCCTCTTCATGTTCCTCGGCAATCTACGTGCGGGATTGATCGTAGCTTCCGCCATCCCGCTCTCGATGCTGTTTGCATTCGACATGATGTCGAGAGTTGGAATTGCCGGCAGCCTGATGAGTCTCGGCGCGATCGACTTCGGATTGGCTGTCGACAACGCCGTGATTCAGGTCGAAAACGCGGTGCGCCGGCTCTCATCCGCAAACGAGCCCGCCTCGCGCCTCGAGACGATCCGGGATGCAATCCTCGAGGTCAGGAAGCCGACTCTTTTCGGGGAATTGATTCTGATCATCGTCTATCTCCCGATACTTACACTTCAGGGTGTCGAGGGCAAACTGTTCCGTCCGATGGCGCTTACTGTAGTGTTTGTGCTGACAGGTTCCTTAATACTCTCCTTCACCATTCTGCCCGCACTCATCGCCACATTCCTAAAAAGCGCTCGAGTTGAGCGTGAACCGCGCCTGCTGAAATGGATGCGGCGGCACTATGAGCCGGTGCTCGACTGGTCGATGCGTTTCCGGAAATTCGTACTGTTGGGCGCACTGGCGTTACTCGCCGGAGGTATCTTCCTCTTCTCCAGCCTCGGTTCAGAGTTTGTGCCGCGACTGAATGAGGGTACGATCGTCATCAATCTGGTGAGGTTATCGGGAATCTCCCTGGAGCAGACCGTCGAGTACAATACACAGATCGAGAAGAATCTGATGGCGGCGTTTCCTGATGAGATCGAGCATGTCTGGACTCGCGCCGGTACAGCAGAGCTTTCCACCGATCCAATGGGAATCGAGCTCTCCGACATGTTCATCTCCCTGACACCGAGAGAGAACTGGACCCGGGCCAGCAATCAAACGGAATTGGTCGCTGCAATCGATGAAGAGCTCGCGGACCTTCCGGGACAGAATCGCATATTCACACAGCCGATAGAGATGCGTGTCAATGAGATGGTTGCCGGGATCAGATCAGATATCGGCATCAAGTTGTTCGGCGATGACCTCGACGTGCTGGTCGAGAAGGCCGAGGAGATCGCCGAAATCGTGGAGCATATCCGGGGTGCGGCTGATGTGTCGGTCGAGCAGATAACCGGGCAACCGCAGCTTCGCCTTGCGGTGGATCGTCAGAAACTCGCTCGTTACGGGCTTTCCGCCAGGGATGCTCTGACGGCTATCGAGAGTATCGGGGGAGTTGTTGTAGGCGATGTCTTTGAAGGGCAACGCCGATTTTATCTGGCAGTGAGGATCGACCCGGAGAGGCTGGAGGGCGCGGAGGATGTCTCACAGCTGTTACTGGCTTCAAGCAGCGGCAGCCTGGTGAAACTCGATCGGGTTATAACAGCTGAATTAGAGGAAGGTCCGGCGACGATCACCAGAGAATGGAGTCGACGCCGCATAGTCGTCCAGTGCAACGTGCGCGACAGAGATATCGGTTCATTCGTCTCGGAGCTAAGGGAAGTTCTTCACGCAGACGTCTCGCTCCCCGAGGGATACTTCATCCGGATGGGTGGTCAATTCGAGAATCTTGAGCGCGCTCGCATACGGCTCATGATCGTTGTGCCAATAGCCCTGATCCTGATCTTCGGGCTGCTCTACTGGACTTACAAATCGGCACGCGATGCACTCCTTATCTTCTCTGGTGTGCCACTCGCGGCGATTGGTGGTGTGGTCTCGCTGGCGCTGCGTGGAATGCCATTCTCCATTTCTGCCGGCGTGGGTTTCATCGCCCTCTCAGGGATTGCGGTACTCAATGGTCTGGTGCTGGTGTCCTCGATCAAACGACTGCGTGCCGAAGGAGTCGAGATCAGTGCAGCTATCAAGCAAAGTGCGCTGACGCGGTTGAGACCGGTCTTCATGACCGCGCTGGTCGCAGCACTCGGTTTCATTCCGATGGCGCTCTCCACCAGCATTGGCGCCGAAGTACAGCGGCCTCTCGCCACAGTTGTGGTCGGAGGGATTTTGACATCCACCATGCTCACTCTGGTCGTTCTGCCGGTACTTTACCTGACTTTCGGGAAGAAGACGGAGTCGGAACAGTAGCATCCGGTCATGTGTCGGGATGGCTGCCTGCTGTTGTTAGTAAGCTGAAATTGAGATGCAGGCCCCTGCAGGATCGGGGGCCTTCGTTGATCGCGAATAATTTTCGAATACGTTTATCGAGTACGGGCTGCTTCCGCTTTGTCCAGTTCTGACCTGACCACGGTAGCGATCGCTCTTCTGGTCAGGGGCTTCCTCACAAAACTACCCGCGCCCAGCTCCTGAGCGACCCTCACTCTGGCCGATTCGGAGTAGCCGGAGACGATAACAGATCTCTGAGCAGGGTTGAATTCGACTATTTTTTCGAAGGTCTCGGCGCCGTCAATCCCCCCCGGCATTACCATATCAAGGATTATCAGGTCTTGTGGCGTATGCTTCAGAAACTCGATCGCATCCTCCCCGCTTTCAACTGAGCTGACAATGTAACCCAACCGCTGCAGGAGTTGGGTCGTGACATCCCGCTGTATCTTGTCATCATCGATAACCAGGATCGTCTCGGTCCCGCCCGGGATGTCGCTTGTTTCGTCCGTGTCAGAGTTCAGGCGTGTGATCGGGAAGTAGATATAGAATGAAGTTCCGATTCCCGGTTGGGTTTTCAAATCCAGATAACCGTTGTGATCTTTTACCACGGTATCGACGACACTCATCCCCAGACCTGAACCACGCTTCTTGTCGCTGGTCTTGGTCGTGAAGAACGGATCAAGGATCTTCTGGACTACATCATCGGGTATACCGCAACCATCATCGGAGACTGTCAGCCTGACATACTCGCCCTTGGGAATCCGGCCGAAGACTCCAAACACATCGTCGGCATAGATATTCTCCGTGCTGACAATGATGTGACCCACCTCATCGAGTGCATCGACGGCATTGCAGAGTAGATTGGTCAATACGCGGTGGATCTGTGAGCCCCCACCGAGGATGTTCATCAGGTCCGGAGCAAGATCCACCTCCACCGATATCGTGTCAGTCAGGTGTGGGATATTCTTGACAGCCTGACTCACGATCGAGTTGAGGTTGAGTACAACCTGATTGTAGTGGCCGCGTCGGCCGAGGGTCAACAACTGCTGATTGATCTCCGCCATCCCCTTCGCGGCTTCCTCGATTTGATCGATATACTCATGTGCCGGGTGGATTCTCGGCAGCTCATCCCGAATCATCTCCGGGTAGGCTGCTATCGGCGCCAGCAGATTATTGAAGTCGTGTGCAACCTGTCCGGCGATTATCCCGGCGGTTTCAAGTCGCTCAGCGCGCGACTCAAGCTCCCGCAGGCGCTTGGTCTCGGTAATATCATTCTTGGCCGCGACATAGTTCACAATCTTGCCGGCGGAGTCAACGACGGGGGATATGGTCACGTTCTCGGTATACAACGTGCCGTCCTTCCGCTTGTTGACAATCTCTCCGCTCCACTCCCTGCCGCTTGACAAGGTTTTCCACATTCTCGTGTAGAATTCCTGGTCGTGCATGCCACTCTTCAGCAGCCTCGGGCTTCTCCCGATTACTTCCTCGACCGAGTATCCTGTAGTCTTCGTGAAGGCTGGATTGGTATACTCGATGATTCCCTTTACATCAGTGATAACGATAGTCTCTTCGGCCTGTTCGATTGCCCGCAAAAGACGAGTATTGGACACCTCCGCCTGCTTGCGTTTGGTGATATCCTGCACTGTGCCGATGACCTTGCACGGCTTGCCGTCGCTCAATTCGGTTGAGAGACTCACCTGCACATCTATAAGCCGCGCATCTTTGCGCTTCAACCTGAATTCGTACGACTGATCGTTCAGATCTCCCGACTCAAGACTCATATTCAGCCACTGAGTGAAGCTCTCGTGGGTGTCTTGCTGATCGGTTTCTGAATCGACCTTCATCACCTCCATTGCCTCGGACTTGTCATAGCCCATTAAGTCATACATACCCTCGGACCAGGTAACCTCCCCTGTTTTGACATCCAAGACAAAGTCTCCCAGGTCGGCGATTCGCTGGGCCTCGATCAATCTCGCCTTACTTTTGCGGAGTTCGTTTTCAACTTGCTTTCGCGCGGTCACGTCAACTATCTGCGCCAGGTAGCCAGCCGTCTTGCCCTTTTGTCTCAGCGTCATGACGAAGATATCCAGCCAGGCAACGCCGCTCCGGCTCGTTGGAAATCTGCCGGCCTCACTCATCAAATCGAAATCGATGCTTGTCGAAATGGCAACCGGCGTGCCCTGCTTGAGATGCTCCGCCATCTCCGGTGACATGTTTGGGTCATCCCAGAGGGAGTATCCGAGAACGTAACTGATATCTTCGATCCCAAACAGGTCGAGCGTCTGTTGATTCGCTTCGATCAAGCGTCCATTCAGGTCATAGATCTGGATGGCGAGCGGAGATTGTTCGAAGATCCCCCTGAATTTTTCCTCGCTCTCATGCAGTTTTTCTTCGGCGTGGTGTCGCTCGGTAACATCCGTGTAGGATGTAAGCCGGAGAACTTCGCCATCGAGCGTGATGTTGGTGGCATCAAGTTCAAGCCGTCTTACCTCTCCATCTTCGCGGATGATGTCTACCGAGAAACTTGCTGGCAATTCACTGCCTTGCCCGAGCATGCGCATTCGCTCTTCCACGATCAGTCGACTTTCGGCGGTGAAGTAACTCAGTGGCGGTTTTTCTCTGAACCTGTCTGCACTGTCAACTTTGAAGATATCCAGCAGCTTCTTGTTGGCGTGCACCAATTCCAATCCCCTGCTGACGCTGATACCGAAGCCTGCTTTCTCGAAGAGCCTCCGATACCGCTCCTCACTATCCCTGAGCCTCTCTTCCATCCGCCTACGTTCTGTGAAGTCGATGGCGCTGATCGCAAGAAACTGCGGTGCCCCATTCTCGTCGTGGATCGCTGTACCGCTCACGAGCATCGGAAATTCTACGCCGTCGCGATCGACATGCCACACTTCCTCCGGGCCGAAGGAGCCGGCTTCGATCAGTCGCCCGTTGATCCGCCTGACTTCAGTCATCTGTTCCGCGGTATGCAGCGTGGAGAGGTTCTTTCCAATCAATTCGTCGGGCATAAACCCATGGGTTTCTGCAAAGGAACTGTTGACATAGAGCAGGTTACCGTCGAGGTCAGTAATAGCATTGCCATGCACGGCCTGCTCCGAAAATACTTTGAATTTTCTCAGTTCCGCTTCGGTGCTCTTCTGTTGAGTGACATCAATGAAGTTGATAACGAAGTATTCTTTGTCGATCGGGAATGCTGTGACATCGACCGTCTTGTCGCAATCCTCACAGAAATGAATGAAGTTGATCGATCTCTGCTCCGACAACATCGTCTCATAGTACTTGAGCTTTTCATCGAATTGCCTCGAGTTCGCAAATGCTCGCGCGCTCTTTCCAATCATCGATTCGGTGTCATATCCGGTGTGGTGGTAGACAGCATCATTAGCATCGAGATAGCGATAGTCGATCAGGCGGCCCTGCGCGTCTCGAATTGCCCTGCAGTAGATCAATCCGAATGGAGACTTATGGAACAGAACACCAAGCTTCTGCTCTGTCTTTGTCAAAGATTCCCTCGCCGATTTCAGCTCGGTGACATCATTGGCGATCAGCAGAACGACTGCTTCACCCACGCAGTCATAGGAGGAGAACGTTACATCGACAAACAGCCTGTCGCCGCTCTTTGTCAGCAAGATCAGCTTGGCTGGATCGAGGCTATCGGACGCAAGACTCTTCAGCGTCTTTCTGCGGCCTTTTTCATCTTCGGGCAACAGCCTGTCAAGCCGACTTCCGATTAACTCACTCTTATCGTAGCCGGTAAGCTCGATGGCGGCGGGATTGACATCGAGGATCAGGTTCGTTTCGGAGTCAATGAGAAATATGGAACTCAACACCTCCGTGAACAGCTTGAAACACATCAAGCTCGACTTATCTGAGCAGAAGGCCCGAGACAGTGTTGAGTTTGTCTCGGAGCCGGGATTGAGAGCTTCTTGCTGAGCATCTGCTTTCCCGTCGACCTGATCGCTCAGACCGCCACAATTTTCATGGAGTTGTTTAGCTAATTTATCCACATTTTGCATTCTGTTTCCCGGGAATTGTCCAAGCCCCCATCTAATTTGTTTTGATTGCGCTGCTGTGCGGTGGAAGTAGTGCTAGACTATTATATTTCTTCGGCATTCCCGATAGAATCTGCACCAGTTGGGTAGGTGAATCGGTACGAATGTCGGAGAAACGTGACTTTATTTCTATGCAAAACGATTGCGTGGGAGAGAAATCACTTGTTAGCGCGGAGAATGAAGTCTGCGATCCTGAGTTTGTGGACCTTAACCTGCGATGTAGCGACACGAAACAGGAGTGTGTCTATCCGGTCTTTTCGAATACGTTGGTGTAGCTTCACTTCTCCGCGATGCGCAACTCTCTCCGGCTGCTCTTGGGGGCCAAACTCAACCGGTGTTGCGCATGCCGGCCGCTACGCCAACAATCGTCAACAGAAGAGCTGTCCGCACTTCGGAGGGACTTGCTTCCCTATGCGCCCTGTATCGTTTCAGCGCTTCCACCTGAAGCAGATTCAGAACATCCGTATATGGGTTTCGCACATCAATCGATCGTTGGATAACAGGCGAGTCAGTCAACAAAGTCGGTTCACCTGTCAGTTCCAGCCAACCGGCACTGACTTTCGCCAGTTCGTCACGCAACTGCTGCCCGAACTGATGGAGAGCAGGATCGGTCAATACCCTTTCGTAGTGCTCCGTGATATCGGGTAAGCTCTTCGCCAGCACCATTTCCTGCATTCCAATGATATTGCGGAAGAAAACCCAGTTGTTCAGCATCTCGCGCAGCCTGGCCTTGACAGTTTCCCCACTCTCGAATATTGCCTGGGTGCCGAGCCATGCAGGCAGCATCAGGCGAACCTGCGTCCATGCAAACACCCAGGGAATAGCCCGGAGGCTGCCCACGACCGCCCCACCGCTTCGCCTCGCGGGACGACTGCCAATCGCAATCTCCTCCAGCTCCCGGATAGGGGTGGTCTGCATGAAGTAATCGAGGAAACGCTCGTCCTGCTGAACCACACTCCGATATAGTGAGGCCGATTTCTCGGCCATCTGATCCATCATGGCCCGCCATTCCTCCAGCGGACTCTCAGGGCACAGGAGGTCTGCTTCGAGCATGGCCGACATGTAGACTTCCAGAGTTCGAAGCGCCACACCGGGCAAACCGAACTTGAATCGAATCACCTCACCTTGCTCAGTTACACGAAAACCACCATGCACCGCCCCCGGGGGTTGTGACAGTAAAGCTTGATGCGCCGATGCTCCACCGCGGCTAATCGATCCGCCGCGTCCATGAAACAGTACCAGCTTGACCCCGTGCCGGCTGCATACTTCCGTCAACGCTTCCTGTGCCTTGAACTGTGCCCAGGATGCAGCCAGAAAACCGGCATCCTTGGCAGAATCCGAGTAGCCGATCATCACTTCCATCTCGGTTGTTCGCTCTCGCAGCCAATCGATACGGAGCAGCGCGTCGATGGAATCACCTGCCGAACTCAAGTCGGCTAGCGTCTCAAAGAGGGGAACGACACGCATCAGCGATCTCACCCCGGCCAGCTTCTGCAGGAGATAGACAGCCAGGACGTCCGAGGGTGTCTTAGCCATCGAGATAACATAAGCTCCCAGCAGCGTCATATCCTGCTCGGCAATCAATCGCAGGGTTGACAACACCTCGCTGTCCTCATCGTCTGCGGCAAACGATGCTGGTATCTCCAACGTGCAGCCAGTCAGTTGTTCTACGAGGAATTCCCGGCGCTCATCCTCAGACATCCTGTCATAAGGCGGCAGTCCAAGAGCATCGGTTAGACTCGTGAGCAATCTCGTATGCCGCCGCGCGTCCTGCCTGATATCGAGCTTCAGGAGTGACCGCCCGAAACAGGCGAGTTTGCGCAGGATATCTGCGAGGAGACCATCCGCTATCTGTTTCATACCTGTCTCGCTCAACGAGCGGTAGCAGAGTAGCAGCGGTGCCTTTAACTCTGCCAATGAGGAGTAGCAGGGTTTGTAGCTTCGCTGTTTGTTTTCCAACACAGCTTCAATCTGCCTCATATCGTCAGAGAGATTATCGATGAACTCCCGGAGTAAGACACGATATGGCTCCCGGGCATTGCCCACCTTCTCACGCAGCTCGGACGAACAACTCGCCATCGAAAGTGCCGAGCGCAACTTGATCAGGTCACGCTTAAGTAACTCGGCACACTCCCACTGTCCCAGCAGAAGCACTTCCCGTGTCACTTCAGCCGTAACATTCGGGTTGCCATCGCGATCTCCGCCCATCCATGATGAAAAGCGAATTGGGCTGAAGTCTATCGGCAAGCTTCGCCCAACCGTCTCCTGCAGCACCATATCAAGATGGCGAAGATAGACAGGCACGACATCCCACAACGTCTGCTCGACGACTGCAAAGCCCCAATGTGCTTCCTCCACGGGAGTAGGTTTGGCGAATCTCAGTTCATCAGTTCGCCATGCCGAGAGGAGAACCTGGTGGAGTTCATCCTCGCTCCACCTGCGCTCCTCCACCGTCAGGTCCTCGCGATCAAGCTCACCAAGCAACTGCTCGATCTGAGAGTATTTCTGGATCATTGTGCGGCGCTGGATCTCGGTGGGATGAGCCGTCAGCACAAAGTCTATTTTTGTCTCCAGCAAGCGTTCGATTATTCGTTGCTTGTCGACGCCCGACGCAAGCAAGCGGGGAAACAGCTCCTCAAGCGATCCCTTCTGAGGTCGCTGATCATTGTGCCTGCGGTACTCACGGCGCCGCCTGACCCTGTGATGCTGCTCTGCTATGTTTGCCAGATTGAGGAAGTGGCCGAATGCTTTGGCCATAAGCATAAGATGTCGATCATCCAGTTTGCCGATTAAATCAATCAAGGAGTCGCGGGCACTCTTGTCTCCGCCGCGAAACTGCTGAGAGACATCTCGAATGCGTGCCACCAATTCAAGTACCGCTTCTCCCTCCAGCGCGGTGATCACGTCGCCGAGTATATTACCGAGCATGCGAATGTTCTGGCGTAACGGCTTATGTGGGTCTGGTCTGTTCATCGAATTCATCATAGTGACTATCTCAGGTTTCTGTACCGGGAACAATAGCTAAACGAGCCAGATCGCGACAGCGATGGCATTCTCTGGAATTGCGGTGCTCTTGAATGAGACAAGCTGATATCGGCCAATCTCTTACTGTTGAAATCGATCCGCTGCGCAGGCTCACCCTGTTGAACAAATCTCGTCGGTGTCCGTGGCGGCTGGCTGCGTATAACTGGATCGAAGTTAACTTGTCTCTGGTCCGGATAATTCTTGAGGTAAAGAGAGGTAAGTCTGATGAGCAGCGAGCAGTTGGTGCCTGAGACGAAAGGCGTTGCAGTGGAGCTATTGGCGACTGTCGATCTTGGTCCTGAGATCGATGGCATGCAGGGGCGGCAGCTTCGGATGCGTAAGGTGACAATCGACGCCGGAGGTGTCTTCGGTCCGGTTCACGATCATGTGGACAGACCCGGAGTTGTCTACATCCTGCAGGGAACGATCACCGACCATCGAGACGGCATCGCCACCGATTATGGAC
>JBECKX010000116.1:0-6070 GCA_040235515.1 Candidatus Zixiibacteriota bacterium
CTCCACCAGTTTAGTGGAGGTTACCCGGTGTGGTTGATCCTCCTGATCATGGCTGCCGAGAATAAAAATGTTTCCATGCGGCCGGACTCGGCGCAGTTCCTTGCAGACCGACTCCATTACCTCGTCATCGAGATCGGTGACCCGCATGCAGTGGCCTGGGCCACGGTCACCCAGAATCGCTTCAATACGGGGGCAAAGTACACCAGCAACCGCCGCGTTCAATTTGTCCTGGGAAAGCTTAGTGAACGCGTCGCTCATGCATGCCTCCCATTCTTATTTATTCCGTCATTTTTCTCGATCGTATAGCGGGGAGACACCTTCTGTGTCACGTAGGCATCTGACAGATCCTCGTAGAATCCGATTTCTCGCAGGCGACGCTTGAAGGCTTCCACATTGAGGCGCAAGGCGCGTCTGTCCAGAATACTGCTGTTGGCCTGAGCTCCTTCCGGTAACCGGTCGATATGAAGACCGTAACGGTTTCTCAGAAAAGCCAACAACTCCTCGATGCGTACTTCCCGGGTAACAAAACGCCCGCTGTCTTGAGTTAACACAGCAATCTGTAGGAGTACTTCAAGCAATTTACTTCCCAAAACGAATCGACGAGGACTTCCCTTGGTCCGGGATTGAGCCAACAGACCGGTTTCTTTGTTTTTCAGTAAGAGAGAATCCAGGCATTCCGTGATGTACTGGCGGTGATATTTGCCTCGATAGGCCATCAGAATTTCGATGAATGACTCGAATTCTCCGAGCCCCATTGAAGTGACTTCCCTGATTTCTGGATCAACGTCTTCGTTACCAGAGGTAGACTCCTCGATCAGACTGGCAAGGCGGAATTTGAAGTACGCTTGCCGCTCGGCATCGTATTCAGGCTTTAGCAGAGAAACTAAATCGCCTACGCCGAACACGCCTCCCCCTGGTGTAGCAAGCTTGCCTGTCTTTTTATTTAGGTATTCCGCCATCTCATCGAGCTTCTTGACGACGAAATTGGCCTGCACGAAGGCCGGTATCTGTCTGTAGAGTCGGTCCGTAGACTTGCGGGCCAATTCGGCCATGTGTGGATTGTTGATATCGCCCATATCCACGACCACCGCCACACGGTAAGGGCAGCCTTCCAGCGCATTATCAAGACCGGGATTTATCGGGCACTCCTTGATGGTGCAGAGATCGTTGCCAGAACGCTGTTTCACCAGCTTGGGCAGCATCTGCAGCAGCTTGAGATGGTAGAGCGCCAGATGAAAGGCTAAAAGAGTCTTGAGATAATCCACCAGTACGGAGCGCGGAATATAGGGCTCGTAGGCCAGAAGCCGGAGGATGTCGTCGGCCATGATGTCGGCCTGGCCGATGCACAAAGGCTGGAAACGTGATGGCTCCTTTGAGTCTTTCATATCCTGTGTGACTTGATGATCCAGACGCAGGATCGCCTGTGTTTCCACATCTACGGATGCGCTTGGATCGTAACGGTCCGTTACCAGGTCGATTCCCGGAAAGAAGAACCGCTTCAAGGCATCACGCGCCGCCTGCCCTTTACCTTTGCGAGCATAGAAAAGCATCCAGTAAATATGCTCAGCCGCACCGTAATCACGCGTGTGCTTCGCGTTGCGGAATTTATAGGTGTTACCATGAAGAGGACGAGGTGCAGCAAGCGCCTGATTGCTTTTACCCCGATTGACCATATCCATGAGGTCGGTTTCAATCCAGGCGCGAGTTATATCCGAATGCTTGTCGAATCCAGAAAACCACTCGGGATGCTCTAAAAAGTCTTGCAGAAACTCATCAACTGAGAGGTCGCCGCCACGAGGGGGGCGACGGCTACCGTAACCGTCGTATTTGAGACGCGGAAACAACATCGTCAGAACACGGTCCATCTCGATATGCTTGAAATCGAGATAAGAAACTTTGGGGATTCTGAATTCCTTGTCGCGTCCTTTAACTGACATGGTACTCACCCCCCTTTTCTGAAACTGTCATCTTCAACACTCCGTCATCCTCGCGACGGATTTCGTAGAACTTGTGCCCAGCTTTGGTCAGTAAAACTTCTTTGTAGGGCACTGAGGCCAAACGATTCTTAAATACAGTTAAACTCAACAAGAAACCTTCCTGCTCCTCAATGCTTGGCCGGTAGCCATTATTGAGTCGCATCAGCATTTCGTAGACGTCGAGGTTGATGCGCAGACTGGCCTTGTGCCCGTCGCCGGAATCGTAAAGCAGTACCAGCGCTTGAGACAGGCACTCGAGGAAAGGATGTGTCACCGTTTCCTGCTCGGTGCGGAGTATGAAATGGTCGCCGTCAAAGAGGCGGTAACTGCGGATCGTGCCCTTATCCACTTGGCGGACACGCAGCGCAAGTTGGTTACCTAAACGTGCCGGATCACTCAAGCCTTCACCGCGATTGATCGCCCAGAGAATAGCGGTGACCTCATCGGCGCTTTTCCCGCCGGGCTGCTCAATGGCATTCAGAAAGGGGTCAATGCTTCCGTACGGCAGCATCTCCTTCCAGCCAATATCGCGCCGCTCGAAGAAATGACGACGACGCAGGTGCGAAAGGTAATTCCGATGTTTGGTGATCAGTCGAGTTCGGTTCTTCGACGAGTAATCGCGAGGCAGATTGCGGAATAACGTCTCCACCAACTCATCGTCATAACTGGTTCGCTCCGCAAACGAAAAGCGGCTTACAGCCTTGGCCTTCGGATTGAGGAAGCCAAGCTCGCGATCCAGATCTGGATTGCTGACTTGGGCGACATCAATTTCGCGTAGCAGCGAAACCAATCGATCATTCGAGCCTTCCGCCCCGCCAAGCCACGAGTTGAAATAGAAACCATCGAGGATTCGGTTCTGAGTCTCTTCACCGCCGTTCTGATAGAGTTGATGAATGCCGTCGCAATCCTGGGTACCCACCAGCATGAAGGCCAGCGCAGAACGGATATCGCGCATAGTGATGTGCAGGCGGCCACGCAGGTGAGTAATGGTGTAGAGCATCTTCAGCCGATCGATCACCTTTGGACCGGCAACAGAGTCCTGGAAGGTCCGGGCGTTGTGGTAGGCGTAGCACTTGCCCTTAAGGTCGCACTTCTCGCATGCCTGCCAGTATTCCTGTTGCGTCATGCGCGCGATCAGACGCTCCAGAATTGAAGGTTGACCTTCCTCGGGTTCGGCAACTACCGAGCGCAGGTTGAGGTTGATGACCGCGATGCCGCCTTCCGGAGCGGCCCCGGCCAAACCCAGCTGGATCTGTTTGGCAAGCAGCGGATATTCCTCTCCATGCTCCAGGAAGAAATCGACCAGACGACCCTCGTTGATTGCGATCTGGCGGGTCTGATTCTCGGGCCAACCGGAAGCGTCCTTGCCCGCAAACGGAGCGAAAAATTTCTGTAGTACGGTGTCGTTGCGCTCGTCACCTTCATCCTGACTTCCATCGTAGTTGCTCTGGTAGGTGTGGCCTTTGAGTTGGAACACAGCCCCATTCGCGCCGCGCTGCATCTGTGCGCCCTTGCTCTCGGCAAAGGCCTCAAACTGCTGAATGAAGGCCGTCTTACCGTCACCGGCGTTACCGCTGATGATGACCAGGCGGAACTCGCCCTTGAGCAGCGCAGGCTTGAGCTTCTCGTCCAGATAGGTCGGCACATAAGTGGCCTTGCCAACTTCGTCGAGGACACGGGTGCCCGCGTTGGACACCTGGCTCTGGCTATAGAGAGTCAGCAAATGGGTGACGAAAGGATTGGTATTGGGTTTGGTCGGCTCAAAGCCGAGTTTGGCAACCACTTTGGGGCCGGTTCCGATCTCGCCGGTGGTCAGCACTGAGCGCAGGCGCTTGATCTCGGCCAAGTCGGTCAAGAACTCCTCCGCCGACGCAAAGCGATCCTTGCGTTCAGGCGCAATCATTTTCACCAGCACATTAATTAGCGAAGAGTTGACGTCGCCACAGCCTTTGAACTGCTTGGGGTCCTTGGGCTGAGCTTTGATCGGCGGCGTGGGCTCGTCGAAAGGATACTTTCCGGTCAGGCACTCATAGAAGGAGATGCCCAAGGCATAAAGATCTCGGTCCATCCGATCCGAAGCATCCGGCTCGCAGGAGTAATCATAGTCCGGCGGCAGGTAGCGGCGCGTACCGCCACCGCCTTGGACCTCGTCGTTCTCAGAGACTGCGACGTTGAAATCAATGATGCGGACACCCTTATCGGTCCACAGCAGATTGGAGGGTTTGACGTCCTGATGGTAAACCCCGTGCTTGTGAAGATGAGCCAGCCCCTCGGCTGCCTCGCGTACAATGCGCACGGAATCATCCAGCGATAGCGCCTCGGCATCGATCAGATCCGAGACGTCCAGACCTTCTACATATTCAAAGACGATGTACGGCGTCTGCTTGGTGTCAGCCATGCGATCCGCCCAAATCACCTTCACGACATGCGGGTGGTCGGGCAGATTGGTGAGCGTCTTGTATTCACGGCGCAACCGTTCGTACACGCTGCGGCGGTCCTTGGTCACCAGCTTGATGACCCGCACCACATCGCCCAGCGAATCGAACACCTTGTAGGCGACGCCAAAGCCACCGCTACCCAGTTTCTTCTGAATACGAAAGCGATCCGCCAGGATGAAATCCTGCGGCAGGTTCATCAGGTCATCAGGGAGTTGCGGTACAACCAATGCCGGGCCGCTCACGTCCGAATCCGAGTCGTTCTTGGCCTCGGGCAGAATCAAGTCGTCCAGGGCCTTACGGGCAATTGCCGCACTAGTATGACGGTCCTCGGGATCAAACTCGCAGAACTTTTGCAGCCACTCGTCGATCCCCTTGGGCAGATCCGGCTTGTGCTCCGAGGGTTTCATCGGGAACCGGCCGTCGGCCTCCATCATTTGGTCGACGCTTTCAAAGGGCAGCTCACCGGTCAGCAGCTCGTAAAAGATCAACCCGGCGGCGTAGAGATCGGAGGCAATGCTGGCCTCGGTCGGGTCCTTGAAACATTCCGGAGCTTGGTAGGCAGCTTCCAGATCATCCACCACCTGATCGGCGATGGTGGAGGTGCGGTTCTTGCCTACCCGGGCGAAATCAAAACCCGTCACCCGGGCCTGGCCGCCCTTGGTCACAAGAATGGCGTCCGGGGTGAGATTGCGGTGGATCACCTCATGCCGGTGCGCATGGTCCAGGGCCGACAACACGTCTCGCATCACCTGTAGCTTCTGATCAAAGGTCAGAGCCAGCGAGGCCTTGTTGATGTGCAGACGCAGGGCCTGGCCAGGCAGGTCCTCGGTGACCAGCACCACTTTATCTTCATCATCGGAAACGAACAGATCCTTCACCGCCAGCACGTTGGCGTGGGTCGGCATGTGCGCCACGGCGCGATAGGCGTTGCTGATCTTTTTAAATTCTTTCTTGCGGGCGGCCTCGTCCTGATAAGGGTCGGCCTGATAGACACGCAGGCGTGCAAAGCCACCACTTTTACCTAATAAGTTGTGCTTGGCACGGTATTCGGTGTAACGGTCTGTGCCGCCCAGCTTCTCTTCCACTTGCCAGTCACGGAAAACAGTTGCGGACGACTTGGGTTTTGCCTTGCCGTTGATCGCACTTGCTATGATTTTATGGAACTTTTGAATGTTATCTAAACGATGACTAGGAATGCGCCCCTTATCAGTGAAGTATTTGAGGCAGTGCTTGAAGTCAGTCACGTCCGGGCTGTCGATGCCCGCCTGATCGAACACGGCGGCGTCATCGGCGGTGAGCAGCACGGTGGCATGCACATGGGCCTTGCGCAGCTCGATCAGACCGGTGTTGCTCTCGCGGATGATCGTGGCCATGGTCTTGGCATGGCTGCGCAGCTTGGCCAGCGGCGAGAAGAACGGTTGCCGTCCCTCGGGATACCACTTGGAGCCATACACATCGATGTTGCCCCGTGTCCCCTTGACATCCACCAGATACACCGCGTGAGGCGCGAGGATGGCGATGTCGATTTCGAACACCTCCTCACCCTGACGCATCTCAAAGTTGTGGAAAATCAGCCAGCCATCGGGAAGATGATCCCGAAGGAAACCGATGGCCTGGCGTTCAGATTCGTTTGCGGGTTGCCCGATGGGTATGACC